>NZ_CP133269.1:1225000-1550833 GCF_030915525.1 Neobacillus sp. PS2-9
CACTTCACTTTTTTTACCAAAGTTTTTAGGATTGATGACGGATAGTTCCAAAACTCCCCGTTCTTTAATGAAACCTTCGATTACCTTCCCAGGTCCGAATCTTTCCTCGTATTCTAACACTTCATTGTCTCTAAAATAAGGGTTAATGATGTAATTGGTAGACCCATCAAAATAGTAGCCCCATTTATCGATATGTTCGGGGTCGGAGGACGCAATTTCTATTGGACCAGACCAATAATCCTGTAAGGTTAACCCTTTACCAACGGAAACAGGAGTTATAGCGAACAATTGTTGATAGGCATCATACCAATAGCCCCAGTCCTTAGTAGACATGTTAATTTCTTCAGGGTCGGAGGATTTTACGCCGATAATGTCATCTGGCGTTTTGGCTAATAATGTAATATGGGATACTCCTACCTCTTTAGCTAATGATGTTAACTGTTCATTGCTTATGTCTTGGTAGTTTGGGGGGAGCTTTTGTTTGATTGCTAGTGAAGCTATTCTAAGGTCTCTACCTAGAATATCCTCCACATAAAGCGAACCTTCCTTTGTTTTCTCTACTTGGAAGGAGACCTCTTTAATAATCATTTCGATTTCTTTCTCGTTATAATTGAGTAACTGACTTTTCGAACGAACATAATGAAAGGTATTATTGCATAGTAGAATCAAGAAAACTAATAGGCAAAAAAGTAGCGGAATCTTTTTCTTAATGGACAATATTAAACACTCCAATTAACTGAGGAGATAACCCTCTATTATCTGTTTAGTTTTTTCAAGCAGGCCCTATTTTATTACTTGAAATTTCCGTATATCATATGGGAATAAGCTTAGTTATAAAAAAGAAGGGATGGTTGACAAATGGATTTTATAAATAAGGTAGTTGTGATCACAGGTGCGGCAAATGGAATTGGACGTGGTGTGGCATCCGCCTTTGCTGAAAAAGGTGCAAAGGTAGTTATAGCGGATGTAGACTCTGAGTCAGGGAACATGACCGCTCACGAATTAAGAAACAATGGAGCAGAAGTAAAATTTGTGAAAACAGATGTAAAATCGGAAAAGGACATTATTCACCTATTTGAAACGACCAAGAATACATATGGAACCATCGATATATTAATTAATAATGCCGGGAAGAGTGTGTTTAAATCCCCCTATGAGTTATCTATAGAAGAGTGGGACGATATCATCGATACCAATTTGCGAAGTGTTTTCCTTTGCTCGAGGGAGGCGGCTAAGTATATGAGAGAGAACGAAGGAGGGGGATCCATTGTAAACATCGCATCCACTAGAGCCATTATGTCAGAGCCAAATTCAGAAGCATACGCCGCAACGAAAGGTGGAATTACCGCAATAACCCATGCAATGGCTGCTTCATTTAGTAACGATAGAATTACAGTTAATGCCATTTCTCCAGGCTGGATTCATACCGGAGACGAGTCAGAACTATCGGAACTCGATCATGAACAGCATCTATCTAAACGTGTAGGCAAACCTAGCGATATCGCACGTGCCTGTCTCTATTTAGCAGAATATGAAAATGATTTTGTTACTGGTATTAATTTAGTCATAGATGGCGGAATGACTCGGAAAATGATTTACACTGAATAAATATGCTCCTTATTTGTTTCTCCTTACTCGTACACTTATGACTCACTATATGGTAAAATAGTGTAAATATTGCGAAAAAGAGAGGGGGTCTCATAAATTGAAGCTACCAATTATTGAAACAAAACTACGAATCCCTGCAGTGAAGGATGAATTTATTAGAAGAGCAAAACTAACACAGAAAATGAAGAAGATTCCTGACTACCCTTTGACCATCATTCATTCGGGTGCAGGTTTTGGAAAAAGTACGGCGCTTGCTTTATTTATGAGAGACGAAGCCGTACAAGGATGTTGGTACTCCATCTCGCCAATGGATGACGACATCCTGCCATTCCTTTCCTATGTCATCCATTCCATTCGCCGAGCTGTCCCTGAATTCGGAATGGAACTATCGAATTATATTGATACAATGGACCGTTATATTCGTGCAGAGGAACTCAGTATATTATGTTCACTTTTTATAAATGAAGTCCTTTCCATCTCAACTGAATTAACATTGATCTTAGATGACTTCCATCAAATAGAACATTCCTATACGATTAATAGCTGGATAGAGAAACTGCTTGAACACATCCCTTCCAATTTACATATTGTTATTTCCAGCCGAAGTAGACCAGGATGGAAGCATTTGACAAAAATGAAGGTATGTGGGCAATTACTAGAAATCACGAAGGAAGACTTGGTCCTAACCCTCGATGAAATGGAAATGCTATTAACCGACCTTTATGGATTAGATATTGAGGCAAGCCATTTACAAACGATTTATCAAATGACAGAGGGATGGGTGATTGCTTTATGCATGATTGCACAGCAAATTCCTCTTTCACAAGGCATTTCGGATCTTTTTGACCACTCCTCACATTCACTTCAAGATTTATTCCAATACTTAGTGATGGAAGTCTTCTCAAAACAGCCTCCAATCATCCAACAGTTTTTAGAGCAGACCTCGATCTTTGATGAAATAGAAGAAGAAATTTGTGATGAGGTGATTGGGCTTCAAGGCGCCTCTGGAATGCTAGAGCAATTAAAAGAAAGAAATTTATTTATACAAAAGGTAGGGTTGAGCCATTACCGGTATCATGCACTTTTTAAAGAATTCTTAGAAGAGTCCCTCCAAAAAAACAATCCATCTAATTATGCTATGCTTCACGAAAGAGCAGCTCGTTTTTATGAAAAACGAGAATTATGGGAGGAAGCCCTTCACCACTATAAAAAAATTAACCACTATAAAGCGATTGCTTCTATTCTTCAGGAGAATGGATTAAGAATGCTTGAAAGTGGCAAATTAGATAGCTTATTTGATCAGCTAAGAATGGTTCCAGAAGTGGAAATGCAAGCCTATTATCTCCTTTGGTTTCTAAAAGCAGAGGTGTATCGTTACCGATCTCAGTACCAAGAGGCCGAGGAGTGTTACAGCAAAACCTTCGCCGGTGCTGAGAAAAAGCAGGACTATTTGGGCATGAGCAGGGCGTTAGAAGGAAAAGCCAAAATCTATTTAGATACGATACAACCGCAGCTCGCAGAAAAATTTTTATATGAAGCAATTACTTTTCGAGAGAAAACTATGAGTTCAGCGGAGGAAAAGGGGAAACTCTATCACTTACTTTCTGAGAATCTATTAAACTCAGGTAAATCGTCTGAAGCAGAAAAGTGGATAAAAAAGACGAAGGAATCGATGCTGGACAGCTTGGATGGAAATTTAGAAGCTAGATTATATCTACGAACCGGTCGTTTTGAACAAGCGAAGAAAGCGCTTTATTCAAAAAAAGGAGAGCTGAATGGGACAAATGTTGCCTCCTTGCCGCAAGCGCACCGTGAAACCGATTTATTACTTTCCCTCATCGAAGCCTTTACAGGAGAAGGGATAAAGGCGAAGGAGCTAGCCCAAGCCGGAATTCAGCAAGGTATAAACTTAAATGCGCCATTTGTTGAAGCCTGTGGCTGGATTCGTATGGGGCATGCCGTACAAGTGTTAAATAAATATGATTTAAATCTAGCAGAAACCTGTTACCAAACCGCATTAGATATTATGGCGCAGCTTAATGTGGATCGCGGTAAAGCGGAGCCGCTTATGGGGCTCTGTATTTTATATGGAACAAGAGGTGAGCTGGAACGGGCTTTGGAGGCAGGGGGAATAGCCCTTCAGGAAACAGAAAAGGTTCATGATGTATGGCTGTCAGCACTTATTACTTTGTGTATGGGGATTACCTGTATTTATAATGATCGTTTGCCGAAGGCACATCACTATCTTGAAAAAACCCAGTCATTATTTTTACTATGTGAGGATTATTTTGGACTGATGTTAAGTCATTTCTGGATGTCTCATGTTTATTATGTACAGAAAAGAACGGAAGATTTTAGGAAGAGTATAACTGATTTTCTAAATGTCGTGCAGAGTAACGAGTATGAATTTTTCTTACATAAAAGATCGGTCTTTAGTCCGAGGGATCTACAAGTATTTGTCCCCTTATTATTGGAGGCGATAAAAGAAGAAATTCATCAACCATATGTGACGAAAATTCTTCAGAATATGGGTGTAGCCATAATCGACTCACATCCTGGGTATTCACTAAGAGTTCAGACACTTGGTCAATTTAAGGTTTGGCTTGGTGAGAAGGAGGTAGTTGACAAGGATTGGCCCAGAGAAAAAGCGAAAGAATTGTTTCAGTTACTTATTACAGTTAGTGAGCCGATGGCGAAGGATGAAATAATCCAGGTTCTCTGGCCTAACCATGATAAAAAAAGTGCGGACCGTGATTTTAAAGTGGCATTAAACAGTCTTCATCATGTATTAGAACCAACAAGAAAAGCAAGGGCTGCTCCTTTTTTTATCATAAGAGAAGGAATGTTTTATGGGTTAAACCCGCAGGCGGTCATCGAATTGGATACGACTGAATTTCAGTCCTGTATTCAGGATGGATTAAATGAGACTAACTTTGATAAGGTTGTTTATTTTTTAGATAAGGGCTTAACCCATTATCAAGGAGAATATTTACCTGACCGACGCTATGAAGATTGGTGTATTAGTAAAAGAGAAAGTATGCTCGTATATTTTTTACGAGGTGCTGAAAAAATGGCCCAGTTAATGGTCCGAAGAGAAAGCTATGATACGGCCATTTACTGGTGTGAAAAAATTTTAGAGCGTGACCGGACCTGGGAAGAAGCTTATCGTTTACTGATGTATTGTTATTATCGAAAAAACAATCGTCCACAAGCGATGAAGTGGTTTCAAAAATGCACAGAAGTACTGGAGGAAGAGCTCGGTGTGTCTCCATTAGAACCGACGAAGCATATGTACGAAATGATTATTGAATCACAAAGCATCATCAATCCAATTGAGCAGCCTTAATATATAGGGCTGTTCTTTTTTTAAGAAAAAGTAATTTTTGGAAGAGAGATTTACTTTTAAATGGTAAAATGGCCAATAACTCCGAAAAATGGGCCAATGCCTCGTAAAAATGGGCCAATACTGTTAGAAATTGAGCCAATGTCGCGTGAAAATGAGCCAATACTGTTTGAAAATGAGCCAATGCCCTATTTTTATATTAAAACGGATTTGTAACTTGCATGTAACTCCCGTATTTTATCCTAAAATCAAAGCTTTGCCAGTTTGTGAATAACTATTTTAAGGGGGAAAAAGAGTGAAGGGAAACAAAGGAAGATGGGCCTTATTAGGATTACTTATTTTTATGATGGTATTTGCCAGTGCGTGCAGCTCCGACAAGTCATCATCTGAGTCAAATGAAAAGGGTGGAGAAAAGACAGAAAGTAAAGAACCAATTAAGATTGGGGTTCTTGCCTCTAAGACAGGTGCGTTAGAAGCATACGGAAAACAAACACTTCGAGGCTTTGAGTTAGGGCTTGATTATGCAACGGAAGGAAAAATGGAGGTTGCTGGTCATAAAATCGAATTCATTGTTGAGGACACAGAAACAAAACCTGAAGTTGCAGTTCAAAAAGCAACAAAGCTATTAGAGGAAGATAAGGTAGACTTCCTTGTTGGATCCTCAAGTTCAGCAGATACGTTAGCCGTGCTCCCGCTGGCAGAAGAATATCAAAAAATCATGGTTGTTGAACCAGCTGCGGCTGATAGTATTACAGGTTCAGAGTTTAATAAGTATATTTTCCATTCCGCACGTAATTCCTCTCAGGATGCCGTTGCCGGTGCAGCGGCTATTGCAAAGAAGGGTGTGAAAATTGCTACACTTGCTCCTGATTATGCCTTTGGTCGTGATGGAGTGGCTGCCTTTAAAGAAGCAGCGAAAAAGCTTGGCGCAGAGATTGTGAAGGAAGAGTATGCAGATCCTGCTGCTACAGACTTCACTTCTAACATACAAAAAATTGTTGACGCAAAACCAGATTACCTATTTGTTGTATGGGCTGGCGCCAACTCCCCGTGGAAGCAAATTGCCGATATGAAGGTTCAAGAAAAAGGAATCAAGATTTCTACTGGCGCACCTGATATTGCTGCCTTATCAACAATGGAACCACTCATTGGTATGGAAGGTTTCACTGTTTATTACCATGATCTGCCGAAAAATAAAATCAATGATTGGCTCGTTTCTGAGCATAAGAAACGTTTTAACGGCGATGTTCCGGATTTATTTACGCCTGGTGGGATGAGTGCTGCCATTTCCATTGTTGAAGCATTAAAGAAAACAAATGGTGAGGCAGATTCTGATAAGTTGATTCAAACAATGGAAGGTATGAGCTTTGACACACCGAAAGGCAAAATGACTTACCGTAAAGAGGATCACCAGGCACTGCAAACCTTGTACGCCATTAAATTAGAAAAGAAAGATGGCGTTCCATATCCTGTGCCAGTATTAATTCGAGAATTATCTCCAGAGGAAACAGCTCCGCCAATTCGTAACAAGTAATGCATATCAAACAAGAAGAAGCGAGTCTGCTCCATTAATAAAAACGACGAGGGTCTGACCGAATTTATTACCGGTCACCCTCTTCCTTATTTTTAGCAAATAGAGGTGGTGAAACAGATGGCAACTCTTTTAGAAACAAGTGATTTATCCATACGCTTTGGTGGTCATACAGCTGTCGATTCCGTTAGTATTAGCATCCCAGAAAAGCACTTTAAATCCATCATTGGTCCCAATGGGGCAGGGAAAACAACATTTTTTAATCTACTTAGCGGCCAATTGACACCCACAAATGGAAAAATTCTCTTCCGCGGGAAAGACATTACACGTTACTCCCCGACAAATCGGACGAGAGCTGGGATTGGTCGTTCCTTCCAAATTACCAATGTATTTCCGAGCCTAACTGTCTTAGAGAATGTCCGATTAGCCGTTCAATCCCAGTCGGGAGTTCGGTATCAAATGGTGTTTCATTATAAAAAGTATCGAACCTTTGAAAAGCGGGCATTAGAGTGGCTAAAGCTCGTGCTTTTGGATGATAAAAAGGATTCATTAGCTAGTAATCTTGCACATGGTGAAAAACGGAAACTAGAAATTGCCATGCTGCTGGCTCTTGAAACGGAGGTCCTCTTATTAGATGAACCTACAGCAGGGATGTCTCTCGAAGAAGTTCCAGCCATATTAGAAGTGATCAAACGAATTAAGGAACAAGGAAACCGAACCATCATCTTGATTGAGCACAAAATGGATATGATTCTCGATTTATCTGATTCGGTAATGGTCCTATTTAATGGCAGGCTCCTTGCTGACGGAACCCCTGAAGAAATCATGAAAAACGATACGGTGCAGTCCGCATATTTAGGAGGTCAATTTGATGAACGACCTATTGAAGCTTAATGGAGTGGAAACGTTTATCGGACAATACCACATTCTCCAAGGCGTTTCCTTAGAGGTGAAAAAAGGCGAAGTGACCGTGCTTCTCGGGAGAAATGGTGCAGGGAAAACAACAACATTACGTACGATCATGGGCCTCAATCCAGCATCAAAGGGGAGCATTGTTTTTAATGGTGAACCCATTCAGACCCTGCCCACCTATACGATAGCCCAAAAGGGGATCGGCTATGTGCCTGAGGACCAAGGAATATTTGCTGGTTTAACCGTTGAAGAAAACATGAAGGTAGCCATTCAGAAAGAGAACGAGGAAACATCAAAACGGATGGACTATATTTTAAACCTGTTTCCTGACTTAAAGAAATTCTGGAAAAAACCAGGTGGGTTACTTAGCGGAGGGCAAAAGCAAATGTTGTCTATTGCTAGAGCGTATGTGAATGAAAACGAGCTCTTATTAATTGATGAACCGAGCAAGGGCTTAGCGCCAATCGTAGTAGAAAAAGTGATGGAGTCCATTTTACAAATGAAGGAACAAACCACCATTGTATTAGTAGAACAAAATTTTATGATGGCTAGTACCATTGGTGATTGTTTTTACATTATTGATGATGGAAGGTCTGTTAGCCATGGCAATATGAAGCAATTAAAGGAAGATGAAGAGATGAAACGGAAGTACTTAGGAATTGCCTAAGGAAGGAGGAAGTTCTTCGTGGACTTATTCATGAATTTAGCCCTGAATGGTTTGGCCACAGGGATGCTGATTTTTTTATTAGCAGCAGGTTTAACCTTAATCTTTGGTTTAATGGATGTTCTAAATTTTGCACATGGCGGATTATTTGCCTGGGGCGCATATAGTGGTCTTTGGATTTATTCCCAAACTGGCAGCTTTCTCATTGGAATTCTGGGTGCAATCGTTACCGGATTTTTGCTAGGAATAATAATAGAAAAGTGGATTATCAAGCCAGTTTACGGAAATCATGTGCAGCAAATCTTGATTACGTTAGGTCTCATGCTTGTATTGTCTGAGATGTTGAAGGTCATTTGGGGGCCGAATCAACTAACAGCTTCACCTCCTGATTATTTGAAGGGTAGCTGGGAGCTAGGCGGCGTCATTATCATTAAATACCGAGTATTTATTATTTTAGTAGGATTTCTTATTTTTGCCGGAGTGCAATATTTACTCAAGAAAACCAAAATCGGCTTGGTTGTCAGGGCAGGTGTTATGAATAAAGAAATGGTTCAAGCACTTGGAATCAACATTCAACGTGTGTTTATGTTTGTTTTCATGATTGGAGCTGGGATGGCGGCACTTGGAGGCGTCTTGCTCGGACCTTACTCTGGGGTCATTCATGCGGGTATGGGGATGGAGTTTGCTATTTTAGCCTTCATCGTTGTCGTGATTGGAGGAATGGGCAATTTTAAAGGCTCCGTTTTAGCTGCTATTTTAGTTGGGCTCTCCGGGTCTTTTATGGCTTATTATGTTCCGGATCTTTCCCTCGCTGTTAATATGCTCCTAATGGCGATTGTGTTAATTATTCGGCCTCAGGGTCTATTCGGGGCAAAGGGGTGAATACATTGAGGTTTTTGCAGGGAAATAGGATGACAGCCATCGTGTTAGTCGTTGCGGCTTTTCTTCTCCTATTGCCGTTTGTTTATGAATCTAGAAACTTATTTATCTTATTAACACAGGTGTTTGTTTTTTCTATTTTTGCGATGAGTTATGACCTATTACTAGGCTTTACGGGAATTGTCTCTTTTGGTCATGCCATGTTTTTTGGAATTGGCGCCTATTCAATGGGGATCTTTATGAAGAGGTTTGAGCCAACCATGTCCTACTTCTTTTTGGCAGTTTTGACTACGATTACCCTTACAGCTGTTGTTAGTTTCGTTGTTGGATTACTCACGCTTCGATTGAAAAGTCATTTTTATGCCATGCTAACTCTTTCATTATCTGGACTTTTTCTCGTGTTAGCAGAAAAATGGCGGACCATGACGTATGGGAATGATGGTTTTACTTTTCGAGTACCAGAACCGTTTATTGACCGGACTCATTTTTACCTTCTTTGTCTTTTTGTCATGGTGGCCGTGTTTTTGATCCTGAAACGCTTTACCAACTCTCCGCTTGGTCGGGTGCTTCAGGCCATTCGCGAAAATGAACAACGGACAGAATCGCTTGGCTTCCATGTCTTGCATTATAAGATTGCAGCGAGTATCGTTTCTGGGGTTTTAGCAGGAATAGCCGGTATTTTATATGCGATTTCACTCCGATTTGTGAATACAAGCGTATTTTCAATGGATATAACTCTAGATGCTTTATTAATGACGATTATTGGTGGAGTTGGAACACTAGTCGGAGCAATCATCGGAGCTGGGTTAATAGAATTTGCTCATGATTGGCTGACCGAACTGGCAAAAGAGCATTGGATATTTGAACGTTGGATTATCTTTTTCGGGATTATTTACATTTTAGTCGTTATGTTCTTCCCGCGAGGAATTGTGGGTACGTTAAGTACAATTTCATGGAAACGTAAAAAACACCCTTCCGTAAAAAAAGAACAAAAAATGGTGGGGTAGAAGGAGGACCTAGTGGAAATCAATCAAATAGCTTCCTTCGTCGTTCGTTTTCAACTGGCCACTGTCGAGAAGGACACTGGAAGGAAACATTGGAGAATTAAAGTGACGCATGTTCAAGAGGATAGGGAGACGTTGTTTGAGTCAATTGAAGAAGCCATGGAATTTATGCAGGAAATGGCGGAAGAAGCATAGATGAGTAGGTGATGGGTTTGCAGATAGGAATACTCAGTACAGGGATTTATTTACCAGAGAAATATATGACGGGAAAAGAGATTGCCGAATTGGCAGGTATCCCACACGGTATTGTCGAAGAGAAAATGGGAATAAAGAAGAAGCATGTTCCAGGTCCATCAGATCATACGTGTGAGATGGGGATTATTGCTGCTAAACAAGCAATATCAAAGGCGGGCATCGATCCATTAGAGATTGATCTAGTCATCTATATTGGCGAGGAACATAAGGAATACCCTCTTTGGACAGCAGGAATTAAACTCCAGGAAGAAGTCGGTGCTTTTCATGCTTGGGCATTTGATGTGGCCTTAAGATGCGGGACGACTGTTATGGCGTTGAAAGTAGCTAAAAGTATGATGCTCGCTGACCCGGACATTCAAACCGTTCTGCTGGCAGGAGGGTATCGGAACGTAGATTTCATTGATTACGAGAATCCAAGAACCCGTTTCATGTATAATCTCGGGGCAGGGGGAGGAGCTATCCTTCTTAAGAAAGACCACAACGAAAACCTGGTATTAGACACCCAAATGATTACGGACGGTTCTTTTTCGGAGGATGTCGTGGTTGTTGCTGGAGGAACGAAGAACCCCATTTCAAAAGAGGCAATTGACCAACGTCTGAATATGCTTGATGTTCTTGACCCAGTAGGGATGAAGCAGCGATTAGAACAGAAGTCGATGGATAATTTTTTAAAGGTCATCCGTGAATCGGTCCGGAAAAGTGGCTTTAGTGAGAAAGATATTGATTATTTAGCTATTCTCCACATGAAGAAATCCGCCCATGAATATGTATTAAGGGAATTAGGTTTGTCCGACGAACAGTCTATTTATCTAGAAGACTATGGGCATATTGGTCAAATTGATCAAATTCTATCACTGGAATTAGCCTTAGAGTCCAAAAAGGTAAAGGATGGCGATGTCGTCGTCTTCGTTAGTGCTGGAATTGGGTACGCCTGGGGAGCAACTACAATTAAATGGGGAAAGGGTGATTAGTATGGTAAATGTAACAATGAAAGAAGTACTGCTGCCAAATGGAGAAACACTTGCCTACAGAGAAAGAGAAGGCGGGGAGAAAAAGCTTTTATTAATCCACGGAAACATGACTTCCTCCAAGCATTGGGATCTTGTCTATGAAAATATCGATCCAAAGTATAAAGTCTATGCAGTTGATTTACGCGGGTTCGGAAACTCGACGTATAACCATTTAGTCATGTCTATTAAAGATTTTTCAGATGATGTGAAGTTGTTTGTTGATGCACTTGGCTTAAGGGACTTTGCTATTGCTGGATGGTCAACCGGTGGTGCAGTAGGGATGCAGTTTGCTGCTGATTATCCAGGCTATTGTAACAAACTGATTTTACTTGCTTCTGCATCCACAAGGGGTTATCCGTACGATGGGAAAATAAAGGATGAAGACGAGCTGCGGAGATTAACCATGCATGAAGAAATGAAGCGGGATCTCGTTCGCACCATTCCTATTCAATCAGCATATGACACGAATAATGCTAAGTTGCTAAAGTTGATATGGAATTCGGTTATTTATACCCACAATCAACCAGAGCCTGAACGTTATGATGAATATGTTCAGGATATGAGAACGCAACGAAATCTTGCTGAGGTGTATTATGCCTTAAATTACTTTAATATTAGCCATCATTTTAATGGCCTGGTCGAGGGCAATGGGAAAGTAGATGATATCGATGTACCTGTATTGGTTCTTTACGGAGAGCGGGATATGGTGGTTGTACAAGAAATGACAAACGAGCTTATTGAGGACTTGGGAGATAAAGTAACCGTCATAGAATTAAAGAATTGCGGTCACTCGGCATTAGTAGATGATCTACCGCAATTGTTGCATGCAATGGAACAATTTTTAGATAGTGAGGTAAAGGTATGAGATTACAGGATAAAGTGGCCATTATAACAGGGGCTGCTGCTGGAATTGGATTAACGGCAACAGAAGTTTTTGCGCGTGAAGGTGCGAAAGTGGCCATGGCAGATTATAACGTGGAACAAGGAGTAGAGCAGGCGAGTGTGTTACGGGAAAAAGGTTATGAGGTGACATTTTTTCAAGTCGATGTAGCCGATCGTGCCAGTGTGGATTCAATGGTCGAAAAGGTACGTGAGGAATATGGAAACATCGATATCCTGATTAATAATGCGGGAATCACAAGAGATGCCATGCTGTCAAAGTTGACGGTGGAAGATTTTCAAAAGGTGATTGATGTCAACTTGACAGGTGTATTCCATTGTACACAAGCAGTCTTACCATCGATGGTTGAAAAGGGGAGAGGTAGAATTATCAACACTTCTTCTGTATCAGGCATTTACGGAAATGTGGGTCAGACGAATTATGCTGCAACAAAAGCCGGCGTGGTTGGGATGACGAAATCGTGGGCAAAGGAGCTTGGAAGAAAAGGAATCAATGTCAATGCGGTTGCCCCAGGCTTTATAGAAACAGGCATGACGGCTAAGGTTCCAGAAAAAGTATTAAATCAAATGAAGCAAATGGTGCCGTTGGCCAGACTAGGCAAGCCGGAGGATATTGCAAATGCCTATCTTTTTTTGGCTTCAGATGAATCCAATTATGTAAATGGGACCGTGCTTCATGTTGACGGCGGAATAATGATGTGAGTGGAAAAAACGACCTTGAGGGGTCGTTATTTTTATAGGAAGAAAATTTGTAGATAAAGTTCAAAAACGTGTAGATATCTACTGAAAGTATGTAGATATCTCATTAAAATGTGTAGATATCTTGTGAAATCATGTAGATATGTTTAGAAAACGTGTCGATAACCATTCTCATCCCACCAAAAACCAAGCTAAATGACTATATGTAACTTCCTTGTAACTTGGTAAAAGTAAAATGGTTCCATCTAGTAGTGAAGGAGCGATTGTTTGGTGAGGTGGGAACTGGATTGGCTGGATAATAGAGCTAGATTATCGCCAAATAAAATAGCGGTTATCGATGAAAATACAAATAAAAGTTGGACATACAAAGAATTAAATGAACGTGCTGCTTCTGTGGCAAGCTGGCTTGAGGGACGCGGTGTTAGACAAGGAGACCGCATTGCATTGCTCTCTCCCAATCATATTAGTTGCTTTGATTTATTATTTGCCTGCAGTAAAATCGGTGCTATTTTCGTCCCACTTAATTGGCGTTTATCCATACATGAGATACGAGAAATCGTAAAAGATTGCAGCCCAGTTTTAATAGGAATTCATCTGCAATTTGAAACTCTCAGTGACCAATTTACGGACATAGGTTCAAGCTGCTTTAGTGTTGGAGAGGCGAGTTATGAGACGATCGCCTCCTTTCCAATGGGTGAAAATTTTACCGAAGATATATTTGAAACTAATCCGTTAGCGATGATTTATACAGGGGGGACAACCGGAAAGCCAAAAGGTGTGGTACTTAGCCATCAATCAATCCTATGGAATGCGATGAACACAATTATCAGCTGGAGCCTAACAGGGGAAGATGTAACAATAAACTATTTACCTATGTTTCATACCGGCGGATTAAATGCTTTAAGCATTCCAATCCTTATGATTGGAGGAACAGTGGTACTAGGAGATCAGTTTTATGCCCCAAAAACTATTGAGTCCATCAATCATTATCGCTGCACCATAATACTCTTGGTGCCAACAATGTATCATATGCTTATCCAAACTGACGAATTTCAGACTACTGATTTTCCGACAATGAAGATCTTTTTATCTGGTGCTGCACCATGTCCCTTACAAATATACGACGCCTTTCAAAAAAAGAAGCTGGCTTTTAAAGAGGGATACGGTTTAACGGAAGCAGGGCCGAATAATTTTTATATTAGTCCGCAAGATGCCCAAGTCAAACGTGGTTCAGTGGGTAAGCCGATGGTGTTTAACTCGATCAAACTAATGAAAGTAGATGGTCAAGAAGCAGGTGCTAACGAAGTTGGTGAGCTTTGTATTAAGGGGAAGCATGCTTTTTCGTATTATTGGAATCACGAACAGGCCACCGAGGAAACATTAAGAAATGGATGGGTTCATACTGGGGACTTGGCAAAAAAAGATGAGGAGGGTTTCTTTTATATCGTTGGGCGGAAAAAGGATATGATTATTACCGGTGGCGAGAATGTGTACCCTCTTGAAATTGAGCACTGGCTCGCTGAGCATCCTGGGATTGATGAAGTAGCAGTAATAGGTTTGCCGGATGAAAAGTGGGGAGAAATGGTGGCTGCATTTATTATACTTAAAGATTCTTTCCAATTAAATGTGGAAGAGTTGAGAGAATATTGTGAAGTTAAACTAGGTCGGTATAAAATTCCTAAGAAATTCATTCTTTTACATGAGCTCCCTAAAACACATGTTGGAAAGATTGATAAAAAGAAATTAAAAGAAATAAGTCAGATTAGGTAAAGGAGAACAAATTGTTCTCCTTTTTTAATGTTGGGCAAGATTTATCGCTGCTTCTGCTGCAGTTAAATCGACCTGGAGTTGTTCACTTAATTCATGTGGATGGTAATATCCATTAGCAACCATATAATTGCTAATTGTTTCATGTGTAGCAATCGCTGCTCGTAATTGTACTCTTAAAGCAGTTCTTAGTTCTGGAGTAGCTGCTTCTGTAATCGCAGCAGCGTAATTCCTTACTCCCGATTTAGCCGAAATCAAGAAATCAGTTGCAATCACCTGATCTGTCATTCCGCTCATTCCAGTCATGTTTTGTAAAAACTGATTCATCATTGTTCACCCCGATTCGTTAAAAACTGCTGTAATTGTTGAATGTGCCCAGTTCCACTTGTTACATCCGCTGAGAGTATAGCTCTAAGTTCTTCATCTTGTGCTAATGCACTCATTGTAGTTGCTTTTGTTAAGCAAAGGTTTTTAAAAGTTAATAATTCATGAACTTCAAGTGTTTCGTGCAGCCCTAAATACTTAGTCATTCATCTCACCCCATTATAATGCATTTATTGCTTTCTTATATTTTCAATGAACAGAACTTATTATTCATTTATCTTGAGGGAAAATATTTATAGGTAAAATCGATAAGCTTGCATAAATGGAAAAAGTAATGGGGGAAAATACTTCTGTTACAAATTGGAGGTGAAGATATGGAAAAGGAAACCTTAGCTTTACATGAGACGTTAGAAACCCATGAAATCATCAACTTTAAAACCGTATGTTTGCTTAGATCGAAATTAATGCAAGGAATATGTTTCAACAATGAGTTAAAACAGCTGATGGAAAAAGATGTACAACAATCCATTCAAGATATTAACGAACTTCTGCCCTTTTATAAACAGAGTCAAATACTACATTAATTGGAGGTGGAATCATGGAAGATTATTTAGACCCGAGGAATGCTGAGGGAATGCCAAATCTAGCAGATTCAGCTTTTGCACTTGATTTTTTATTATCTGTAAAAAATGGAATCCGAAATTATGGTTTTGCGATTACAGAAACAGCAAATCCACAGCTGAGAAGTATTTTGGTTAAACAAATGGAAGCCGCAATCGATTTACATGGTGAAATATCCGATCTGATGATGAAAAATAAATGGCTTCATCCATATGATTTTAAAGAACAGTTTCCAATCGATATAAAAGGTGCTGAAACAGCTGTCCAAATTGCCCAATTAAATCTTTATCCGATTGATACGGATCGAGGCGGAATGTTTGCAACGCCAAATAAATAAAAGGAGGGATATTGTTAAATGAAAGCCGTTACGTACCAAGGAATTAAAAATGTAGAAGTCACAGAGGTAGAAGATCCCTCTATTAAAAAACCAGATGATATCATTATCAAAGTTACAACCTCCGCCATTTGTGGGTCTGACCTGCATCTATTACATGGAATGATTCCAAATATGCCAACAGACTTTGTTATTGGGCATGAACCAATGGGAGTGGTGGAAGAGGTAGGACCAGAAGTAACAAAAGTAAAAAAAGGGGACCGCGTGATTATTCCGTTTAATGTCGCATGCGGTCATTGCTGGTTTTGTGAGCATGATTTGACAAGTCAGTGTGATAACTCAAATGAAAATGGGGAAATGGGCGCGTATTTTGGATACTCGGATACAACGGGTGGAATTCCTGGCGGTCAAGCAGAATATCTACGTGTTCCATACGGTAATTTTACTCCTTTTAAAATCCCGGAAAACTGTGAAGTGGATGACGAAAAATTGGTGACTTTAGCTGATGCCTGTTCTACTGCATACTGGAGTGTTGACCATGCAGGGGTTAAACCTGGGGATACTGTCATTGTACTGGGATGTGGCCCTGTTGGTTTACTAGCACAGAAGTTTGCCTGGTATAAAGGAGCTAAAAGGGTTATCGCAGTGGATTACATCGATTATCGTTTAGAGCATGCAAAGAGAACCAATAAGGTTGAAACGGTGAATTTTGAACAACATGATAATACTGGTGAATACTTACGTGAAATTACAAATGGCGGTGCAGATATCGTTATCGATTGCTCAGGCATGAGCGGAAAAATGTCTCCGATGGAATTTCTTGCATCAGGCTTAAAGCTTCATGGCGGAGCAATGGGCGGTATCGTTATCGCTTCCCAAGCCGTACGTAAAGGTGGTACCGTTCAAGTAACAGGTGTTTATGGCGGCCGTTATAATGGGTTTCCACTTGGTGATTTTATGAACCGTAATATTGATATTAAAATGGGACAAGCTCCTGTTATTCCCTATATGCCGTTTTTATATGATTTAATTGCCAAAGGTGAAGTAGACCCAGGAGATGTAGTTACGCATGTTTTACCGCTAGCTCAAGCAAAACATGGTTACGAAGTATTCGATACGAGAACAGATGGCTGTATCAAAGTGGTGTTAAAACCACATTAAGCATGAAAAAAATGATTTCACAAAGAGGGATGGATACCATCCTTTTTTTCGTGAAATCATTTGCTGTTATAGATAGTATTATTGTTTAACCAGTGATACATTTTTGCCTCTAAACCAAATCCATTACGCCTTCAATAAATAAATTTGATAGAAGCGATTGTGTTTTATTTACGTTGTAGACAAGATAAAAATACCTTTCATCATCGAAACCAAATAATTCATGCATCTTCAGCATGTTTTTACCGGAATATTCCCTTGCGACTATTTCTGACGTCACCGAAATACCTACATTTTGGATGACAAATTGTAAAAGGCTCTGCCCGTCTTCTATATAGGCAACAACATTTATCTGGTCCTTTGCTATTTTATTTTTTTTCAAGAATCTTTCGAGGATGGCATTCGTTCCTGAATATGAATTACGCATCACAAAAGGGTAATGTAAAATATCCTGAATGTTAACTGGACCATTTATATCCATTTCATTCGAGGTAACTAGGACTAACTTCTCCTTTAATAACGGAATATAGCGAAGCTTATCATCCTCATATTTCTCCCCTAAAACACCGAAATCAACTGATCCGTTCAGTACCTTTTCAGCCACGTTTTTTGAAGATGATTGGTGGATTTGAAAGTAGACCTCTGGATAGTTCTGCCTAAATTGCTTCACCATTTTTGGAATCACAAATTGCCCGGGTACAGAACTAACAGCCATTCGAATCATCCCTCGAAGATCAGTCATCCCCTGTTTCAAATCAAGTAGAGCTTGGTCTTTTAATAATAACAATTTACGTGCCCATTGATACAACCGTTCCCCATTTGGAGTTAGGATACTTTCCCTGCCAACGCGATCAAAAAGCTTGATACCAAGCGTCTTTTCCAACGATTGGATATGAGAGCTGACTGTTGATTGACTTAAGAAAATATCTTCAGCTGCTTTTGAGAAGCTTTTATGTTCAACTACCTTTGTAAATACGTATAACTGGTGTAAATCCAAGAATTATCACCCCAGACTTTTCGATTAATAGTAATAGATAAAATAGATAATTTGAATAGTTTATTTTATCATAAAATAGCTGATTGGATTTAAAAAGTTCAAAAAACGTCCATTGTTAAATTTGAATTTAAATTAGTATCATAGAGTTATAAGAAATGTTTGATATTTTAAATATCTAGGAGGGGCAACAGATGGCAAAAGCGATTCAGGAATATTCCTTGGCAGATCTGATGACGAGGATAGAAGAAATATTCAATGAAAATCCAGGACCAATTAAAGGTTTTAACGCCGTGGTACAGTATGACGTTTACGACCAGGAACCTGCAACCTACCAGCATTTTTTTCAAGATGGAAAATTAATGATTAAGCAAGGTGTAGAAGCAGTTCCTAATGTAACGATGGCGCTGTCATATGATAATTTCAAGAAATTCCTCCTAGGTAAACAAAGTGGTACCATGGCCTTACTCACTGGTAAGGTAAAAGCAAAAGGTGACTTAAGCACCGGATTTAAAATTGAGAGCATCCTCCGAAAATACAACATTAAAGAACCGTTATAATGCAGAAGACTGCTGAGTAAATCTCAGCAGTATTTTTTTAAACAATTATGGATGCATTTTCAGCGGTTAGACATTGGTCCAAAATCCAAGACCACTTCCCATGTCCTGAATTTGCATTAATATGGCCCATGTTTGGGAATGTAATAGTAGGTACCCCCATATTAATATACCTTTCTCTATGCTGTTGATTACAATATGGATCATTCGATGAATGAACAAAAAGGGTTTCTTCACTTGTTCTTGATAGATTCCTCTTCTCTAAGCGTACTGGATAAAAAGATGTCGCTTCCTTAAGGACGATTTCTGGAGAAGGAGGGGCAACTAGAATGACTCGTTTAGCTATTCGCTTATTATTTAGTGCAGCGTAATGCATCCAAAGTAAACAACCTAAGCTGTGTGTAACAACGATCAATTGCTGATTTTCAGGAATTGTCTGGATTGCTGCAGTCAATTCTTTCAGCCACACTTCTTTGTTGGGTGAGTCAAATTCAGTAAATGTTGGATAACAAACGTGATAGTTTTTTTGTCTCAACTCCTGTGCAAGCCAGGTTTGCCAATGATCTGGTCCGCTCCCACCTAATCCATGAACAATTAAAAAACTGTATTGGCTCAAATAATCCCTCTCCTCTTTGTTTACTATTCCGATGAAATAAGTTGGTATTAACAAAATTATAATCTTTTCGGTTGAAAAAGGCAACGGAAGTCAAAGCAAATAATTATTTGCGGTTTCAAACATAAAAAAGTATATTTGCAATTCAAACGATAAACAATCAATATTAATAGGAAGTTATGAAGAAAGTAGGGGTATTTTTGTCAGATTTTTTATCATTGGGTATTTCCCCATCGTTAGTAGAACAACTTCGCGGTATAGGTATTGCAAAACCCACACCCATTCAAGAACAATCGATTCCTTTTGCAATGAAGGGCAGTGATCTCATCGCTCAAGCACAAACAGGAACTGGAAAGACGTTTGCATTTATCCTACCGATTCTTGAGAAGATTCAGACTGATGCAACACATATTCAAGCGCTGATTGTGACTCCTACAAGGGAGTTGGCCTTGCAAATCACAGAAGAAGTGGAAAAATTGATTGCTGATAAGACTGATGTAAATGTATTAGCCGTCTATGGTGGCCAGGACGTGGCAAAGCAGTTAAAAAAATTAAGGAGAAACCCGCAAATTGTGGTTGGAACACCTGGTCGGCTATTGGATCATATTAGAAGAGAAACAATTAGATTATCAGAAATTTCCTATCTTGTTTTAGATGAAGCAGATCAAATGCTGCATATAGGATTCTTAGGAGAAGTAGAGGATATTATCAGGGAAACGCCTCCGACAAGGCAGACTATGTTGTTTTCGGCTACCATTCCTCCGGAAATCCGCAAGTTAGCTAAAAAGCATATGAGAGAACCTGAATACATTCAAGTGGAAAAAACACAGGGACCTGCTGAAAGTGTGAAACAGATCGCTATTCATACAACCGATCGGGCAAAACAAGGCACACTTATTCAATTAGTTGAAACCTATCGGCCATTTTTAGCGGTAATTTTTTGCCGAACGAAACGAAGAGTCAGTAAGCTTTATGATGTCTTAAAAGCTCACGGTTTTTCATGTGATGAACTGCACGGGGACTTATCACAAGCAAAAAGAGAACAAGTAATGAAGCGATTTAGAGAGGCTGAGACTCAGCTATTAGTTGCAACGGATGTCGCAGCAAGAGGATTAGATGTAGAAGGAGTTACTCATGTATTCAATTATGATATTCCTCAGGATACTGAAAGCTACATTCATCGGATAGGACGAACAGGCAGAGCAGGAATGACAGGTTTGGCCATAACTTTTTACACCTCAGACGACCGTCCTGCTCTCGAATTAATTGAAGATGAGCTAAACATTACGATTCCAAAACAAAACATAGGAAACACAAATAGTATAGAAGAGAGTCAGAAGGATACTAGAAAACCCCGACCGGAGGGCCAAAAAGAAAGACGTGGAGGAAGAAAAGAAAACTCTCCAGAGCGTGGGAGACAGGATAGACAGATCAAGGGAAAAAAAGCCAGCACACCTTCCAAAGGATTTAAGTCCAGTAGAAGTGGAACAAAAAGTGGTTCGCCTAGAAATAATGGAACAAAAACGGGATCAACAAGAAATAAACAGCGGTAAATGATAGATTTAAAAAGCAAAAGGGACTGAAGAAATTTTCAGTCCCTTTCTTTGTTATATTCCTGCTTTTATACCTGTATTTGATTTAACTAATACTTCTTCATATTTCTTCATATCTGCCTTTTGGCTCGAGAAGATCGTTCCAAGATAACCTGCAAGGAAGCCAAGCGGAATTGAAAGGATTCCCGGTGTAGTATAAGGGAAGAGAGGGGTACCAACAAAAATAGCTTTTCCTACTTCAGGACTGAACACATTCGGACTAATAATTACCAGCCCAATTGCCGAAATCAGTCCAACCACCATTGCCCAGATTGCACCAGCTGTATTAAATCGCTTCCAGTAAATAGTGTAGATAATGACTGGAAGGTTTGCACTGGCTGCAACGGCAAAGGCGAGTGAAACTAAGAAAGCCACATTAAGTGTTTGAGCTCCTAAAGCAAGAATAATAGAAATGATAGAAACACCAATAGCAGCCCAACGTGCCATGCTAACTTGCTGTTTCTCTGTTGCTTTGCCCTTTTTCAGGATTTCATTGTAAAAATCATGGGCAAATGCAGATGCTGCTGTTAGAACGAGCCCAGCTACAACTGCTAGGATGGTAGCAAATGCTACGGCAGAGATGAAAGCAAACAACATATTGCCACCTAATGCCTGGGCCAAAAGCGGAGCAGCCATATTACCTGCAGGATTCGCGGCCACAATTTTACTTGTACCAACAAAGGCGGCTGCACCAAAGCCAAGGAAAATTGTCATAACATAAAAGATACCAATAATCCAAGTAGCGTAAACAACAGAACTGCGGGCAGTCTTTGCATCCTTAACGGTGAAAAAGCGGACTAATATATGAGGGAGACCGGCAGTACCGAGAACAAGTCCCATGTTTAAGGAAATTGTATCAAGCCCAATTTTATACTTCACACCAGGATTTAGGAATGCCTCCTTTAAAGGAGTGGCGGTTTTCATCTGAGCAAACATATCTGTAATACTGTAATTAAACTTAGCAAAAACAATAATAGAAATGACGAAGGTCCCACCCATTAATAGAACTGCTTTAATGATTTGCACCCAGCTTGTTGCGTGCATGCCTCCAAAAATAACATACACTGTCATTAACACACCAACAATTAATACAGAAGTTGTGTATTCTAAGCCTAATAATAATTTAATGAGTGCACCCGCTCCGACTAGTTGAGCGATCATATAAAAAATGGAAATTGTAACGGTGTTCATGGCAGCAAATCCACGTACTTTCTTCGCATCAAAGCGGGAGGCAATCATATCTGCAAAGGTATATTTTCCAAGGTTTCGCATGGGTTCGGCTACGATATACAGAACCACTAGGTAAGCAACAAGGAAACCAATACTATAAAAGAATCCATCAAAACCTGTTAAGGCTACTGCACCAGCTATCCCAAGAAAGGATGCGGCAGACATATAATCACCAGCAATGGCGAGTCCATTTTGCCAACCTGTCAACCCTCCACCAGCAGTATAAAATTCACTAGCATTCTTCGTCCGTTTCGAAGCGTAATAGGTAATGATTAAAGTGACAAAAACAATACAAAGAAACATCGTAAAAGCAGCTGTATTCATTAGCTTTTTCCTCCTTCTTCAACCACTTGAGCAGCTAACTCATCAAATCTTGCTGCCTTTTTCGAGTAGAGCATGCACAAAACCCATGTCATTACGAATTGTAAGAAAGCAAAAACCCATGCCCAAGTGATACTTCCAATAAACTTGTGGTTTAATACCGTGGTATAAGAAGTTAATATGGGCAATGCAAAATAAAAACAGAAAAAGAATATGGTAATGGGAATGATAAATTTTTTCTTTTCGGAGAGTAATGTCTGGAAAGATGCTGATTGAACAATGGCACTATAATCGCTTTCAGAATTAGCCTTTATTTGTTTTGCCTCCAATGGAAGCTCCCCCTCTCATAAAAAACCTTTGTGCTGAATCTGAGGTTAAAAGAAAAGACAATGCTGGTGGGTCAAATGGTGAAGAAACTCAAGCTGGAAAGAAGAACATGAGGAAATATCATATATTAGTTTTGAGTAGTTAATCCCCCTTGATTACAGATTTTTCTAAATTTTAAGATTATTATACACTCTTATTATAGTGAAAATACAATTAACAACGCAAGATGAATTTGTAAAAATAGGAAATTTCTATCATTTTTGAGAGGGGTGAAAAAGTAGGGTTACAAAATAAAAAAACCTTTGCTTCGCAAAGGTTTTTTGAATATGGAGACTATCGGGATCGAACCGACGACCTCTTGCATGCCATGCAAGCGCTCTCCCAGCTGAGCTAAGCCCCCTAATAATTTGGTACAAGGAAAATTATATCCGTATTACAAATAACTTGCAAGAGGAAATTTTGTAATTTTTTTCAATAGTAACAGGGCTATTAACTTATACTTTCTATTTCTACTTTTTGTACTCCTTCTATATTAGAGACTGATGCATACACTTCTGTAGTCTTATTACGATAATCTACTGCTAGTAATATCTGCACCAAATGATCTCCGTTATCTAAATCTTTAATTCTAAGTCGACGAATGATATATTTTTTTTCGAGGAGAAAGGTAATTGCTTTGTCGATTTGTGATTGGTCTCTTATAAAGAGTTGAAGCGTAATTTCTTTTTCACGTAATTGTTTCGGTCCAAATAGTTTCATTAAAAAAGGAATTAATTCAACACTTATAATAAGAAGAGCTACCCCTACAAATGCTTCTAAATAAAATCCGGCACCAACTGCAATGCCAATACCAGCTGCTCCCCATATCATAGCAGCAGTTGTTAAACCTGAAATACTGTCATTCCCTCTTCTTAAAATTACACCTGCCCCTAGAAAACCGATTCCAGAAACAATTTGCGCCGCCAAGCGAAGTGGGTCCATGGTGATCTTTACATCATCAGAATTAGGAAACATATATGCAGATTGAATAGATACAATGGTGAGCAAACAGCTTACTACAGATATAACAAGACTGGTTTTCAGTCCTACAGGTTTTCTTTTTAATTCACGTTCCATACCAATAATCAGGCCAAAAACTGCGGAAATACCCAGTTTAATTAGAACATCTATCTCCATACTGTTCATACTCATTCACGTCCTATTTATTAGTTAGTAGAATGTAAGCAGTTAATATAGAATGCGGTTACCTAAGAGGAACATACTTTGATTTTACACATAACGGAGTTTCTAAGGGAAGAACTAAAGCATTCCTAGGGGATACACGCGTCAAATGATTTGAAAGTATTTGAAGGTGTTCCTATTATTTTATCCTTCCCTCATACTGGTTATGACTTAATTTATTTACCCACAAATTAATATAAATAAGAAAGAAATTAACCAATAGTTTTTTTAAAGAGAAGATATAGGAAATGTTCAATAGTAATAATAAATAATTTTAATCCGAAAAACTTTTAAAATTATATTGCAATCATTTTTATAACATGTTATATTAAATCTCGTCCTCAGCGAGAGAGTTAAACAACAAAAGAAAGTGAAAAAAGTTGTTGACATTAAGTTGAGCGATATGATAAATTAAGGAAGTCGCTTTTGGACGGTACAAGCTTCTAAGCAAGAGTGAAGCACTTTCGATAGCGCAAATATTGTTCTTTGAAAACTAAACAAACAAAAACGTCAACAAACAAAAAATTATTAGTTTCTTATGAAACTAGGCCAACGTAACAAAATGAGCTAATCAACTTTCTTGGAGAGTTTGATCCTGGCTCAGGACGAACGCTGGCGGCGTGCCTAATACATGCAAGTCGAGCGAACCACTTCGGTGGTTAGCGGCGGACGGGTGAGTAACACGTGGGCAACCTGCCTGTAAGACTGGGATAACTTCGGGAAACCGGAGCTAATACCGGATAATCCTTTTTCTCTCATGAGGAAAAGCTGAAAGTCGGTTTCGGCTGACACTTACAGATGGGCCCGCGGCGCATTAGCTAGTTGGTGAGGTAACGGCTCACCAAGGCGACGATGCGTAGCCGACCTGAGAGGGTGATCGGCCACACTGGGACTGAGACACGGCCCAGACTCCTACGGGAGGCAGCAGTAGGGAATCTTCCACAATGGACGAAAGTCTGATGGAGCAACGCCGCGTGAGCGATGAAGGCCTTCGGGTCGTAAAGCTCTGTTGTTAGGGAAGAACAAGTATCGGAGTAACTGCCGGTACCTTGACGGTACCTAACCAGAAAGCCACGGCTAACTACGTGCCAGCAGCCGCGGTAATACGTAGGTGGCAAGCGTTGTCCGGAATTATTGGGCGTAAAGCGCGCGCAGGCGGTCCTTTAAGTCTGATGTGAAAGCCCACGGCTCAACCGTGGAGGGTCATTGGAAACTGGGGACTTGAGTGCAGAAGAGGAAAGCGGAATTCCACGTGTAGCGGTGAAATGCGTAGAGATGTGGAGGAACACCAGTGGCGAAGGCGGCTTTCTGGTCTGTAACTGACGCTGAGGCGCGAAAGCGTGGGGAGCAAACAGGATTAGATACCCTGGTAGTCCACGCCGTAAACGATGAGTGCTAAGTGTTAGGGGGTTTCCGCCCCTTAGTGCTGCAGCTAACGCATTAAGCACTCCGCCTGGGGAGTACGGCCGCAAGGCTGAAACTCAAAGGAATTGACGGGGGCCCGCACAAGCGGTGGAGCATGTGGTTTAATTCGAAGCAACGCGAAGAACCTTACCAGGTCTTGACATCCTCTGACACTCCTAGAGATAGGACGTTCCCCTTCGGGGGACAGAGTGACAGGTGGTGCATGGTTGTCGTCAGCTCGTGTCGTGAGATGTTGGGTTAAGTCCCGCAACGAGCGCAACCCTTGATCTTAGTTGCCAGCATTCAGTTGGGCACTCTAAGGTGACTGCCGGTGACAAACCGGAGGAAGGTGGGGATGACGTCAAATCATCATGCCCCTTATGACCTGGGCTACACACGTGCTACAATGGATGGTACAAAGGGCTGCAAGACCGCGAGGTTTAGCCAATCCCATAAAACCATTCTCAGTTCGGATTGTAGGCTGCAACTCGCCTACATGAAGCCGGAATCGCTAGTAATCGCGGATCAGCATGCCGCGGTGAATACGTTCCCGGGCCTTGTACACACCGCCCGTCACACCACGAGAGTTTGTAACACCCGAAGTCGGTGGGGTAACCGTAAGGAGCCAGCCGCCTAAGGTGGGACAGATGATTGGGGTGAAGTCGTAACAAGGTAGCCGTATCGGAAGGTGCGGCTGGATCACCTCCTTTCTAAGGATATAAGCTGGACATATGAGCCAGACAAAACATGTTTGTTTGATTGTTTCTTGTTTGTTTAGTTTTGAGAGTGCAATTTCTCTCAAAACATCGTTCTTTGAAAACTAGATAATCGTAATGAAGAAGTCAAGTAAATACATCGAGTAATCGCCATTTTAGTTTTCTCTCTTATTAAATTAAGAGAAACAAACCTTTTAGGTTAAGTTAGAAAGGGCGCACGGTGAATGCCTTGGCACTAGGAGCCGATGAAGGACGGGACTAACACCGATATGCTTCGGGGAGCTGTAAGTAAGCTTTGATCCGGAGATTTCCGAATGGGGGAACCCACTGTTCGTAATGGAACAGTATCTTTACCTGAATACATAGGGTATTGAAGGCATACCCGGGGAACTGAAACATCTAAGTACCCGGAGGAAGAGAAAGCAAACGCGATTCCCTGAGTAGCGGCGAGCGAAACGGGACATAGCCCAAACCAAGAGGCTTGCCTCTTGGGGTTGTAGGACACTCAACATGGAGTTACAAAGGAACGGGGTAGATGAAGCGGCCTGGAAAGGCCCGTCAGAGAAGGTAAAAACCCTGTAGTCGAAACTTCGTTCCCTCCTGAGTGGATCCTGAGTACGGCCGGACACGAGAAATCCGGTCGGAAGCAGGGAGGACCATCTCCCAAGGCTAAATACTCCCTAGTGACCGATAGTGAACCAGTACCGTGAGGGAAAGGTGAAAAGCACCCGGAAGGGGAGTGAAATAGTTCCTGAAACCGTGTGCCTACAAGTAGTTAGAGCCCGTTAATGGGTGATAGCGTGCCTTTTGTAGAATGAACCGGCGAGTTACGATCCCATGCAAGGTTAAGTTGAAGAGACGGAGCCGCAGCGAAAGCGAGTCTGAATAGGGCGATTGAGTATGTGGTCGTAGACCCGAAACCAGGTGATCTACCCATGTCCAGGGTGAAGTCCAGGTAACACTGGATGGAGGCCCGAACCCACGCACGTTGAAAAGTGCGGGGATGAGGTGTGGGTAGCGGAGAAATTCCAATCGAACTTGGAGATAGCTGGTTCTCTCCGAAATAGCTTTAGGGCTAGCCTCACGTAGTTAGAGTCTTGGAGGTAGAGCACTGTTTGGACTAGGGGCCCTCATCGGGTTACCGAATTCAGACAAACTCCGAATGCCAAAGACTTATCCGTGGGAGTCAGACTGCGAGTGATAAGATCCGTAGTCAAAAGGGAAACAGCCCAGACCACCAGCTAAGGTCCCAAAGTTTACGTTAAGTGGAAAAGGATGTGGAGTTGCTTAGACAACCAGGATGTTGGCTTAGAAGCAGCCACCATTTAAAGAGTGCGTAATAGCTCACTGGTCGAGTGACTCTGCGCCGAAAATGTACCGGGGCTAAACGTAACACCGAAGCTGTGGATTGACATCTTAGATGTCAGTGGTAGGAGAGCGTTCTAAGGGCGTTGAAGCTAGACCGTAAGGACTGGTGGAGCGCTTAGAAGTGAGAATGCCGGTATGAGTAGCGAAAGATGAGTGAGAATCTCATCCACCGTATGCCTAAGGTTTCCTGAGGAAGGCTCGTCCGCTCAGGGTTAGTCGGGACCTAAGCCGAGGCCGAAAGGCGTAGGCGATGGACAACAGGTTGATATTCCTGTACCACCTCTTTATCGTTTGAGTGATGGGGGACGCAGGAGGATAGGGTAAGCGCGCTGTTGGATATGCGCGTCTAAGCAGTTAGGCTGGAAAGTAGGAAAATCCGCTTTCCGTGAAGGCTGAGCTGTGATAGCGAGGGAAATTTAGTACCGAAGTTCCTGATTCCACACTGCCAAGAAAAGCCTCTAGCGAGATAAAAGGTGCCTGTACCGCAAACCGACACAGGTAGGCGAGGAGAGAATCCTAAGGTGAGCGAGAGAACTCTCGTTAAGGAACTCGGCAAAATGACCCCGTAACTTCGGGAGAAGGGGTGCTTTTTGAGGTGAATAGCCTCGAAGAGCCGCAGTGAATAGGCCCAGGCGACTGTTTAGCAAAAACACAGGTCTCTGCGAAGCCGCAAGGCGAAGTATAGGGGCTGACGCCTGCCCGGTGCTGGAAGGTTAAGAGGAGGGGTTAGCCTTAAAAGCGAAGCTCTGAATCGAAGCCCCAGTAAACGGCGGCCGTAACTATAACGGTCCTAAGGTAGCGAAATTCCTTGTCGGGTAAGTTCCGACCCGCACGAAAGGCGTAACGATCTGGGCACTGTCTCAACGAGAGACTCGGTGAAATTATAGTACCTGTGAAGATGCAGGTTACCCGCGACAGGACGGAAAGACCCCGTGGAGCTTTACTGTAGCCTGATATTGAATTTTGGTACAGCTTGTACAGGATAGGTAGGAGCCTGAGAAACCGGAGCGCTAGCTTCGGTGGAGGCGTCGGTGGGATACTACCCTGGCTGTATTGAAATTCTAACCCGCACCCCTTATCGGGGTGGGAGACAGTGTCAGGTGGGCAGTTTGACTGGGGCGGTCGCCTCCTAAAGAGTAACGGAGGCGCCCAAAGGTTCCCTCAGAATGGTTGGAAATCATTCGTAGAGTGTAAAGGCACAAGGGAGCTTGACTGCGAGACCTACAAGTCGAGCAGGGACGAAAGTCGGGCTTAGTGATCCGGTGGTTCCGCATGGAAGGGCCATCGCTCAACGGATAAAAGCTACCCCGGGGATAACAGGCTTATCTCCCCCAAGAGTCCACATCGACGGGGAGGTTTGGCACCTCGATGTCGGCTCATCGCATCCTGGGGCTGTAGTCGGTCCCAAGGGTTGGGCTGTTCGCCCATTAAAGCGGTACGCGAGCTGGGTTCAGAACGTCGTGAGACAGTTCGGTCCCTATCCGTCGTGGGCGCAGGAAATTTGAGAGGAGCTGTCCTTAGTACGAGAGGACCGGGATGGACGCACCGCTGGTGTACCAGTTGTCTTGCCAAAGGCATCGCTGGGTAGCTATGTGCGGACGGGATAAGTGCTGAAAGCATCTAAGCATGAAGCCCCCCTCAAGATGAGATTTCCCATAGCGTCAAGCTAGTAAGAACCCTGAAAGATGATCAGGTTGATAGGTCAGAGGTGGAAGCGTGGTAACATGTGGAGCTGACTGATACTAATCGTTCGAGGACTTAACCAATTTTTAAAGCGAACTCGTAGTTTACAAAAACTTCTTCTGCATTATCTAGTTTTGAGGGAATGAAAAAGTTAAAATTTCCTCTTGCAAAATATGAAAAAGACATTATAATAAAATAGTGTCGAATAAATGGTCTGGTAATTATGGCGAGAAGGTCACACCCGTTCCCATACCGAACACGGAAGTTAAGCTTCTCAGCGCCGATGGTAGTTGGGACGAAAGTCCCTGTGAGAGTAGGACATTGCCAGGCTGTAATATGGAGGATTAGCTCAGCTGGGAGAGCATCTGCCTTACAAGCAGAGGGTCGGCGGTTCGATCCCGTCATCCTCCACCATATTTATTTTATACCTATGCCGGGGTAGCTCAATTGGTAGAGCAACTGACTTGTAATCAGTAGGTTGGGGGTTCAAGTCCTCTCGCCGGCACCTTTTTCGAGCCATTAGCTCAGTTGGTAGAGCATCTGACTTTTAATCAGAGGGTCGAAGGTTCGAGTCCTTCATGGCTCACCATTTTAAATGAATATGCGGGTGTGGCGGAATTGGCAGACGCACCAGACTTAGGATCTGGCGCCGCAAGGCGTGGGGGTTCGACTCCCTTCACCCGCACCATTTAAATCATATGCGGAAGTAGTTCAGTGGTAGAACACCACCTTGCCAAGGTGGGGGTCGCGGGTTCGAATCCCGTCTTCCGCTCCAGATGTGCCGGGGTGGCGGAACTGGCAGACGCACAGGACTTAAAATCCTGCGGTAGGTGACTACCGTACCGGTTCGATTCCGGTCCTCGGCACCACTTAAGTTTATTAAACTAATATGCGCCCTTAGCTCAGCTGGATAGAGTGTTTGACTACGAATCAAAAGGTCGGGAGTTCGAATCTCTCAGGGCGCACTTTAACGGGAAGTAGCTCAGCTTGGTAGAGCACTTGGTTTGGGACCAAGGGGTCGCAGGTTCGAATCCTGTCTTCCCGACCATCCTTACTATAATTATGGGGCCTTAGCTCAGCTGGGAGAGCGCCTGCTTTGCACGCAGGAGGTCAGCGGTTCGATCCCGCTAGGCTCCACCTTAATTAAATTGTATATTTGGCGGTGTAGCTCAGCTGGCTAGAGCGTACGGTTCATACCCGTAAGGTCGGGGGTTCGATCCCCTCCGCCGCTACCAGATATATTTATAGATCTTGGACCTTTAGCTCAGCTGGTTAGAGCAGACGGCTCATAACCGTCCGGTCGTAGGTTCGAGTCCTACAAGGTCCACCATTAATTTAATCGTTAACACGGAGGAATACCCAAGTTTGGCTGAAGGGATCGGTCTTGAAAACCGACAGGCGGGTCATACCGCGCGGGGGTTCGAATCCCTCTTCCTCCTCCATATTATTTTTTAAAAACTTAATTTTTACCGTCGCGGGGTGGAGCACGTTCGAATATGCTTCTCGAGTTATCTACAGCGCAACGATTGAGCCGCTGCTTGAATAGACTTTCCGAAATCGGTGCGGTCTTAAAACATGGCTCATGCTCTAAATTAAATATTTTTTACCGTCGCGGGGTGGAGCAGTCTGGTAGCTCGTCGGGCTCATAACCCGAAGGTCGCAGGTTCAAATCCTGTCCCCGCAATATGGTCTGGTAGTTCAGTTGGTTAGAATGCCTGCCTGTCACGCAGGAGGTCGCGGGTTCGAGTCCCGTCCAGACCGCCATTTGTTGGCTCAGTAGCTCAGTCGGTAGAGCAAAGGACTGAAAATCCTTGTGTCGGCGGTTCGATTCCGTCCTGAGCCACCATTTTAATTTAATAGTGTTTTTATTGTGGCGATTGTGGCGAAGTGGTTAACGCACCTGATTGTGGTTCAGGCATTCGTGGGTTCGATTCCCATCAGTCGCCCCATTTATTTTGCGGGTGTAGTTTACTGGTAAAACCTCAGCCTTCCAAGCTGATGTAGTGGGTTCGATTCCCATCACCCGCTCCATATTATGGGCCTATAGCTCAGCTGGTTAGAGCGCACGCCTGATAAGCGTGAGGTCGATGGTTCGAGTCCATTTAGGCCCACCATATATTATTCCGCAGTAGCTCAGTGGTAGAGCTATCGGCTGTTAACCGATCGGTCGTAGGTTCGAGTCCTACCTGCGGAGCCATGTAGAGAAGTACCCAAGTGGCTCAAGGGGCGCCCCTGCTAAGGGTGTAGGTCGGGTAACCGGCGCGAGGGTTCGAATCCCTTCTTCTCTGCCATATAATTTAATTATCGGCCCCTTGGTCAAGCGGTTAAGACACCGCCCTTTCACGGCGGTAACACGGGTTCGAATCCCGTAGGGGTCATACAAAAAAACTGATGATACATTGTCATCAGTTTTTTTGTGTTCTTTTTTAGAAGAAGCTGGATTATGATTATTGATTGTTTAAGATGGATTTTTTACGGTAACGATTACAGCGTAGAAGACCATATGGGTAACGTATATGTCTCCTACGTGACCGAACATAACGTCAACCAGCCATATGGGTAACGTAGACCGTTCCTACGTGACCGAACACAGCGAAAAAAAATCATATGGGTAACGTAGACCGTTCCTACGTGACCGAACACAGCGAAAAAAAATCATATGGGTAACGTAGACCGTTCCTACGTGACCGAGCGCAGAGGAAAAAAATCATATGGGTCACGTAGACACCTTTACGTGACCGAACAAAGCCCAAAAAACCATTAGGGTAACGTAGACAACATGTCCATTACCAATTGCTACATTCTAGACATTATCGCACAACGTATAGATCCCCCAGATTTTACAAGAGCAGCTTTAAAAGTCCATCTTTCCATTTCGTGACTATTTCCTCACGCACTAGCTAAAAGGTCCCTTTAATCTATTTTAACAATCACTCACTTAATAACACGTAAAAATATTATAATAAAATAACAATTTAGTGGATTTTTATCCCGAATAAAAATTGTTAACGCTTACATAACACTGGATTTTCTGAAAATTCATTCCTTTAAAGTGATATAAATCAAATAATTTTTTTAAAGGTTTTTTATAAAAAAAATCAAAAAAACTTTAAAGATTCCTGTCGATTCACGATGGATTATTTGTCGTTTGGTGTTGAATATTGCTGAAAACTGCCTCTTTATAGCGGTTTTCAGCACCAATTGTCAGAAAAGATAAAAAAGTTTTTGAAGGCATATCACCCAATTGGAATTATAATTGGTCTTTGTAATACATATTTTCAATGGGGATGAGGATAGCCATGACAGTGAACACGTTATTTCCTACAGATTATCAGCTGCACTTATTTCATGAAGGAAACTTCTTTCAAAGTCATCAGCTCTTTGGCGCTCATATCTTCAAGAATTCCGATCAGGTATACACCCGCTTTTGCGTATGGGCCCCTAATGCCCATCAGGTAAGACTTGCAGGGGATTTTAACAACTGGAATGGTGAAGGGTATGAATTACAAAGGGTTAACAATGAAGGCGTTTGGATTCTAATCTTGAAGCAAGACATGACAGGAAGACTTTATAAGTATGAAATTTTCTCACAAACAGGAGAAAGACTGTTAAAGGCAGATCCATTCGCGTTTTATTCTGAAATAAGACCAATGACGGCTTCGATCGTTTATTCACTAAATAACTATAAGTGGCAAGATAATCATTGGATGAATCGTAGAGGAAAAAAGAACTTCCTATCTGAACCAGCCATCATTTATGAGGTCCATATGGGTTCCTGGAAGAAGAAAGCCAACAATGAATACTTAACTTATCAAGAACTAGCTTCAGAGCTAATACCATACGTTATAGAGCATGGCTTTACTCATATAGAGCTGTTGCCGATTGTCGAGCACCCGCTCGACGACTCTTGGGGTTATCAAGGTACAGGTTATTTCTCAGTCACTTCAAGGTATGGAACACCAGATGACTTTCGACATTTTGTAGACCAATGTCATCAACATGGTATTGGTGTCATTCTTGATTGGGTACCAGGACATTTTTGTAAAGATGCTCACGGACTTTATCGCTTTGATGGTACTCATATCTATTCTTATATGCATGAATGCGATAGAGAAAATCTTGTATGGGGTACAGCAAACTTTGACCTTGGTAAGGGAGAAGTACAAAGTTTCCTCATCTCAAATGCTCGGTATTGGATGGAATATTTCCATATTGATGGTTTCCGAATGGATGCGGTGGCAAATATCATTTATTGGCCGAATGCTTCAAACGGTAAGAGTGAGAATCCATTTGGAATAAATTTTTTAAAGAAATTAAATCAAGAAATTCATGAATACGATCCACATTTTTTAATGATCGGTGAGGATTCAACTGATTTTCCACAAGTTACAGCACCCGTTCATTATGGCGGTCTTGGATTTGATTACAAATGGAATATGGGTTGGATGAATGACATGCTGGAATATATGGAAACCCCTCCATATTCAAGGCAGCAGGCCCATTCAAAAGTCACTTTTTCACTTTTATATGCTTTTTCAGAAAACTTTATGCTCCCCTTTTCGCATGATGAAGTGGTTCATGGGAAGAAATCGTTACTAGATAAGATGCCAGGTGAATATTGGGAGAAATTTGCTCAATTAAGGCTTCTCCTCGGCTATATGTTTGCCCACCCAGGAAAAAAACTTTTATTTATGGGATTTGAATTTGGGCAGTTTGCCGAATGGAAAGATAAAGAACAACTTGATTGGCACTTAATGGACTATGACATGCACCGGAGCTTAAATGACTATGTCAAGGTGCTTACAAAGGTGTATAAGCGATCAAAAGCCCTTTATGAACTGGATCATCTACACGAAGGGTTTCAATGGATTGATGCGAATAACAGTCATCAATCAATCTTTTCCTTTATTCGAAAGGGTAAAAAAGAAGAGGATCATTTAATCATTATTTGCAACTTTACTGGTGCTAGATACCCGGTGTATAAAGTCGGTGTCCCTCTACCAGGAGAGTATCGAGAAATCTTTACTAGTGATCAAAAAGAATACGGTGGAACGGGAATGGTTAACAAAAAGACCATTTTCGCGTTAGAAGAACCATTCCATGGTCAAACATACTCAATTAACATCAGCATTCCCGCATTCGGTTTTCAAATAATTAGACCGGTTAAAAAACGGAAGGAGCGAAAAGGAAATGGCAAAGAAAAAGTGCGTAGCCATGTTATTAGCAGGAGGGAAAGGGAGCAGACTTAATTCACTAACAAAGGATTTAGCAAAGCCAGCGGTACCATTTGGTGGTAAATACCGAATTATAGATTTTACGCTAAGCAACTGTGCTAATTCTGGGATAGATACGGTCGGTGTTCTTACTCAATACCAACCCTTGCTGTTAAATTCTTATATTGGAATTGGCAGTGCATGGGACCTCGATCGTAAAGATGGCGGAGTTACTGTTTTACCACCCTACAGTGAGTCTTCAGAAGTAAAGTGGTATACAGGTACTGCAAGTGCCATCTATCAAAACTTAAATTATTTGAAGCAATATCAGCCGGAATATGTATTAATCCTCTCCGGGGACCACATCTACAAAATGAACTATGAAAGTATGCTTGATTATCATATTCAAAAAAGGGCAGATGTAACGATTTCCTTAATCGAGGTGCCTTGGGTCGAAGCAAGTCGATTTGGCATCATGAATACAACCGAGGATATGAGAATAGTAGAGTTTGAGGAAAAACCAGCGAATCCAAAGAACAATCTTGCTTCCATGGGTGTTTATATTTTCAGCTGGAATGTCCTAAAGGAATTTTTAGAAATGGACGAACGAAATCCTGATTCAAGCCATGATTTTGGTAAAGATGTCATTCCGATGCTATTAGAGGAAAATAAGAAATTATTTGCTTATCCATTTAAAGGGTATTGGAAGGACGTTGGAACAGTTCAAAGTCTTTGGGAAGCAAACATGGATTTGTTAGGAGAGGATTGTGACCTAGATTTATTTGATCATGACTGGAGAATATACTCTGTCAATCCGAACCAACCTCCACAATATATATCACCAAATGCAGTGGTTAAGGAATCACTAATCAACGAGGGATGTACGATTGAAGGTGAAATCGAGCAATCTGTATTATTCCAAGGGGTGACGGTGGGAAGCGGCTCTATTATTAAAGAGTCTGTTATTATGCCAGATGCCACAATCGGAAATAATTGCTTGATTGAAAAAGCGATTGTTCCATGCGATGTTCATGTACCAGACGGAACAGTGATTCGTTCTTTTGATGGTGAGATTGTTTTAGTTACGAACGAAATGATAAGCGGACTGTATCCTGCTTTTTAATTAATTTCAAGGGGCTAAGTAGCCCCCTTGAAAAAGCGTTTCCCATTTTATTAATTGGAGGGTTTCGGAGTGAAAAGAAAGCTTTTAGGCGTCATTGATGCCACTACTTACCATGAGGATTTAGAAGATTTATTAACCCACCGCTCACTAGCTGCACTACCTTTTGCAGGCAGATACCGAATTATAGATTTTGTGTTATCAAATATGGTAAATTCAGGGATCCGAAGTGTAGCCATTTTTCCAAAAATGCAATATCGCTCGCTTATGGATCATCTTGGTTCAGGGAAAAACTGGGACCTAAATCGAAAGCGGGATGGACTTTTCTTTTTCCCGTCTCCGATTGTTGATAATGATGGAAATAAAATTGGATCCTTTGAGCATTTTGCCGCGAATTTGGACTTCTTTTATCGAAGCACCCAAGAATATGCAATTATTTCTAATTGTTATACCGTTTTCAACATGACCTTTCATTCTGTTCTTAATTGGCATAGTGAAAATGGATGTGATATCACTGAAATCCATCATAAAGACGGCCGTCCAATGGAGATGTATTTAATTAAGACCTCTTTGTTAATAAAGCTAATTGAAACAAGAAATGAAACAGGATATACGTGTATGAAGGATGTAGTAAATGATCTACATAATGACTACACAATCTGCCGCTATAATTATGAGGGTCATGCGGTAATGATTGATTCCATTGAAAACTACTTTTCAACTAGCATGAACCTGTTGCAGCCTGATATATGGAAAAAACTCTTTATCAAAGAACAGCCGATTATTACAAAGGTAAAGGATGAACCTCCGACCAAATATGTAAAAGGCTCAGAAGTGAAAAACGCAATGATTGCAAATGGCTGTTTAATTAAGGGTCATGTTGAAAATAGTATCATTTCACGTGGAGTTAAGATCGGTAAAGGGGCAGTGATTAAGAACTGTATTATCATGCAGAAATGCCATATAGAAGATAATTGTTATCTAGATTCAGTTATTCTAGATAAAGATGTGAGAGTAGAGGCAGGAACCCACTTAGTCGGAACTGCTCTTTCCCCATATGTGATTCGAAAAGGGACGAAACAAGGAGCGTTGATGAACTCGTGAAAGTATTATTTGCTGTTTCGGAGTGTGGTCCATTTGCGAAATCTGGAGGTCTAGCAGATGTTGCTGGTTCACTTCCTAAAGAACTAAAAAATTTAGGAACAGATGTAAGAGTAATATTACCTAAGTATGGAACCATTTCTGAAGAGTATAAAATGGAAATGAAAAAGATAAAAGAATTTACTGTTCCTGTTGGCTGGAGAAATCAATATTGTGGCGTTGAAGAGCTTACTCATCAAGGTGTTACCTATTATTTTGTAGATAATGAATACTATTTTAAGCGGGAAAACCTCTATGGCTATTATGATGATGGCGAGAGATTTGCCTATTTTAATCGGGCGGTACTTGAAACCATCGCTCAATTGAATTTCTTCCCAGATGTCATGCATTGTCATGATTGGCATACAGCGATGATTCCTTTTCTATTAAGAACTGAATATTACAAGAGAAAAGGGTACGGTCTTATTAAAACGATGTTTACGATTCATAATCTTCAATTTCAGGGTATATTTCCTAAAGAGGTGCTTGGTGATTTACTTGGACTCGACTATCAAGTCTTTCGTCCAAACAGCTTAGAGTTTTTTGGCAATGTTAACTTTATGAAGGGTGCACTGGTTGCAGCAGATAAAATCACCACTGTAAGCCCGACTTATAAAGAGGAGATTCAAACGCCAGTCTTTGGTGAAAAACTGGATGGACTTCTAAGGGAGAGAAATGAAGATCTCCTAGGTATTCTAAATGGAATAGACGAGGACTTTTACAATCCAGCGAAAGATGAAATGATTTACCAAACCTATACAGCGAATACTCACCAAAAAAAATCAATAAATAAGAGTGAGATTCAAAAACGGTTTGACCTGCCACAAAGCTCAAGAACTCCTTTACTCGTAATGATTTCAAGGCTAACGAAGCAAAAGGGACTTGATTTAGTGAAATGTGTGCTGCGTGATCTTTTACAAGAAGATATCCAAATCATCTTTCTTGGCACTGGGGATTACGAATACGAAGAACATTTGAGACAGGTTGCCCGTATTTATCCTGAAAAATTAAAAGTTCATATTGGTTTTAATGAAGAGCTTGCCCATAAGTTGTATGCAGCCGCAGACTTATTTTTAATGCCATCCTTGTTTGAACCATGCGGACTCGGCCAGTTGATTGCTATGAAATATGGCGCAGTACCAATTGTCCGTGAAACGGGGGGCTTAAACGATACAGTCCATGCCTGGAATGAATTTACTGGTGAAGGAAATGGATTCTCTTTTAAAAACTTTAATGCACATGACATGCTCTATACTATTCAAAGAGCGATTAGCTTTTTTCATGACCGTGATGTATGGGAAACCATTGTCACACAAGCAATGAAAATGGATTATAGCTGGGCACAGTCCGCATTCCGATATAACCAGCTCTACGCGGAGCTCATCTCAAGGAGTGAAACCCATGTTTTCTAGTACAACTGAGTTTAAGAAGACCTTTTTAAAGAGGCTTGAGATGCTGTGTGGGAAGAGTTTCTCAGATAGCTCGAATAGAGACCACTATCAAACACTAGGGAATATGATTCGTGAATATGTGAGTAATGACTGGATTGCAACAAACGAACGGTACCTTGCTGCCCCAGGTAAGCAGGTATATTATCTTTCCATTGAATATTTATTAGGAAAGCTACTAAGGCAAAATTTAATCAATCTAGGGATCGAAGAAACTGTCCAAGAAGGTCTGCAAGAACTGGAAATCGACCTGGGAGAGTTAGAAGAATTAGAAGCAGATGCGGGTCTAGGAAACGGCGGCTTAGGTAGATTAGCCGCCTGCTTTTTAGACTCCTTAGCATCCCTTAACCTTCCGGGGCATGGTCACGGAATTCGGTATAAACATGGGTTATTTGAACAAAAAATTGTGGATGGCTATCAAGTGGAATTGCCTGAGCAATGGTTGCGGAGCGGTAATGTTTGGGAAATTAGGAAAGTAGACTATGCTGTAAAAATTCCATTTTGGGGTAAGGTGGAAGCCAAAATGGAAAATGGACGTCTGGTCTTTCAACATCTAAATGCGGAAACCGTTACAGCTGTGCCTCATGATATGCCTGTCATAGGATATAAGTCAAATACCATTAATACTTTAAGGCTTTGGAATGCGGAACCCTCGCAATTTCCTTTTCATAAGGATATTTTAAAATATAAGCGAGAAACCGAATTGATTTCTGAGTTTTTATATCCGGACGATACGCATGATGACGGGAAAATTTTAAGATTAAAACAGCAATATTTTCTCGTTTCAGCTAGTATCCAATCCATTATTAAAAGCTACAGAAAACAACATACGAGCTTACATCAACTACATGAACATATTTGTATTCATATCAATGATACTCACCCAGTACTTGCTATTCCAGAGTTAATGAGAATCCTCATTGATGAAGAAGGATTTGACTGGGAACAGGCATGGGAAATCACTCAAAATACGATCTCATATACCAATCATACAACCTTATCAGAAGCCTTGGAAAAATGGCCAATCCATATTTTTCAGCCCTTACTACCTAGGATTTATATGATTATTGAAGAAATTAATGAACGGTTCTGCAGGGAATTATGGAATCAAACGCCAGGTGATTGGGAGCGAATCAGGGGACTTGCAATCCTTGCAGATGATTTTGTGAAAATGGCTCATTTAGCTATTGTCGGAAGCTTTAGTGTCAATGGTGTGGCAAAGCTGCATACGGAGATTTTAAAGCAGCGGGAGATGAATCAGTTCTATCAGCTATATCCTGAAAAGTTTAATAACAAGACAAACGGAATTGCACACCGCCGCTGGCTCCTCAAAGCCAACCCGAAATTATCAACCCTTATCACTGAGTCAATTGGGGAATCCTGGACTTATTCAGGAACAGAACTCTCCAGCTTACTTAATTTTCAACATGATACCGCATTTTTAGAGCAGCTCCTTAAAATTAAAAATGAAAATAAGCAGGTACTGGCAGATATTATCCTTGATAAAACGGGAGTTGCTGTGGATACACAGGCAATTTTCGATGTTCAAGTAAAACGACTTCATGCCTACAAGCGTCAATTGTTAAATGTGTTACATATTATGCACCTTTATAATAAGGTTAGAGAGGATTCCAGTTTTTCGCTTGTACCAAGAGTATTTATTTTTGGAGCAAAAGCATCTCCGGGGTATTATTATGCAAAGAAAATTATCAAATTAATTAATACGGTGGCTGAAAAAATAAATAATGACCCAAAAGTGAATGACCGCTTGAAAGTCATTTTCCTTGAGAATTATCGTGTTTCTTTAGCTGAAAAAATCTTTCCTGCTGCAGATGTAAGTGAACAGATCTCAACAGCAAGCAAAGAAGCGTCAGGTACGGGAAATATGAAATTTATGATCAATGGTGCATTAACGGTAGGGACATTAGATGGTGCAAATATTGAAATAAAGGAATTAGTGGGCGACTCAAATATTTTTACATTTGGTCTAAGTGCAGAAGAAGTTCTCCATTATTATCAACATGGAGGATACCAATCCGTTGACTATTATCACCATGATGTTAGAATTCGCCAGGCAGTCGATCAACTGGTAAACGGATTTTTTCCTGGAGTCTACAACGAATTTGAGCCTATTTTTGATTCATTACTTGAGGAAAACGATCAATATTTTGTCTTGAAGGATTTTGCTTCCTACGCTGATATTCAGCGTTCTGTTGGAGAAGCGTTTATTGATCCTTTAAGATGGCAAAGAATGAGTTTAACGAACATTGCTCATGCAGGTTATTTTTCGAGTGACCGAACCATTCGAGAGTACGCGGATGGTATATGGGGAATTAAATCAATTTAACAAAAAAGCTTCTGCTAAAATGGCAGAAGCTTTCTTTGTTTTATTTAAATATAATGTCCGATAAAAATCCCAATCGCTAATAAAAATCCAAAAATTGTATTGGTTTGGGCAGTTGCCTTCATTGCTGGTGCCATTTGAATTGGCAGCGTACCTTCGATAAAGCCTTTGATTGCTTTGATTGCCTTCGGTGCACTCAGTATAACAACTGCTGTCCAAATTGGTGCTTCATTGCTAATGATAAGCCCCAGAATCCAAAGGTAAGAAAAGATAAACATGACAGCTAATAAGCGGATGGCTTTCTTTTTTCCAATAAGAATGGCTAATGTTTTACGGCCATTTTCTTTATCCCCATCAAGGTCACGTATGTTATTTGAAAAATTAATCGCGCCAACCAACACTAATATTGGGATGGAAATAAGGATACTTGTCTTGGAAACAGTCCCTGTTTGGATAAAGAAAGTAATTAGAATAATTAACATTCCCATGAAAAATCCTGAAAATAATTCACCAAATGGTGTGTAAGCTATCGGTAATGGACCACCGCTATATAGATAGCCAACTGCCATACAAATGAGGCCGACTGCTGCCAGCCACCAGCTGCTGTTCAAACAAATATACACTCCTAATAAAAGGGCTATTCCATATAAGCTTAAAGCAATTTGCATAACTGTCTTTGGCTTAATTCCGTCACGGACAATAGATCCGCCAATTCCAACTGAATGTTCATTATCAAGGCCGCGTTTAAAATCAAAGTACTCATTAAACATATTCGTAGCTGCTTGAATTAATAAACTAGCAATTAACATGGCTAAAAATAGCCCAAAGTGAATGTTGCCTAACTTTAATGCAAGTGCAGTACCTAGTAAAACCGGTACGAAAGCAGCAGTTAATGTATGCGGACGGGTCATTTGCCACCAAACTTGAATGCCGCGATTTGATTCTACGACAGGTTTCGAATTCTGCTTTATATTTGGCTGCATATTATTCTCTCCCTTTTCTAAATTTATTCTCTATATGAAGTTCAATTAGTAGTGTTGTATGGGTTTATGTCCAAAACTAAGTGTATGGAATTCCAGTAATAGTGTCAATTAATTTTTGCTATCAAAACTAGAAGATAATACCTGTTCGACTATTATTAGTTGGTTCGTGGGACAATGAAAGTAATGATAAATCCGTTTTCACCCAAAAGGTGACAATTTGATATATAATAAGGAATGAAGGCAGTTTTAGTAGTGACAAGTAATATTGACTTCTTTACAATGGGAATAGTATCTTATATAAAGCTTAAAATGAATGGATAACAGTCATTTCGGCTGTTTTGGAGGGATTTGTTTGGTTACCATTCAAGAAACGGAAATAATGGAAAGGGGTCTTTCGGCTGTTAATCGTGCGAAAGAACTCGGTCGACCGATTTTAATAAGTGAAGTTCATCAAATGGACATGATTCACCCACTACAATTTTTTAATGCTGGAAAAGACCGCTACCAAGGGGAACGTTTTTTCTGGAAGGATCCTACAAATGAGGTCATACTTATTGGACTTGGGATTTCTAAACAAATTCAGTCGGATCAGGCTACTGACCGCTTTTTTCTTGTTGAGAAGGAGTGGAAAAACTTCTTAAAGGATAGCCTTATTTATAACGACTTTAACGAGATCGGTACAGGTCCTGTTATGTTCGGTGGTTTTTCATTTGACCCTTATAAAGAAAAAACCGAGCTCTGGTCTAAATTTGCGGATTCCTTATTTCATATTCCTAAATACTTATTAAGTATTGTTGATGGAAAGGCCTTTTTAACGATTAACACAATTTGTACACCACATGATGACTTGTCTTTATTCAACAAGATTCTTGAAGAAAGAAATCAACTATTACATTCTTTAGAACGGAAATCTAAACCACTATCTAGTGCATTAGTTGAAAAAAGAGAGATACTACCTAAAAAATGGAAAAGCACTGTTGATGGAGTTGTGAATGAGTTAACAAATGGTCCGTTAAAAAAGGTTGTTCTTGCTCGTGAATTGAGACTTGTTTTTAACGACTTAGTAGAGGCTGAGGTTGTACTGAATAATTTGTACAACCAGCAGCATGAAAGCTTTATTTTTGCTTTTGAGTCGAATGGGGATTGCTTTATCGGTGCTTCACCAGAGAGGCTTGTTAAAAAACAAGGGACAGAAGTGTACTCTACATGTCTTGCTGGTTCTATTTCAAGGGGTAAGACCGAAGAGGAAGATCGAATTTTAGGTGACACCTTATTAAACGATCAGAAGAACTTAATCGAGCATAGTTATGTGGTGGAAATGATTAAGGAAGCCCTAGAAGAATCATGTGAAGAAATCATTCTTCCAGCTAAGCCGCAGTTAATGAAGATTAGAGATATTCAACACTTGTACACACCAGTAATTGGAAAATGTAATTTTGCTGCTTCCTTATTGTTATTAGTTGAACGGCTTCATCCTACTCCTGCACTCGGAGGGTTACCGAAAGAGGCGGCAGTTGAAAAAATTAGACAGGTGGAGGATTTAGACCGTGGTTTTTATGCTGCTCCGTTAGGCTGGGTTGATTATAGGCAGAATGGTGAATTTGCAGTTTCGATACGTTCTGGGCTAATCCAGGGTAAAGAGGCTTCGTTGTTTGCTGGATGTGGTGTGGTTGCAGACTCGAATGCAGAAAGTGAATATTTGGAGACGAGTTTGAAGTTTAGACCCATGCTTCGAGCTCTTGGAGGACAATAATATGAATCATCAAGAAGCTTTAACCGCATATATTGCTGCCTTTGTTGCAGAACTATTTTCTTCAGGGATAACAGATGTTGTTGTAAGCCCGGGCTCAAGGTCTACCCCCATGGCGATGGTGATGGCGGAACACCCTGATTTAAAGGTTCATATCCATGTGGATGAGCGATCAGCGGCTTTTTTTGCCTTAGGAATAGCAAAAGCAACAAACAGACCGGTAGCCATTCTTTGTACCTCAGGCACTGCTGCAGCTAATTATTTTCCAGCTATTGTTGAGGCTCGCTACTCTAGGGTGCCTTTAATTGTGCTGACTGCAGATAGACCTCATGAGTTAAGGGAAGTGGGTGCCCCACAGGCAATTGACCAAATTCATTTATATGGAAAACATGTTAAGTGGTTTGCGGAAATGGCCTTACCAGAGAATAGTGACGAAATGATTCGTTACGCCCGGACAGTCTGTGCTCGCGCCACGGCTATAGCAACAGGGGCACCATCTGGACCAGTCCATTTGAATTTTCCATTTAGGGAACCGCTTATCCCTAAGTTGGATGAAAATCTGTTCCAATTAACAGAACGGCCAAAAGGATATGTGAAGGTTCATAATGGCGAATTAACTATAGATGATGAGTATTTTAAAGAAATGGCAGAAAAGTTAATGGGAAAAGAGAGAGGCATCATTGTTTGTGGGAATCTCGAAGACACAAATTTTGCTGATGCTGTGACCAAACTTTCCACCTCGTTAAACTTTCCAATATTGGCAGACCCGTTATCTCAATTAAGAAGCGGGGAACATAGTCATGAAAACATAATTGAAACGTACGATACGTTTTTACGAAATGAAGATGCCAAAACCTTTCTGAAGCCGGAAGTCGTGATTCGATTCGGGGCAATGCCGATCTCGAAAGCATTAACGATTTTCTTAAAAGAAAATCATGAAGCGGAGCAATATGTAATCGATGGTGGTGGAGGCTGGCGTGACCCTGCATCGTTATCTACTGAAATGATTTTTTGTAATGAAACATTATTTTGTGAGAAGTTGCTTAGCTTTAATGAAAGCAAAGTGTCTTCTTCATTTTTAGAAGAATGGCGTAAGGTTAACGAGCTGACGAAATCGAATATGACCCAAATACGAGATATCACAGAATTAAGTGAGGGGCGTCTGTTTTACCAATTAGCAGATTTATTGCCGGAAGGTTCAACTCTTTTTGTTGGGAATAGCATGCCGATTCGCGACTTAGATAGTTTCTTTCATAATAATGGTAAATCCATTAAAATCATGGCTAACAGAGGTGCTAACGGAATCGATGGTACTGTGTCCACAGCATTAGGAGCTGCCTTGTATGCTGATTCATTATATCTCGTGTTAGGAGATTTAACCTTTTTCCATGATTTAAATGGTCTTATTGCAGCAAAACTTTACAATATTAATATCCATATTATCCTAGTGAACAATAATGGGGGCGGAATTTTTTCATTCCTTCCACAGTCAGAACACCCCAAGAATTTTGAACTATTGTTTGGTACACCGTTAAACATAGAATTTGAGCACGCCGTTCGCATGTTTAATGGAAACTTTTCAAAAATCCAGAATTGGGATCAGTTTGAATTGGAAATGAAAAAATCAGTTCACCAGTTTGGTATTAATGTATACGAGGTGGCAACGAACAGAGAAAAAAATCGTGATGAGCACCGCGGAATTTGGCGTTCTGTTTCCCAGGAAATATCAGAATTTGTCAAAGGAGCTCGTTAATGAATGTAGTGGTGGAAGGGCTTACCTATCATGTCGATGTTTATGGGAATGGGTTTCCTTTAGTTTGTTTACATGGATTTACGGGAGATGTAACAACCTGGACTCCTTTTCTTGAGGATTGGTGTAAGCGTTCTAAGTTAATCCTTCCTGACATTATTGGACATGGGAAAACGGAGTCCCCTGAAGAAATAGAGCGGTATTATATAGAATCTGCTGCTCATGACTTAAACAAGCTCCTCGAACATCTTGAGGTGCACCAAGTAGATCTGCTTGGATATTCAATGGGTGGCAGACTTGCCCTTACCTTTGCTATACTCTTTCCTGAAAGAGTTCGTAAGTTGATTTTAGAAAGTGCCTCTCCAGGACTATTAACAGAGACTGAAAGAGAACTTCGCCGAATGAAAGATGCTGAACTTGCAAATTTTATAAAAGACCGTGGAATTCAAGCATTTGTCGATTACTGGGAGGAGATTCCCTTATTTTCGACCATGAAGAGCTTGCCTAAGTCAATCAATGAATCCATAAGAGGCCAACGTTTAAACAATTCTCCCATAGGGCTTGCGAATAGCTTGTTAGGCATGGGCACAGGGTCACAGCCTTCTTGGTGGGGAAGGTTGAACGAACTAGAAATGGATGTCCTGCTGCTTACTGGTAAAAAAGATACTAAGTTTTGTTTACTAGCGGAAAAAATGGTCAAAGAGTTAAAAAACGGAACATGGATGACTTTTGAAAACAGTGGACATGCAATTCATGTGGAAGAAAAAGAAAAGTTTGGTACAATAGTAAGTGACTTTCTTAATACATAATAAAGGAGGATATCATTTTGACAGTAGAATGGATTGCAGGACGTAAATATGATGAGATTTTATATGAAACATATAACGGGATTGCAAAAATTACAATTAACCGTCCGCACGTACATAATGCGTTTACACCGAAAACCGTATCGGAATTAATCGATGCATTTGCGTTTGCACGTGATGATTCAAGTATTGGGGTTATTGTATTAACTGGTGCTGGTGATAAGGCATTCTGTTCTGGAGGAGACCAATCGGTCCGTGGACATGGCGGATATGTGGGAGAAGACCAAATTCCACGCTTAAATGTTCTTGATCTTCAACGCTTAATTCGAGTGATTCCTAAGCCAGTCATTGCGATGGTTAAGGGATATGCAATTGGTGGAGGACATGTTCTTCATGTGGTATGTGATTTAACGATTGCCGCTGATAATGCTAGATTTGGACAAACTGGTCCTAAAGTGGGTAGCTTTGATGCTGGTTATGGATCAGGTTATCTTGCAAGAATTATCGGACATAAGAAGGCCCGTGAAATATGGTACTTATGCCGTCAATACAATGCACAAGAAGCCCTCGATATGGGACTTGTAAATACAGTAGTTCCGCTTGAGAAAGTCGAAGAAGAAACCATTCAATGGTGTAATGAAATTCTTGAGAAGAGTCCAACTGCGCTTCGTTTCTTGAAGGCAGCAATGAACGCTGATACTGACGGCTTAGCCGGTCTACAGCAGTTCGCTGGTGACGCAACATTACTTTACTATACAACGGATGAAGCAAAAGAAGGCCGTGATTCCTTTAAGGAAAAACGTAAACCTGATTTCGGCCAATTCCCACGTTTTCCTTGATCAAAAATTGCTTACAGCTTGATGGTTCCCCATCAGGCTGTTTTTAATAGAAGGCTGTGTTAAAAAACATTGTTGATTTTTATACTCTGTTGATTGGAGCGGAAGGCTCGAAGACTCCTGTGGGAGTACGGTTCAGGGGAGACCCCGCAGGCGCAAGCGCCGAGGAGGCTCGCCGAAACGCCCACGGACCGCTCGAGCCTGGAGCGGAAATCATCAGACAATTTTAACAAAGCCTAATAGAAAAAATGAAGGCGATGATTTAATGCAATACGAGACTATTCCTAACTTCATAAAGAAACGAGTTTTTTTAACGCCGGATCGGACGGCAGTTTATTTTAACGAGCAGACCTTAACCTTTAAAGAACTTTATGAACGTTCCTTTAAGGCTGCAGGGCAGCTTCAGGCACTAGGAGTGCAAAAAGATGATTACCTAGCTGTTTTATTAAAAAATCATCTAGATACCATTGTGATCTTGTTTGCCCTTCAGTTATTAGGGGTAAAAGCAGTTATTTTGAATAACCGTTTAACACCAGCAGAATTAGTATGGCAATTGAAGGATTCAAAAGCAGCCTTTCTCCTTGTTGAAGACTCGTTTTCAGATATAGAACAAGCCATAAGAATCGAAATACCATCTCTAGCTACAATGACAAAAAGTGGCTTGTTTAACGTGGAAGCAAAAACTCCCGTAATACAGGAGGAAATCAACTTATCAGATACCTGTACGATCATGTATACGTCAGGAACAACAGGTCATCCAAAAGGAGTTATACAAACCTATGGGAACCACTGGTGGAGTTCGGTGGGATCCGCATTAAATTTAGGATTTATGGATAGTGATTGCTGGTTATGTGCGGTTCCACTGTTTCATATCAGCGGATTCTCCATTTTAATGCGGAGTGTCATCTATGGCATGCCTATTGTATTACATGAAAGCTTTGATGTGGAACAAACGATTGAAGATATTACCACTAAAAAAGTCACCATCATGTCTGTCGTAGGAACCATGCTAACCAGGATTGTTGATACACTGCAGGAGAGGCGTCTCCCCCCTCTTTTTCGCTGTATGCTACTGGGCGGAGGACCTGCACCGTTACCATTATTGAAATCTTGTTTGGAGAAGGATATACCTGTATTCCAAACATATGGAATGACGGAGTCCTCCTCACAAATCGTGACACTTTCCCCCGAATATAGCTTAACTAAGCTTGGTTCGGCAGGTAAGCCTTTGTTCCCGGCACAGCTTCAAATCAGGCTGGAGGACGGTCGGAAAGCTGAAGCAGGGGAGGTAGGAGAAATTGTTGTTAAAGGACCCAATGTTACTCCTGGCTATTTAAATAGACCGGATGCCACAGAAGAAAAGGTTCGCAATGGTTGGTTTTATACCGGAGATATTGGCTATCAGGATGAGGAAGGGTTTTTATTTGTAATCGACCGACGTTCTGATTTAATTATTTCAGGGGGAGAAAATATTTATCCAGCTGAAATTGAATCGGTCCTGCTCGCCCATTCGGATGTGGCCGAAGTTGGTGTAACCGGGGTAGAGGAAATGAAGTGGGGACAGGTACCCGTTGCGTTTATAGTATGTAGGGAAGGCAGAAAAGTAGAGGTGGATGATCTCAAACAGTTTTGTTTGCAGCACCTAGCAAAATATAAGGTTCCAAAAGCATTTTATTTTACCGAAAGTCTCCCAAGAAATGCTGCAAAAAAATTACTGCGAAGAAATCTCAGAGAATGGCTGAAAGAAGGAAAGGACATATGATGGAGATTGCGTCAGTTGAACTTTTTGTCATTCAGATGCCCTTAAAATCTCCTTTTTTAACTCATTTAAGTACCGTTGACACTCGAGAAGGAATCATTGTAAAGGTAACAAATAAAGAGGGGATATCAGGGTATGGGGAAGGTGTAGCTTTTTCATCCCCATGGTACACAGAAGAAACAGTTTCAACCAGCTTACATATGTTAACGGATTTTTTCATTCCAATATTGAAAAAACATCCAATTATCCACCCGGAGGATATTCATACCCTTTTTCGTTCTATTAGAAGAAATCATATGGCAAAGGCATCATTAGAAATGGCCTTATGGGACTTATATGCGAAAATTCACTCATACTCTTTGTCAAACATCCTTGGCGGAACCTGCTTACAGGTTGCCTCAGGTGTGGTAGTAGCAACAGATTCAACTTCAAAAGCATTACAACAGATTGAACAATATCTTGATGAAGGATATCAGCGTATTAAAGTTAAGATTCATCCGAACCAGGATTATTCCTTCCTGTCAGAAATTCGTCGTTTTTACCCAGACATCCCGATTATGGCGGATGCTAATTCTGCGTATACATTAGAAGATATCGACCGCTTAAAAGCCCTAGACGATTTTAATCTACTGATGATTGAGCAGCCGCTTGCACAAGATGATATTCTAGAACACTCCTTGCTTCAAAAAGAACTGAAGACTCCCATTTGTTTGGATGAAAGCATTGTCAGTTTTGAAGATGCAAGAAAGGCAATCGAGTTCGGCTGCTGTAAGGTGATCAACATCAAAGTGGGACGAGTGGGAGGACTGTATGAGGCCAAACGAATCCATGACTATTGTTATGAAAGAGATATCCCTGTTTGGTGTGGCGGCATGATTGAATTTGGTGTATCTCGTGCTCACAATATTGCGCTTGCTTCCCTTCCTGGATTCACCATACCAGGAGATATCAGTGCATCGAACCGTTTTTGGGAGGAAGACATCATCACTCCGGAAGTTGTCGTGGAAAATGGATTTATTACCGTACCGAATCAACCAGGTATTGGTTTTAATGTAAATGAGAAGAGACTTAATGAGATTCTTCTAACCAAAAAGACTTTTCAATTCTAATACGAAAGAACCAGCCTACGTGTCGGCTGGTTCTTCTTTTATCCTCGATTAAGATAATCCGCTTGGTTCAAATGTTTTACAATCCGTTTCCCTATTATTATCAGCTGTATCACCAGTATGGCTGACTACATAAATTTGATCCGCACTACATCTATTTCCCTTCGCCCAAAACGAACAGTTATTTACTTCACATAACACATCTTTAGCCATTGAAAGTATCACTCCTTATTGGATTTTAAGATACAGGAATAGCATTTGATGATTTCATGGAAAACATGCCTGCCAGAATAGGGATATTACTTTTTAGGAATGCTTGTTTTGCTTTGTCTTAAATAGCGTTTATCATTCATAAATAAGCTCCAAAAGTAAATAAAACCAGGAAACAAAATGGCGAAACCAACAATATAAGTAATAAAAATAGCCCGAAAAGAATTAGGGTCAGTAAAAGCAGAATGAATCGTCACTTCAGGATAGACGATATAAGGCAAATGCGCCTTGCCATATACATAACTGGCTACTAAATATTGTGCAGTTATGGCAATAACAGATAGTCGAGGCCAGCCTGGTGTCTTTGTCTTTTGAGATGGCAACAATAAGCCAAGCCCACCGACTAAAAAGCAACCAAGTGATAGGTAAAGTAGTGGAAGGTCTTTCATCATTTTTCCATAAATCCAAGCTGCCTCATTTTTTAATGTAAACATAATTAGAAATGCCATTATTAAAGAAATGGGACCAATAAACAATGCATCTCTCCGATAGACCCGGTAAGCCTCGAATTCCTCAGAGGCTTTGGAATAGTCCGCTAATAGAAGTGAGGATAGGAATAGAGTACTTGTTAGGGCAAATCCGAAAAAAGCATATTCATTGGGGCTCGTAAACATTCCAGCTAAATCTAAGGTTTGCCGGTTCCCTGAGAAATCCACATAGTTTCCATGAGTAATGGGGAGTACACTAATTAATAATCCTGGTATGAGTATACCTGAAATACCAGAAATGTATGTAAGTGGCTTTTTGTACTCTTCAGCTATATTAGAAAAGACCAAAAACGCACTGCGGATTGAAAGCAGTAATAAGATTAGGCTCCCTGGTACTAATAATATTGTACCCAGCGTGTAGGCACCTCTCGGAAAAAGACTGTAGACGGCAACAACAAGTGCTACAATAAACGTATTGGTTACCTCCCATGTCGGGGATAGGTAGCGGTTAGCAATGCTTGTTGCTGTTGCTTTTCTACCGTTAATGTAGAACATCGACCAAAATCCTGCGCCAAAATCCATTGTGGCCATAACAGCATAGATGAACACAAATCCCCATAATACTGTTATTGCAAGATAAACATCCAACATATTGTTCCACCTTCTTATGAATTTGAACTAAACAGTGGTACTCCTTTTTGGTCTGCACGGTTTAGGTCATCAATAACGCTATTTTTCTTGAAATAATACCGAAGGACAAATAGAACTGAAAAGGCTAAAATCGCATAGACAATCGCAAACAGGATGAATAATATTCCCAAATTGGTTGCAGTAGTGACGGAATCCTTCGTAGAAAGCACATGATAAATAGTCCATGGCTGCCTTCCTGTACAAGCAAAGACCCAACCAAATTCAATTCCTAAAACCGCCAAAGGGCCAGAAAGCACGTAGAGCCACATTAACCATTTCGGAAAGTGGTCTTTTTTAAATACTCGTTTCCATGCAAGTCCAACAAAGGAAAGGAGTATGAGTAGGGAACCGATACCTACCATTCCATTAAACAGGGTATGAACAAACAGTGGCGGCCAGTGTTCTTTAGGGAAATCGTGTAACCCTTTAACAACGGTATTAAAACTATTTCCAGCTAAAAAACTTAGTGCCCATGGGATTTCAATCGCCCCTTTTATGGTCTCTGTTTCTCGATCTGTAATTCCACCAATCGCAAGTGGTGCATGGGACTGAGTTTCAAATAATCCTTCAGCAGCCGCCAGCTTCTCTGGTTGGTATTCATGAAGAAGTTGGGCAGATTCATGCCCATTAAGAGCAGTTAATAAGGAAAAAAGGCCGCCAACGATAAGACTCAGCATCAAGGCTTTTTGATGGAATTGATAAACTCTTGAAGAACGATCTGCTTTTAGCATTTTGTATGCTGAAACCGTTGCTACAATGAAGGCCCCTGTTGTATAAGCAGATAGTGCTACATGACCGGCGGTTACGAAAAAACTTGGATTAAAGAAAGCTGCCCATGGATCTACATCTACAATCTTTCCATTGACGATATTAAAACCTGCTGGTGTCCCTTCGAAGGCATGGACATTGGTAATCAATACAGCTGACCCCATTGCTCCAATGGCAACGAGGAGTAAACTCGTAATTCTCATCCATGGGGCAATGCGCTCTGCGGCATAGACATAGATGGACATAAATAAGGCCTCTATGAAGAAAGCATAAATCTCAATTTGAAAGGGTAATGCCATTACCTTTCCAATCACTTCCATGAACCCGGGCCATAGCAAGGACAGTTGGACCCCGGCGATGGTACCGGTAGGAATGCCTACACCGAGAAGAACGGCGAATGCTTTTGTCCATCTTTTAGCCATAACAACATACTCAATATCCTTGGTCTTTTGATAAATGAGCTCTGCAGTCAAAATCATAAAAGGTAATCCAACCCCAATAGTAGCAAAGATAATATGGAAGCCCATCGTTGTTCCAAATAGACTCCTTGCGATTAATAAATCTTCCATGTGAATCTCCCTCTCTAGTTAAACACGTATGAATGTATTGTTTACATGTTAAGGAGGAATATGTAAATATTTCTATTCATATAAAAAAAACCTCCCGAAGGAATCGGGAGATAGACCATTAGTTATTCAGTGCAGTTTTTAATGATTCTAGATTTTTAGACATTAAAGTAAAATAGGTTTCCTTGTTCTTGATGTTGTCTTTGGTCAGGATAGCAAGGTTGTGAATCGGCAATGCTCTTGCTCCAATTTCCTTTTGAACGACTCTTCCTAGTTTCGATTGGACATTTTGTTCGAAAAGAATATAGTGTAAGCCGTCATGATCAGCAATTGAGATTATTTTTTCAAGTTCTTTTTGTGTAGGTTCATTCGTTGTTGAAAGTCCGGAAATACTAATTTGTTCAATCCCATACCGTTTTTCCCAGTAACCAAATGCAGCATGGGTAACGATTATTTTTTTATGTTTTGCAGTTGAAATCGTCTGCTGATATTGGGTATTGAGTTCATCTAGTTCAGTTGCCAGCTTTTGATAATTGGCCTCAAAAAGGTCTTTATTTTTCGGCATTTCTTTAGTTAATCTATCACGAATTACGGCTGCCATTTCCTTTGAATAGATAGGATCAAGCCATACATGTGGGTTAACATCACCATGGTGCTCATGGTCGTCTGTCTCTTCTTCGTGAAGAGTGCTATCTTCCTTTGGCAGTTGAAGTTGATCCGCAACAGACACCAACTTTACATTTTCATTTTTTAATGTACCTTCTGCCTTTTCTACAAAGCCTTCAAGTCCAAGTCCAATATAGAATAATAAGTCTGAATCAGCCAAATTCATCATATCTTTTTGGGATGGCTCAAAAGTATGTTCATCGGCACCTGGTGGATAAATGGTTTTTACATCGACCAAGTTACCTCCAATCCGTTCTGTAAAATATTGCAAGGGGAAAACCGTTGTATAAATCGTTAATTTGTCTTTTTTTGATTGTGACGGTTGGGTACCGTCAGAACATGCAGATAAAATAAGTGTTAATAGCAACAACAGAGAAAGTAGTAGAATAATTTTTTTCATAAAAACTCCTCATCCTATATTTAAATCGGATTTATTACGATTTGTTTGTCAAAAAAAATTTAGAATAGTAATAAGAAAAAATAGTGTATAATACGGAACGATTCCGATTTCCTCTAGTATCTTACAAAAAAAAAACTATAAATGCAAGTATAATATTTGTTTCAAACTAGGCATATTATGTATGCTTAGATAGAAGGGTGGGATTATTAATGGAAAAATCAACAATATTAAATGAAATTTTAGAGTTTAATCATCAATTTGTCGAAAAACATGAATATGAGAAATATGAAACAACCAAATTCCCAAATAAAAAAATGGTCATCCTTACTTGTATGGATACACGTTTATTGGAATTATTGCCTAAGGCTTTAAACTTAGGTAATGGGGATGCGAAGATTGTTAAAAATGCAGGAGCAATTGTCTCACATCCGTATGGAAGTATTATGAGGAGTATTCTCATCGCTTTATATCAATTAAAAGCGCAGGAGGTTTTAGTAATAGCTCACCATGATTGTGGAATGAGTGGTATGAAGGCAGAACCTGTGATTGAGAATATGAAGGAGCGGGGGGTTTCTGAGGAAACGTTCAATATACTTACATATTCTGGGATTGATATTAAACAATGGTTGCATGGTTTTGATAATGTAACAGAGAGCGTAGAAAATAGTGTAAGCATTATTAAAAACCATCCATTAATGCCGAAGGATGTTCCGGTTCATGGCTTAGTCATTGATCCGAAAACAGGAAAACTAGATTTAGTTGTCGATGGGTACAAAAATTAATGCTTCTCTTTATCAGGAACAGGATCTAAGCCTCCTGGATGAAAAGGATGACACTTTACTATCCGTTTGATGGTAAGCCAGCCGCCCTTGAAGGCACCAAACCGTTGAATAGCCTCTAAACCGTAATGAGAACATGTGGGATAGAAGCGGCATGTTGGTGGTTTGATGGGTGAAATTACAATTTGGTAAAAACGAATGAATGAAATAAAAATTTTTTTCAACACGGCTTTCACTCCCTAATTACGATTAATGTAAACATACCATATTTTATAATGTACGTCTAAATGCTTAACTGTACTAAGTAGATGAAAAAACTTGGTTTTTGCGGTATAGTAGTAGGTAGATTATAAAAGGAGTGATTCTTAATGCCTTCAGTTGAAAGCTTTGATTTAGATCATAATGCTGTTAAAGCCCCTTATGTAAGACATTGTGGTGTTCATAAGGTAGGTAGTGACGGGATTGTAAATAAATATGATATTCGTTTTTGCCAGCCAAACAAGCAAGCTATGAAACCAGATGCGATTCATACATTGGAGCACTTGCTTGCGTTTAATATTCGCAAGCATTCAGAGAAGTACGATCACTTTGATATTATTGACATCTCACCAATGGGCTGCCAAACAGGATATTACCTAGTGGTAAGCGGTGAACCAACGGTAGAGGAGATTATCGATCTTCTTGAGGATACTATGAAGGATGCAGTTGAAATCATTGATATCCCTGCTGCAAATGAAAGACAATGCGGTCAAGCAAAACTGCATGATTTAGAAGGTGCAAAACGCTTAATGCGTTTCTGGCTTGAGCAAAGTAAAGAGGATTTAAAACAGGTATTTGCATAAAAAATATAAAGAGGCTGACTCGGGTCAACCTCTTTATTTCGGCTTATTTTCCTGATTACTCTCTTGTTTATTCAGGTGGTCAATATGAGCATTTTCTTCTAAAGAATCGATTGTATGTTTATAGGAATAGGCCTTGGAAGTGGTTACTACAGCTAATAGTAAAACAACAATGACAATGACAATACAAACGACAAATACCGTATACAAAGCTATGGCCTCCTTGACTCCTTGTTCTTCTCCCATTGTATCATGAATAGACCTTTATTGATAAAAAACAATTAAAAAGGAAGCTGATTGGACAGCCTCCTTAATCTGATTTTCCAATGGTATGTACAATCAATGAATATTTCTAGGATAATAAGTATTTGTGCGAAGTTGCCCATATTCTTCCTGTGCAAATTTCCCTTTAAGACTTTCTATTAAGTAAAGCCCCATTAAATCATACAGTTCTTGTTTATCCATTTCTTGAATTAAGGCTAGAAGATCTTCATGTGTCATTTCTTCTAAAAAGGCAAATGTAAGCATATCAATATCCTCTTCGTCACCAGTTAGCTTATTTCGATACATTTCATATAACTCATCGACCAATTTCAATTGCCACACCTCCTTAGAATAATCATTTACATTCATAACTTATTGAATTCCCATATTAAGATAAAATAAACCCTTGGAAAAAATTGACTGAAAAATCTGTTTTCTTGATTGTATGCTCATTATAGCGTATTCATATCTAAAAAAAAGTCGAAATTTGAAAAAGAATAAATTTTTCTCATTTGTGGACTACTATAGGTAAAAGGGGATGACATTGATGAGTGAGCAAAAGAAAACGTATTATATAGATGTTGGAACGGGTGAAATTTCACAAAGTGCCACTAGCTCGACATGGAGTTATAAAATTCAAGCTGACGATGAAGAAATAACCCAGCTGCGCGAACTGTTTGATGAAAATTACTCCACTGAGTGGCAGAACTTTTTTAGAGCCCATGTTCCTTATGTTCAGTATCATTATGACAGAGAAAACGATGCGTATGATCAAACTATTCAGAGAGTATATGGAATGCTCCACAAATTAGGCGATGACGAGGCAAAAAATCATATTGATAGTATGAATATCTTACCTAAACAAGAATAATGGCAAGTAACAGGCTGACTCCTTAGTTTTTGAGTCAGTCTCTTTTTTCGCTTATAATAAAAGTATATTGAAAAAATAGGGCGGTTTTTTAATGATACAGTTTTTCGATCAGAATAGAAATAAAGTAGAACTTGATTTCAAACAAAAAGCCTTTAAAGAAGAGGCCAAACATGTACTGGTTATCTGCCAGCAAGGGGACAAGTGGCTTTTAACGAATCATAAGAAAAGAGGCCTCGAATTTCCTGGTGGAAAAGTAGAACCCTTTGAAACCCTTGAAGAAGCAGCAAGAAGAGAGACCTTTGAAGAAACAGGTGCCATTTTGGGACAACTACAATTTGTTGCAGAGTATAAAGTGAGCGATCAAAACAGTTCATTTGTTAAAGCAGTTTTTTGGGGACAAGTAAAAGAAATGGATAGGACGAACAACTATCATGAAACAAATGGGCCTGTCATGCTCGAGGGAGATGTATTGGAATTAAGAATGGGAAATCAGTTTAGTTTTATTATGAAGGATCAAGTCATTGAAGAATGTATCCATCATATTAACCAAAAATCAAAAGAATAGTGGAAGCCTCTCCGCAATCCACTACTCTTTGATTAGTTTCTTTTCCAACAATTCAACCAACTGATACATAAGCGTGGCAACTACAGCAATCACTAAAAGTGATAAGAATACCAGTGTAAAATTAAACACTTGGAAACCGTAGATAATCATGTATCCAAGTCCACGGGAAGAAACAAGAAATTCTCCAACAATAACACCTACCCAGGATAGACCGACATTTACTTTTAAAGTAGAAATCATCGTCGGAAAGCTTGCAGGTAAAATAGCTTCCTTAAAGCACTGAAGACGTGATGCCCCAAATGTTTGCAATACCTTTAAGTAGTTGGGGTCTACCTCCTTAAAGGACGTATACACTACAATAGTGGTAATGATGATAGAGATGATCGCACCCATGGCAATGATAGAAGGATACCCAGGGCTCAAGGCTACAATTAATATCGGTCCCAGTGCTACTTTGGGCATAGCATTTAAAATAACCAAATAGGGATCGAGGATCTTTTGTATCCTAGGTGACCACCAAAGGACGGCAGCCAGTATGGTTCCTAATAAGGTTCCAAGAATAAATCCACAAATGGTCTCCGTTAAGGTGACACCTAAATTGGATAGTAATGAACCATCTTGGATTTTATCTAAAAATAAATTCCATATTTTAGATGGGGAACTAAAGATCAATGGATCGATCCATTGCTTTTGACTGGATAGTTCCCAACTAGAGAAAAAGGCGATAAAAATAACAGCTTGATAAAATCGGATCCATCTTTGTTCAATTTTTAAAGTATGAATGTACTTTTTATGGAGGAGTGCTACCTTATTCTTGTTCTGGTTCAAGAGATTCCAACTCCTTCCATATCATTTGAAAGATATCTGGATACAATTCATGATTCCTTGCTTCAAAGGGTGACAGCCTTTTTAACTCCTCAGGCATTTCAAACGTCTTGTAAATCCTTCCAGGACTTGGTGAGAGCAAATAGACACGATCACTCATCGCAATGGCTTCGCCAATATCATGGGTAACAAGAATGGCTGTTTTACCAAAGGTTTTTAATGTTCGTGAAACCAGGTCCTCAAGTTTAAGCTTTGTTTGATAATCAAGTGCAGAAAAAGGTTCATCAAGCATAAGCAGTTTTGGTTGTGTCGCTAGTGTCCGAACAAGGGCGACCCTCTGTCGCATGCCGCCAGATAATTGCTTAGGGAGTTGCTTCTCCACTCCACTTAAGCCAATTTGCTCAAGTAAGTCTAAGGTACTTGCTCTCGTTTGTTTATTTAACTGATTGGATAATATCAGCCCGATCAAGATATTTTCCTCAATCGTTTTCCAAGGGAACAAATAATCCTGCTGAAGCATGTAGCCAATTTCATTTTTAGCGGTTGAAACGGGTTGACCCTCTAACAATATCGTTCCTTGTGTCGGTTTAAGTAAACTGGATATGATCGATAGCAAGGTGGTTTTTCCACAGCCACTAGGGCCGAGGAGGGAGATAAATTCTCCTTCCTCAACTGTTAGTGAAATATCGGAGAGGGCCGTGGTGGCATTAGCTTTGGTAAAATATATGTGCTGGACATCTTGAATGGTTAAAAAACTCATATGGACGGCCTCCCTATCCTATTATTTTTTGATTACTTTTGAAGCGATTTCCGTATTCACTAGGGTTTTATGATCCACCTCTTTTGGAAGCTCGCCAGCTTCGTTCATAATGTTTTGGAGATTATTCCATTCTTCTTCGTCTAGGATAGGATCTGTGGCAAAGGAGCCTTGGCTTTTATAACGGTCAACAACGGTTTTCATAATCTCAAAATCTGTGTCAGGGAAGTATGGTTCTACGGCCTTAGCAATTTCTTCGGCACTGTGGGATTCTACCCATTGCTGGGCTTTATAAATGGCTCTCGTGAATTTTTCAACCGTACTCTTATGTTCTTTCAAGTAGCTTTCCTTGGTCATGAATGTTGTATAAGGGACATGGCCGGATTCTTTACCGAAGGAAGCAACAATGTGACCTTTACCCTCTTTTTCAAAAATGCTCGCTGTTGGTTCAAATAGCTGAACGAACTCACCTGTGCCAGAGGCAAAAGCATTCGCAATATTGGCAAAATCGATGTTTTGGATGAGATTTAAATCCTTTTGTGGATCGATTCCATGTTTCTTAAGAACGAACTCACCAACCATTTGAGGCATACCGCCTTTGCGCTGACCTAAAAAGGTTTTTCCTTTTAGTAAATCCCAAGAGAAATTGTCAATTTTGTCTCTTGAAACAAGGAAAGTGCCATCTGTCTGGGTGAGTTGGGCAAAATTGATTACTGGGTCATTAGCCCCTTGAGCGTAGACATAAATGGATGTTTCCGAGCCGACTAGTGCAATATCTGCCCCTCCAGAAAGTAAGGCCGTCATCGTCTTGTCACCGCCAGCTGTCGTTGCCAGTGTGACGTCCAAGCCTTCCTCTTTAAAAAATCCTTTAGATAGGGCAACATATTGAGGGGCATAGAAAATGGAACGTGTCACTTCTGCAATACGAACCTTTTCTAGTTTCTTTGGTTCATTCGTGGAATCATTATTACAAGCGGCTAATGAAATCATAAGTATACCGATAAGAAGAAAGGAGAAACTGAATCTTATCCATTTTTTCATACAAAAAAACCTCCTTATTTCCGTAAAGGAATCTGGGCTAATTGCCTAAGATATCGTATGAAGTTGAGAAAAATGTGTGAATGCCTAGGAACAAATAATTTCTTAATATACAAGGGAAGAATTGAAATGAACAATGACAATAATGGAAAAATACTTGAGAGCTATCGCTTTCCATCTCCAAATCCAAAAGTGGAATTAAGGGTGATTACCTACCTATCTGGTGGTTTACGCGTAAAAGGGATGCTGGCTGAGCCGGTTGAAGAAGGAGTATATGATGGACTGCTTTATTTACGTGGAGGAATAAAAAATGTGGGAAAAGTAAGGCCAGCCCGAATTGCTCAGTTTGCGGCTGAGGGTTTTATCGTTTTTGCTCCTTATTATCGTGGCAATCAAGGTGGCGAAGGGAATGAAGATTTTGCAGGGGAAGACCGGGAAGACGCTTTTTCTGCTTTTTCACTGTTAAAATCACTACCTAGAGTCCGTCAAATCCATATTTTTGGTTTTTCGCGCGGCGGTGTTATGGCCCTTCTGACAGGCATAAATTTTCCAGAGGCAGCATCTGTAGTCACCTGGGGTGGGGTCAGTGATATGTCATTAACCTATATGGAGCGCCTTGATTTACGAAAAATGATGAAACGGGTTATTGGTGGGACGCCTGAAAAATATCCTGCACGTTATCAGGAAAGGACTCCACTTTACCAATTGGAACAACTTACGGCCCCAGTACTGATCATTCACGGTGTGAACGATCACAACGTCACCGTTGAGCACTCCTATCGATTAGAGAGGCGGCTTAGGGGCTTAAACAAAGCAGTCGAATGTTGGTATTTTGATGAGTTTACACACTATTTTCCACCTGCAGTAAATAGAAAAGTCGTGGAAGATGCCACAAAGTGGATGAAAAGGCAAGGCAAAAGATGATAAAATACAATTAATACAAGCAGAGGAGCGGATTGCTATGGGTATGCCCCTTGAGTTAAATACGATGATTGTAACAAAAGGTAGAGAGAAAAGGGTGGAGGAAAATCTTTTTGTAATGGAAAAAGAAGGCTACAGACTCTATCCGATTGACATTCCCATTGATGTGAGAAAAACGATGGACAGCGATTCAAGCGGGACAGCTATAATCAAGAAAGTGGAGTGGCAGCAAGGCAATACCACTATTACATATCAATTAGTTTCCTTAAACTCTACGAATTAAGCGGGTAAAAAGTTACCTGCTTTTTTTTTTTGAAAAAAGTGTAAGAAAAAGTTTGGAAGGTACGTCTTATTAGTAGTTAACAACAAATGGTAGACAGAGAAAGGGGGAATTTGGTTGGAACGGACCCATCAAATAGAGAAATGGTTCATCGACTACGAAAAGGATGTCACAAATTATCTCGTATATTATACGGGTACCACCGATGTAGAGGACTTGGTCCAAGAGACATTCTTGCGGGCGATTAGAGCTATAAACCGTTTTAAAAATGAATCCAGCCCCAAAACATGGCTGATCTCCATAGCGCGCAATACTGCTATTGATTTTTACCGAAAGAAATCGGGCTGGAACAGATTGAAACAATTGATAAATCTCGAAGCACCCGAACTTCGGGAACAAGGGGCTGAAGAGAAAGTAGTTAAAAAAATGGAATATACCCATTTATATGAGGCAATTAATGCTCTAAAACCCAACTATCGAGATGTCATCCTACTTAGAGGCATTAGTGAGTTGTCTTCACAGGAAGCGGGTCAGGTTCTTGGGTGGTCAGAAAATAAAGTGAACGTGACTTTTTACCGAGCTGTCAAAAAACTAAATGATCGACTTAAGGAGGGGGAGCAGTTTGAGTCAATTATCGGATAAAGAACTACTTAAAGTGATGGCGGATTTCCCTAAACATGAGTTAAACACGAGGCAGAGGACAGAAATGTTAAAAGTTCTTGGTGAGTCCGGCAGTCGTAAACAGCGCAACCAATTTAATTTTCAAAGATTTGCTGCATGGGCTGCTGTATTTGTCTTGATTCTAATTGCCCCGATTCTATATTTTTCAAGTAGCAAGGAAAACGATGCTATTCGAACAGGCTCAAAAGGGGAAACGAGTAATCAAGTAGAGCAGGGGGACTTCTTTGCGCTGATGGATGAGAACGGTCCACATTATGTAGACAGCAATTACGGCATTCCTAATAAAGTCAGTTTGTTGGCACCAACCGAATGGATTGCGAAAGATAAGCGCTCAGTATCAAAAATCATGATTTATTTATGGGGAGACTACCAGAAGGATTTTGCCAATAAACCGCTTAAAGTGGATGCTGTTCATGTGAAAACAGGTGTAAAGGAACATCTAGCAACAACCGTGATATCTGGTGGCATGTATGGGTCTGATGGCCATGCCATGACAAGTTTCGAGCCATTTACTGATTCTGGCGTATACAACCTTACCTTTACTGCTGGAAATAAAAAGGTAGGTACATTCTCCATTTATGTGAAGGAACCTTATATTAAAATAGGGAATTCTACTTTAATGATCTCACAAGAAGATTTATACGCTGGTTTTTATGAGGATGCTGTGATTGAAGTTGAAGGTGACAATCTTCCAACTGAAATTGAACTAGAGTTATTTCAAATAGAAAATGCTGAAGTGACTACCTTTACATTTAAAGACAAAACAGACTACACAACAACTGACGGTAGAAAGGTTTCTTTATATACAGGTGATTTTCAAATTAAAAAGAGCGGCAAATACCGATTTAGCGTGTTAAAACATTCGGAGGCTGTAGAAGTTAGAAAGCCCATATCAAATGAATGATATGGGCTTTTCACACATTATAGGAAAGTTAAAATTCGACTTCGAGAATTGTCCAGCTCCAGCGCCTAGCCCCTCGGGTCAAATAACCTTCTGCAATAAAAGTCAAAGAGCGACTTTTTTGCAGAAGAACATTTGCCTGTCGGGGCTGATCAAGGCGCTTGCGCTTTTCTTATTAGGCTATTGGACCGCCTTTTTCTTCAATTTCAACGGATACATCCGTGAATTTTCTGAAGTTTTCGCGGAACTTTGCTGCAAGTTCTTTTGCTTTCTTTTCATAGGCATCTGGATCTGACCATGTTTTACTTGGCTGTAATACTTCATCAGGAACACCGGCAATATGAAGTGGAATATTTAAACCGAAGATTTCATCTTTCGTTGTCTCAACATGGTTTAATTCCCCTTCAAGTGCCGCTTGAATCATGGCTCTTGTGTAAGCGAGCTTCATTCTGCTTCCAATTCCATATTCTCCGCCAGTCCAGCCTGTATTCACAAGGAATACGTTCGCATTATGCTCAAGAATTTTTTCACCGAGCATGTCAGCATAGCGAGTAGCAGGAAGCGGTAAAAATGGTGCACCAAAGCAGGTTGAGAACGTTGCCTCAGGTGAGGTTACACCACGTTCGGTACCGGCAAGCTTAGACGTATACCCACTTAAAAAGTGATACATAGCCTGTTCTTTTGTTAATTTTGAGATAGGAGGTAATACCCCGAACGCGTCTGCAGTTAAGAAGACAATTGTATTTGGGTGTCCGGCAATACTTGGTTTGGCAATATTATCAATGGCATCAATTGGATATGCTGCCCTAGTATTCTCTGTTAACGTTCCGTCATCATAATCAGGGACCCGCGATTCCAGGTTAAGCGTTACATTTTCAAGAACAGTTCCAAACCGAATGGCATCAAATATTTGCGGCTCTTTTTCCCTAGAAAGATTGATGCATTTCGCATAGCACCCTCCCTCGATATTAAAGACACCGTTTGATGACCAACCGTGCTCATCATCACCAATCAAACGGCGATTTGGATCAGCGGATAAAGTAGTTTTTCCTGTTCCTGATAGACCAAAGAATAGAGCGACATCTCCCTCAATTCCTACATTTGCAGAACAGTGCATGGAGAAAATATTGTTTTCCGGTAATAAGTAATTCATTACGGAAAAAATGGACTTTTTCATTTCACCTGCATATTCAGTCCCACCGATGAGAACAATGCGGCGTTCAAATGAGATGATGATAAAGGTTTCTGAATTGGTTCCGTCGACCTTAGGATCTGCCTTAAAATTAGGTGCTGAAATTACCGTAAATCCTGGGTCATGCGATAAAAGTTCATCCTCTGATGGACGTATAAATAGTTGATGAACAAAAAGATTGTGCCAGGCAAATTCATTCACTACTTGGATAGGCAATCGGGATTTTTTATCTGCCCCTGCAAATCCTTTAAACACAAAAATCTCTTCTTGTTGTTTTAAATAATTTAGGACTTTTTGATAAAGTTTCGTAAATATTTCTTCAGATATAGGTTGATTCAACGAACCCCAAGCAATCTTATCCTTTGTGGACTCTTCCATCACAACGAATTTATCTTGAGGTGAGCGGCCTGTATATTTACCAGTTGAAACGCTTACAGCGCCAGTCGAAGTTAAAGAACCTTCGTTACGACATAAGATCTTTTCTACTAACTGGGGAACTGATAATTGCACGTGGACATTACTTTCTGATAACATTTGTTTTAAGTCATTGGGAATATGAACAGAATTCATCTACTGCAACCTTCCTTTTTCCATGTTTTTAATGGTAATAATTTAATAAAAAGTATAACACATTTATTCAAATAATCTATACTAATTAATGAAAAATAGGTTGTATGGATTAAATTTAAATTTCTTGAAAAATGCATTGACATTGTTCGACAGTGTAGGTTATTATTTACCCTTGAACGGATACTCTCTTATCCCGAGCTGGTGGAGGGACAGGCCCAATGAAACCCAGCAACCTGCAAACGAAAGCAAGATAGTAGTAGGTTTTCTTCTATTATTATTTTCGGGCAAAGGTGCTAAACCTGAAGCAAGGCCTAGCCTTGAACGATAAGAGTGAAAGGCGCGCAAAACTTTTGCTATCAACCTTTCCTCAGAGATGGAAAGGTTTTTTGTTTGCAAATGATTTCGTGCTATATAATCGCTTCTATTTATTCCATCGTTAGAATTTTCTATGGGGTTATTGCAGAATATTGTTTAATTAATAAAAACCCTGTATTTATTTCATACTACTAAGGGAATGAGTTCCGTATCAATCCGAGGTTAAACGGCAAGGTCATTACATACCCACACAGATAACCTCACTTATCTCACTATATAGGAGGAATTCAGATGTCAACAAAACGTCGTTTGTTCACTTCTGAATCAGTAACTGAAGGTCATCCCGATAAGATCTGTGACCAAATTTCTGATTCCATTTTAGATGCTATTTTAGCAAAAGATGCTAATGCACGTGTTGCTGCTGAAACTTCAGTTACAACTGGTTTAGTTTTGGTTGCTGGCGAGATTACTACTTCAACTTACGTGGACATTCCAAAAATTGTTCGTGAAACAATTAAAAGCATTGGTTACAATCGTGCAAAATACGGATTTGACTCCGAAACATGTGCAGTTTTAACTTCTATCGATGAACAGTCTCCTGACATCGCGATGGGTGTTGACCAAGCGCTTGAAGCTCGTGAAGGCCAAATGTCAGATGAGCAAATTGAAGCAATTGGTGCAGGCGACCAAGGTTTAATGTTTGGTTTCGCATGTAATGAAACAAAGGAGCTTATGCCGCTTCCAATTTCCCTTGCGCACAAGCTTGCACGCCGTTTAACAGAAGTTCGTAAAGAAGAGCTACTTCCTTACCTACGTCCAGATGGAAAGACACAAGTAACAGTTGAATATGATGAGAACGATAAACCAGTTCGTATTGATACAATCGTTATTTCTACTCAACACCACCCTGAAGTTACATTAGAACAGATTCAACGTAATCTGAAAGAGTATGTGATCAATCCGGTTGTTCCACAAGAATTAATCGATGAAAATACAAAATACTTCATTAACCCAACAGGCCGTTTCGTTATCGGCGGACCACAAGGGGATGCTGGTTTAACAGGCCGTAAAATCATTGTTGATACTTACGGTGGCTATGCACGTCACGGCGGTGGCGCATTCTCTGGTAAGGATCCTACAAAGGTTGACCGTTCTGCCGCTTATGCAGCACGTTATGTAGCAAAGAATATTGTTGCTGCAGGACTTGCTGAGAAGTGTGAAGTTCAACTTGCTTACGCAATCGGTGTAGCAAGACCGGTTTCCATTTCTGTTGATACGTTTGGCACTGGCAAAGTAAGTGAAGATGTATTAGTTGATTTAGTAGAACAAAACTTTGATCTACGCCCAGCTGGTATCATTAACATGTTGAACCTTCGCCGTCCTATCTACAAGCAGACAGCAGCTTACGGACATTTTGGCCGTACAGATGTGGATCTTCCTTGGGAGCGTACAGACAAAGCAGACACATTAAAAGAACAAGCAGCAAATCACTAAAAATCATTCGCCCTCAAGCGAATACCCTAATAGAAGGGAGTTGCATTTTAAATGTAACTCTCTTTTTCTTTTTTCGTCTAAATGGTTGGTACGTAATTGGTTATTGGAATAAAATGTTTAAGTAGGTCTAAAGAAGTGAAAAATGATAGTACGAAAATTACCTATAAGTTCACAGTGTTATTTTAATAAAAAAGTGGTAGTATTATAGAGATGTTTTTTAGAGAATGTTTAATTTAGATTGGAGTAGGTGAGGTACATAATGTGTGGTTTTATCGGTTGTGTACACGACAAAACACAAAACTTTAGTGATGAACAAAAACAACTATTTAAAAATATGAACGATATCATTACCCATCGTGGACCGGATGATGATGGTTTTTATTATGACGAACATATTCAATTTGGATTTCGCCGTTTAAGTATTATTGATATTGAGAGTGGACATCAGCCATTAACATATGAAAACGAACGTTACTGGATTATTTTTAATGGTGAAGTTTATAACTATGTCGAGCTTCGTGAGGAATTGGTAAAAGAAGGCCTTTCGTTTGCAACGAGCTCTGATACTGAGGTTATTATTGCCTTATACAGTCATTTAAAAGAGAAAGCAGTGGAAAAGCTGCGTGGAATGTTTGCTTTTATCATTTGGGATAAACAAGAGCAAAGATTATTTGGTGCCCGTGATCCGTTCGGTATCAAACCATTCTTTTATTTAGAAGACGGTGAGAAAACCTTCTTTGCTTCAGAAAAGAAAAGTATCTTGCTTGCACTTGAAAATGATGTTTTAGACTATGATTCTCTTCAGCATTATTTAACGTATCAATTTGTTCCTGAACCCAATACCTTATCAGAAGGGATTAAAAAGCTTGAGCCAGGTCATTATTTTACAAAAAAAATTGGCTCACCAATGGAAATTAAGCGCTATTGGAAGGCACATTTTAGTCCTGTTCAAAAATCAGAGAGTGACTTTACAAAAGAAATTCGTGATATTTTATTCGATTCAGTCGAAAAGCATATGCGTAGTGATGTACCAGTAGGTTCCTTCCTATCTGGTGGAATCGATTCGTCTATAATTGCTTCTATTGCGAAAGAGTTTCATCCTGCCATTAAAACCTTCTCTGTTGGTTTTGAACACAATGGCTTCAGTGAAATTGATGTGGCAAAAGAAACAGCGGAGAAACTGGGTGTAGAAAATATCAGCTATGTGATTACTCCTGATGAATATATGAATGAAATTCCAAAAATTATGTGGCATATGGATGACCCCCTAGCAGATCCTGCCTGCGTACCACTTTACTTTGTTGCTCGCGAAGCGAGAAAACACGTAACCGTTGTTCTCTCAGGTGAGGGCGCTGATGAATTATTTGGCGGCTATAACATCTACCGTGAGCCACAAGATTTAGAGATTTTCAACAAAATTCCTCGAGTAGGGAAAGTCCTTCTCAAAGGAATTGCCAATATGATGCCAGAAGGCACTAAAGGAAAGAGCTTCATTGAGCGTGGTGTAACTCCTATGGAAGAGCGTTACATCGGAAATGCCAAGATGTTCACCGAAGAAGAAAAACGTGATTTATTGAATGTGTATCATGAAGGACTAAAGTATACAGACATTACTAATCCTCTTTATGCAGAATCGAGAGGATATGATCCAGTGGATCGAATGCAGTATATTGATATCCATACATGGATGCGCGGAGATATTCTTCTAAAAGCGGATAAAATGACTATGGCTCATTCGTTAGAGCTTCGTGTCCCTTTCTTAGATAAGGCCGTTTTTGAAGTGGCATCTAAAATTCCGACAAGCTTGAAAACTGCTAATGGCACAACAAAGTATATCTTGCGCAAGGCAGCTGAAGGTGTTGTTCCAGAGCATGTTCTTAACCGTAAGAAGCTTGGATTCCCTGTTCCAATTCGTCATTGGCTAAAAAATGAGATGAACGATTGGGCGAAAAAAATAATCCGTGAAAGTAATACGGATCATTTAATCAATAAAGCGTATGTATTGCAATTGCTTGAAGACCACTGTCAAGGTAAGGCGGACAACAGCCGTAAGATTTGGACGGTTCTTATGTTTATGGTGTGGCATCAAGTGTACGTTGAAGATGTTTATTCTTTTCAACGTGACTTTGCACAGAAAAAAGTATTAGAATCACTAAAACATTAATATTTAGAGGCTGACTCTTGAGCATTGAGTCAGCCTCTTTTTATTTTTAGGCTCTGTTAAACTTGCCTGTTGATTTCCGCTCCAGGCACTTCGCTTTCCGTGGGTGTTTCGGCGAGCCTCCTCGGCGCTAGCGCCTGCGGGGTCTCCCCTGAACCATACTCCCACAGGAGTCTTCGTGCCTTCCGCTCCAATCAACAGGGTGTAAATATCAACACTGTTCTTTAACGCAGCCTATTTTTAAAATTTATGATTGAAGTGACTTATAATATTGGGCCTTTTCTGCATATTCTGTATAGATTCTTGTCATATCTTTTATATCTTCTTCTGTTAATTCTCTAATAACTTTTGCTGGTCTGCCAAATGCTAAGGTATTAGGAGGAATTTTTTTACCTTGAGGAACAAGGCTGCCTGCACCTATAAAGGCACCTTCACCAATTTCCGCTTGATCGAGGATAATGGAGCCCATGCCAATTAAAGCTCGTTTTCTAATGATGCAGCTGTGAAGGATAACCTGATGACCGATGGTTACTTCATCCTCTAAAATTAGCGGGTTATTAGGGCTTTGGTGTAAGATAGAGTTATCTTGGATATTTACCTTATTGCCAATTCGGGTGGGGGCAACATCCCCTCTAATGACCGAGTTAAACCAAACACTGGACTGCTCACCAATTTCAACATCACCAGTAATCGTTACATAATCGGCAATAAACGCTGACTCAGCGATTAATGGATACTTATCTTTATAAGGGTAAATCATTCTGTTCGCTCCTTTTTTACAATGATATCTTTATTGTAGCGAATGCATGACCGGGAATTCAAAAAATTCATCTTTTTTAATGACTATAGTAAAATAAACTTTTCAACAAATAGCAATTACATTTTTCTAGGGGGAAAATATATGTGGAAGTGGGAAGCGGAAGGGGAGGCAAGAGCAGTCATTGTGATGGTTCATGGTGCCATGGAACATCATGGGCGTTATGGCTGGCTGATTGAAATGTGGCGTTCATCGGGCTTTCATGTAATTATGGCCGATCTTCCCGGTCAGGGTATGACAACGAGGGCGAACCGTGGCCATATCGATTCCTTCGACGAATACATTTATGAGGTAAAGGATTGGATTCAGGCGGCTTACCGATATGATTTACCTGTATTTTTATTAGGCCATAGTATGGGGGGATTAATTTCTATCCGTTTATTACAGGAAGAAAAGCTAAACATTGCTGGTGTCATTTTGTCATCACCATGTTTGGGCCTGGTTAAATCCCCATCTAAAGTTATAGACATTCTATCTTACGGTTTGAATGTGGTATTCCCATCTTTACGGATGAATTCAGGCTTAACGGTTCAAATGGCGACTAGAAATGAAGATGTGCGAGAAGCGGATTCCAATGATACCCTATACGTTACAAAAGTCTCTGTCAGATGGTATAGAGAGTTAGTTGCTGCCATGAAGCAGGCATTCGTAACTATGGATCAAACACAGGATATTCCCATGCTGGTGATGCAGGGTGGGGATGACTTGATTGTCAATAAGGCAACCGTTAAGGAATGGTTTAATCACGCCCCATTATCCGAAAAAAGATTTAAGGAATGGCCAAAATGCTATCATGAAATCTTTAATGAGCCAGAGCGGGAAGAAGTATTTGAATATGCCAAGGATTTTGTAAACAGTCAACTAAAAGCAATTGGCTATATCGTATAGAAAGGTGGATTTTTTTTCATGATGCCAATCACCCTCATGTCCAGGGTTTATCGCAAAGTACTTCCAGCAGTCCATCAAGAATTGGCCTATTGGAAAAGCCGAGCTGAGAAAATCCCGAATCCTGAACTAAGGGCACAGGCCCTGGCGAGTATAGAGCATAAAACCTTCCACTGTGAAGGAGGAGCCATCCTTGCTCTAACTGCCAAAGGAGAATATAGAAAAGCAATAAAATTCATAGTGGCCTACCAAACGATCAGTGATTACTTAGATAATCTTTGTGACCGAAGTACGTCTCTTGATCCTATCGATTTTGCTGCCCTGCATGAATCTATGTCAGATGCGCTGGTTTTACACGCTGAAGAGAAAAACTATTACCGGTTCCGTGAGGACCAAAACGACGATAATTACTTGCATGATTTATCGGAAACCTGCCGATCAGTATTACGGGAATTAAAACATTACGACAAGATCAAGGATTATCTACTTGAACTATGCCAGTATTATTGCGACCTGCAAATAAATAAACATGTAGTTCACGATGAACGTGTCCCACGTCTGGAAAAATGGTTTAATCACTACCAACAACAGCTGCCTGAAATGGAATGGTATGAATTCTCGGCATGTTCAGGTTCTACATTGGGGATCTTTTGTTTAGTCTCCTATGCTATGCGTGACGATTTTAAGACCAGCGATGCTGAGAACATTCGCAAAGGGTATTTCCCTTATATTCAAGGCTTACATATCTTGTTGGATTATTTTATTGATCAAGAAGAGGATATTGCCGGAGGAGACTTGAATTTTTGTGCTTACTATGAAAATCAAGAAACTCTCTTTAATCGTTTAAACCATTTTGTTATGGAAGCAGATAGGCACACTGAGTTTCTCCCTCATAAAAAATTTCACCAGCTGATCAATCGCGGTCTGCTAGGGATCTATTTATCAGATGAGAAAGTACGAAAGCAAAAAAATGTCCGTAAGCTGGCAAGAGGAATGATTAAATCGGGTGGGTGGGTTAGTTATTTCTTTTATTTTAATGGACTTGCCTATCGGTCGATTCAAAAATCTGTACCATCCTTTGTGATAAGATTAATGACAAAATAAAAGAGGCGACTTTTTCAAGTCAGCCTCTTTAGCGTTTTTCAAGTCAGCCTCTTTAGCGTTTTTCAAGAGCCACAATAAATGGCGGGTTATTTTGCTGATTGATGAATTGGTATTGGAGGACATGGGCCTTTTTTTGCTCTAATTGCTGACAGTAATGAAGCAAGGAATCACGTTCTACTGCTCCTTCCACATGTCCATGGTAGATAACAAGCACGATGGTGCCTTCTGGAGTCATCATTTCTAATAATTGCTCAATTGCTGAAATGGTTGTTTCAGGACGAGTTACAATGGATTTATCGCTTCCTGGTAAATAACCTAGGTTAAAAATAGCTCCAGTAACCTTACCATGATGGATAGTTGGGATAAGTCGGGAAAGATTCTCATGACCTTCGTGAAAAATCTCTACTCGTTCGGAAAGACCATGCTGATGTATGCGATCCTTACTCGCAGCAATCGCCTCTTTCTGTACATCAAACCCGTACACTTTTCCACTATCTCCAACTAGACCTGCTAAAAAAACGGTATCATGGCCATTACCTAATGTGGCATCTATTACGATATCTCCAGGTTTTACAGCTTTTTCAAGTAATTTTCTGGCAAAAGGTAAAATACGATCCATCTTCATATTTTATTCCTCCGCCTGCCCGTGATAAAATTTCCCTTGCCAGCTGTTTCTCTTTTTTAACTCCGCATCAATGCTATTTAACACTTCCCACTTATTTACGCTCCACATTGGACCCACCATTAAGTCAATCGGGCCGTCACCTGTGATACGGTGAACAATCATTTCCGGCGGTAAAATCTCCAATTGGTCACATACTAATTTTATATAGTCTTCCTTGGAAAGAAACTCGAGCATTCCTTTTTCGTATTGCTTAACCATTGGTGTGCCTTTTAAAAGGTGAAGCAAGTGGATCTTAATCCCTTGTACATCAAGTTTTGCAACTTCTCCTGCCGTTTCCATCATCATGTCATACGATTCAAGTGGCAGCCCATTAATAATATGGGAACAAATACGAATCCCGTGCTTCCTTAATTTATTAACGCCATCGATATAACATTGGAAATCATGGGCTCGATTAATAAGAGCCGCCGTTTGTTCATGGACCGTTTGTAGGCCAAGCTCCACCCATAAATAGGTTCTCTGATTTAATTCTGCTAGATATTCCACGACATCATCCGGGAGACAATCTGGACGAGTGGCGATTGACAAGCCTACGACACCCTCCTGCTGTAGAACTCTTTCAAATTTATCACGGAGAACGGCAACGGGTGCGTGGGTGTTAGTGTAAGCCTGAAAATAGGCCATATACTTGCCGTCTTTCCATTTAGTGTGCATTTTCTCTTTGATATCAATGAACTGTTTCTCAAGGTCATCCGCACGGTTTCCTGCGAAATCACCAGATCCAGAAGCACTACAAAAAGTACAACCGCCATGAGCAACGGTACCATCACGGTTTGGGCAGTCAAATCCGCCGTCTAGTGCCACTTTAAATACCTTGTGCCCAAATTGGTTTCGCAGGTGGTAATTCCATGTATGGTATCGCTTATCATCAACAGCATAGGGAAAAGGTTTAGTCTGAATCATATCAGTAAACCTCCTTGTTAAAGAATTTCCACTCAATAAATTGAATAAGATAGAAAAATTTTAACATGAACTCAAGAGCATATCCAATTGAAATTCTTTCATACAAAATTGCCAGCATTTATCAAACTGGTTGTGTTATAGGAAAAAGAAACAAGAACAAAATAAGAAATGAAGCAGTGTGCTTGCTTCAAAATAAAGGGGGTTCTTTTACATGGCTACTCGTGAATCAATGGATAATCTAATGCAGCAGTGTGAGGATGCGCTTCGATATGCTGAGGATCAATATAAGCAAAGCAGCCTTCAAGAGCATTATAATGACGATGATTACACAAAAGCATTACAACAGCTAGAAGAAACCTATCAGGACATTGCAAAAATGGCACATAGTGCGAATTCACAACAGCGTGAACAACTCCATCGAATGAGATTGCAGCTACAGCAGATTCAAAACTCAATGATCCTTGAAAGTCATTAAGAGGAGGAGAAATCTTGAAAAAACGTTCAAAACAACAAAACCCTGAGCAAAAAACTCGAAATGGAGTAAATAATCAAGACGTTGAGCTTGGTCAGGATTTCGATGTGGTTAAACAATCCAAAAAGAAGTACGAAAAAACTGGCGGCCAGCCAGTGAAGTCTAAATTCCACCAAGAAAAAAATCAATCCTCCTAAAAAAAAATAAGAAGAGGCCGACAAAAAAGTCTGCCTCTTCTTTTCGTTAAAAGAGCCCCTTAAACCCCTTCTATATAAATTTTTCAACGAAAACACCTTGAAAATAGAAGAAAAATCCCGTTCACACATTAGAAACAACTGGGTTTTGATGTGTGATGTAGGTCACAGATTGGGTGTGTTTAACATGGTTTAAATAAGGTATGGATTATAAGATTCCATTCCAAAACCTCCACTTTCTGTTAGGAGACCAAAGAGTTTGAGGACGGTCACCTAACAATTTTTCAAACATACCATGTGAACATGTTCACAAATCATCCACATTTTTTACCAACCGATCCTGAGAGGAGTAACAATGAAAAAGTATCTATTTTTCCTAAGTATGTTCTTCGTCCTAATGTTTCCAATGAATGGCTATGCAGAAAATCAAGGTGTTTTAAGCATGGAAGAACTGTCGATACATATCATGCCGGAGTATGCGTATCACCCAAATGATCAAAAAAAGAACCATGCCCCACTATTAATCGGCTATCAAGGGACTATGGTAAACAACTCAAAAGGGCCCCAAAAAGGTCAAATCGAAATTCCGCTGCCAACTAAGGAGAAGAATTTTCGAATTGGCTACGTGGCAGATTACTCAATTAATTTAAGCAAGGCGTATGAGATTGAATATGTGCTAGATCGTGAAAAAGAGACCATTTCCTGGACTACAAGTGAAGAAATAGGTCCAAATGAACGATATAAATTCGTAATTGAATTTTTTACGGATAGCTTAATGGTTAAAAAAGAAAAGAAGTCATTAGCGTATGACTTTAAAAGTTTTGCTGATATTGGACTTCTTAACATTTCCTTTACCCAGCCCGAAAAAGCAAAGAATATGAAGCTTACGCCAGCTCCAGAAGAGAATCAGAATCATGTTGAAGGAGATAAAACGTTATCTTATCTTTTCCAAGATGTGAAAGCAGGGGACGGGAAAGAATTCAAACTGAAGTATGACCGTAAAGAAACGAAACCAACAACAGAACTAAATGATAATGCAGTAAACATAGATGAAAAGAAAGAGACGAAGAATGCCACACATCTGGCCGTTGGCACATTTGGTGGAATAACTGTCCTTTCAGCAGGGATCTTGGCCATTCTTTTAAAGAAAAGAAAAAGAAAACAATCTACCGGGAATTAAGGTACGTAAGTACTTTAATAAATAAAAAAGAGAAAAAAGAATTCTATGGGAGGTGAAGAGATGTTCAAAAAGCTTTTAAAAATCAACAAAAAATTTCTATTTGTAGTCGTACTTCTAATCGGTGTCCTTCTATCACTCACAACAGTAAAGACTATGGCATATCTGGATTCACCAGGTTTCTGTCAAAACTGTCATACGATGAAGAATGTATACACATCATTCATGGACTCTACTCATGCAGAACTTCAATGTAATGACTGCCATTTACCGCACAAGAGTGAAGTAGGAAAGTTATTTTTTAAAGGTCGAGCAGGGATGACTCATGTGTATTACAACTCACTAGGAACAGATGATATCCCGAATGTCATTGAGGCCACAGACCGTACGATGAAAGTAATCAATGAAAACTGTGTTTCCTGTCACAAGAGTACCATTACTAATGTGTCTCATGACGCGAAGGATAGTTGTGTCTCCTGTCACAAAACAGTACCACATGGGAAAGGCTTTAAAGATGACCACTATAATAAGCCACCTAAATCAGGAGAATTATTAGAAAATAAGGGAGGATTTTAATAATGGGAAGGTTCCGATATGGGGCATATCTTTTCCTGCTTGCATTTGTACTATTGATCACTGGCTGTGGCACTGAATCCAGTGATCAAACAGCAACCGCTGCAGGTAAAAAGACAACTGGCCTCTCAGCAGATGAAATTAGTAATGAAGCATTCAAAGACTTATTTCCGCTACAGTACAACAGTTATAAGAAAAATGAAAAGATGGAAGATACAACATACGGTGGCTCTGTCAAACGCAGCAAGTATGATGAGGATAAAGAGCCATTGCTGCCGATTTTGTTTAATGGTTATGGATTTGCAACCGAGTATAACGAAGAGCGTGGGCATACGTATGCATTAGAAGATATTCGTAATATTAAACGAATTACTGATAAATCTGTAGGTTCTTGTTATACATGTAAATCAACGGCTGTTCCAAAAATGATTGAGGAAATGGGCGATAGCTATTGGGGGGCCAATTTTAACAAGGATATTTGGCCAAAGGGTGAAGCGATGGGACACTCTCCAATTGGCTGCTCTGATTGCCATGACCCAAAAACGATGGACTTGCGAGTGACACGTCCTAGTTTTTATAAAGCTTTAGAAGCTAAGGGAGTAGATGTATCCAAACCAACGAAAAATGATATGCGCAGTTATGTATGTGGACAATGTCATGTGGAGTATTACTTTGCTTCAAAGAATAGTGAAGTAACCTTCCCTTGGACAAAAGGATTTAAGCCGGAAGAAATGTATGAATACTATAATACGATTGCAAAAGAAAACGGTTTTGAGAAGGACTGGGTAAGTAATATTTCTGGTACTCCTATGTTAAAAGCACAACATCCTGAATATGAAACACACTCATCCGGTACACATGGTAAAGCTAATGTTTCCTGTGCAGATTGCCACATGCCGTATGAACGCGTCGATGGAAAAAGAAAGATCACATCACACTGGTGGACGTCTCCACTAAAAACGATGCAAACCTCTTGCGGCCAGTGCCACGGGGACCGTGATTTAGACAAATTAAAAGATCGTGTTCTTGAGATTCAAGAGGCAAATGTTAGTGCATTACACGAAGCACAGGACGTTTCAACCACCTCTCACTATTATGTAAACAAAATGATTACTACTGGGGTAAGCCAAGAGAAAATTAAACAAGCACAGGAATTTGTACGCAAGGGACAATGGTTCTGGGATATTATTGCAGCTGAAAACTCTGCAGGCTTTCATAATCCACAAGGGTCGATGGATTCGTTACGAATCTCTATTGAGCAGTCCAATAAAGCCATCCGCTTAGCTACTGAAGAACTTGTGAAAAAAGGCGTTAACATGGATGAGCTGGATAAGGAAATTGAAAAAGTGAAAAAAGCAGTCCTGGATGAAAAGGTAAATGAGAAGAAAAAAGATAAGGCAGTAAATAGTTATTTCCCTGCTCAAGCACCTGTTGTACCGCCTGTAAAAAAATAGACTTTTCCATTAATCATCTTATTCGTCCCGCCAAGAAGGAATAAGAATGGAAAGAGCCTTAGGTAACGTTGTAGAAAACACTGTTTCTTCGTGAGAAACAGTGTTTTCTTGCGTTTATTTTGTCAAATTAATTGTGGTGAGTCAATTTTAGAGTTCTAATTTTTAGGTCGGCGGAATAAAGTGCAAAGTTGGCGGAATTCCATTCAGAGTTGGCGGAATAAACTGCAAAGTTGGCGGAATTCCATTCAAAGTTGGCGGAATAAACTGCAGAGTTGGCGGAATTCCATTCGAAGTTGGCGGAATAAACTGCAAAGTTGGCGGAATAAATCTCAACTTTGGCGGAATCTATCGAAATTCAGTGAATTGACTAGAAATCCAGCGAACATTTACCCGGTGCTGGCAATGAAAAATAATTGCACTTCCGCTGAAAAAGGAATAATATATTTCTTTGGGAATTGAAATAATAGCTAATTGTAAAGGAGCGTTTTTCATGCCACGTGCCTTATGGCTCTTAATCATCGGGATGGCAGTGAATGTAACAGGCTCTTCTTTTTTATGGCCTTTAAATACAATCTATATTCACGATCATTTAGGTAAATCCTTATCCGTTGCTGGTGTTGTCTTGATGCTTAACTCGGCAGCCAGTGTCATCGGAAACCTTTATGGCGGCAGTCTATTTGACAAAATAGGCGGCTATAAATCTATCATTTTGGGAATTGGTATTACGCTCGCTGCGCTGATAGGCCTGACGTTTTGGCATGGCTGGCCAGCATATATTGTGTTTTTAACCATCATTGGCTTTGGTTCTGGGGTGGTATTTCCAGCAATGTACGCGATGGCGGGCACCGTTTGGGTAGAGGGCGGTCGCAAAGCATTTAACGCAATCTATGTGGCTCAAAATCTTGGGGTAGCAGTAGGAGCAGCTTTGGGCGGGATTGTAGCAGATTATTCCTTCCAGCTCATCTTCCTTGCCAATACGATCATGTATATCATCTTTCTTCTCATTGCTGTGTTTGGTTATAAAGGAATCGCTACCGCTTCAGCTAAGCCAATAAGTGACACAGATGGACCAGTTGTAAAAAACAGAAATAATCTGCAAGCATTGTTAATTCTGTGCATAGGGTACTTACTTTGCTGGGTCGCATACGTTCAGTGGTCAACAACGATTTCATCTTATACACAGGAAATCAACATTTCGTTAAGTCAATATAGCTTGTTATGGACAATCAATGGTGCCATTATCGTTTTAGGGCAGCCACTCTTAAATGGGGTATTGAAGCGACTATCATCCTCACTGAAGCTTCAAATGCTTATCGGGATTGGTATTTTTATCGTTTCGTTTATTGTTGCAGGAAAGGCAAATGCTTTTTCTGGACTTTTAGTTGCAATGATTATCTTAACAATAGGAGAAATGTTTATCTGGCCTGCTGTACCGACCGTTGCCTTTAACCTTGCACCTAAAGGACGCGAAGGCTTCTATCAAGGAATCGTCAACAGCACTGCCACCGGCGGAAGGATGATTGGACCTCTGCTTGGAGGAATAATCGTAGACATTTACGATATTTCAGCCCTATTTATCGTCCTTATAGGACTATTCGTCATTGCAATCGTAACCACTTTGATCTATGACCGCACTTTAAAAACAAAAATGGTGTCAGGCACCATCCATGGACAAATGTAGGAGTTTGTCCATCCCACCTGGACAATTGGACAAAGGAGCCGGTCTCCTTTGTTCTTTTTATATAATTCTGTCCCATCACAGTCCTTGAATAATGTGGTATTTTTTATGGAGAATTGGGTGTAGTTTAGTAGTTTGCAAGTAAAATGTGGATAGTGACGAGTAAAGTGAGAAGGTTGACGAGTAAAATGAAAAATAGACGAGTAATCATGGATTTAGACAAGTAAACCTCCGAAAGTGACAAGTAAGAAAGGAAGAAATAAAAAAAGGTAACTTTAGAGGTACTTCAAGAGGCAATCAACACATAATTTGAAAAGGAATATACCTGATCCAGGCCTAAATGTCTTTTTATAGTTTAAATCGGTGGGATTTGGTCAATTCTGAAATTAGGCTATGTTTACTTGCATACTTATGATAAATTTAATACAATAACCGTAATACTTCATATTGAAAAGACAGTGACTAGGAGTAGTAGTGGTCCATACCCGTACGAAGAGAGTTGACGGCTGGTGAAAGTCAACCGGGTACATCATGAACTCGCCTTTGAGTTGCAAACATGAAGGAACAGTAATGTTTGCCGTATTCCGCGTTAAGGATGAATGAAGTGAGTGCATAAGCACTAATGTGGGTGGTACCGCGGGAAGATACATACAATCCTCTCGTCCCTTTTTGGGATGAGGGGATTTTTTATTTTTATCTAGCTAGGAGGAAAGCAGTATGAGTTTCGATCATCAACAAGTCGAAAAGAAATGGCAAAAGAAATGGGAAGTAGAAAAAACATTTAAAACAAGTGAAGAATATGATAAACGCAAATTCTACGCGTTAGATATGTTTCCATATCCATCAGGTGCTGGCCTACACGTTGGACACCCTGAAGGTTACACAGCAACCGATATTCTTTCACGCTTAAAGCGTATGCAAGGCTATAATGTCCTTCACCCAATGGGATGGGATGCATTCGGTCTACCAGCAGAACAATACGCATTGGATACAGGGAACGATCCGGCTGAATTTACGGCAAAAAATATCAATACCTTCCGCAGACAAATCAAAGCATTAGGATTCTCCTATGATTGGGATCGTGAAGTGAATACGACTGACCCTGAATACTATAAATGGACACAATGGATTTTCTTAAAACTTTACGAAAAAGGCTTAGCCTATATTGATGAAGTAGCCGTAAACTGGTGTCCTGCACTTGGAACCGTCTTGGCTAATGAAGAAGTCATCGATGGTAAGAGTGAGCGTGGTGGCCATCCAGTAGAGCGCCGCCCAATGAAGCAGTGGATGTTAAAAATCACAGCTTACGGTGACCGCTTATTAGAAGATCTTGAAGAACTTGATTGGCCAGAAAGCTTGAAAGAAATGCAGCGCAACTGGATCGGACGTTCAGAAGGCGCTGAAGTAAACTTCCAAATTGACGGACACGAAGAAACGTTTACTGTATTCACCACTCGTCCAGATACATTATTCGGTGCAACCTATGCAGTTCTTGCTCCAGAGCATTCCTTTGTTGATAAAATTACAACAGCAGAACAGCGTGCGGCAGTGGATGCATACTTAGATAAGGTGAAAACGAAGAGTGACCTTGAGCGTACAGACCTTGCGAAGGAAAAAACGGGTGTCTTCACTGGTGCCTATGCCATCAACCCAGCGAATGGTGAGAAAATGCCTATCTGGATTGCCGATTATGTATTAGTAAGCTATGGAACAGGTGCAATCATGGCAGTTCCTGCACATGACGAGCGTGATTTTGAATTTGCGAAGGAGTTCAATTTACCAATTAAACCAGTAGTAGCAGGCGGCGATGTAGAAAAAGAAGCATATACTGGTGACGGTGAACACATCAATTCTGAGTTCTTAAATGGTTTAAACAAAGAAGAAGCCATTTCAAAAATGATTGCTTGGTTAGAAGAAAAAGGAATCGGAACAAAGAAGGTAACCTTCCGTTTACGCGATTGGTTGTTCAGCCGTCAGCGTTATTGGGGTGAGCCGATTCCAATTATCCACTGGGAAGATGGCACAATGTCTGCTGTTCCGGAAGATCAGCTTCCATTGACATTACCAAAAACAACAGATATCAAACCATCTGGTACAGGAGAATCTCCATTAGCCAATATTGAGGATTGGGTAAATGTAGTTGACCCTGAAACAGGTAAAAAAGGCCGCCGCGAAACAAATACCATGCCACAATGGGCAGGCAGCTGCTGGTATTACTTACGTTATATTGATCCGAAAAATGATCAGGCACTAGCTTCCCAAGAGAAGTTAAACCACTGGCTTCCTGTTGATATCTATATTGGTGGTGCCGAGCATGCCGTACTTCACCTGCTTTATGCGCGCTTCTGGCATAAGTTCTTGTATGATATCGGAGTGGTACCAACAAAAGAACCATTCCAAAAGCTATTTAACCAAGGAATGATTTTAGGTGAAAACAATGAAAAAATGAGCAAATCAAAAGGAAATGTTGTGAATCCGGATGATATTGTAAGCAGCCATGGTGCTGATACACTTCGCTTATATGAAATGTTTATGGGACCACTTGATGCATCGATTGCGTGGTCAACGAATGGTTTAGACGGATCACGTCGTTTCCTTGACCGGATTTGGCGGTTGATGGTAGAAGAAAATGGAGGGTTAAATCCAAAAATCCAGCCAAATGAAGAAGCATCTAATTTGGAAAAGGTTTATCATCAGACCGTGAAAAAAGTAACTGAGGATTACGAGGGCTTACGTTTCAATACTGCTATTTCTCAAATGATGGTATTCATCAATGAAGCCTACAAAGCGACTGTGCTTCCAAAGGATTATATGGAGGGATTTGTTAAAATGCTATCACCGGTTGCTCCGCATATCGCGGAAGAGCTTTGGGAAAAACTTGGTCATAGTGGTGGAACTATTTCGTATGAAGCGTGGCCAGCCTATGATGAAGCGAAGTTAGTAGATAACGAAGTGGAAATTGTAATCCAGGTAAATGGTAAGGTAAAAACAAAGCTTATGGTACCAACTGATGCAAGTAAGGAAGCGTTGGAAGGAATTGCGATGGATGATGATCGAGTGAAAGAGCAAATCGAAGGAAAAACCATTCGCAAGGTGATTACCGTTCCGGGTAAACTTGTAAACATTGTAGCAAACTAAATGAAATGAAGAGGCTGCCTCCAAAGCGAATGGGGTAAGCCTCTTTACTCTTAAAAAGGGGATGGATGACATGGAAGAAATTCAAATTATTACACCTGAAGAGTTACAAAAGAAACTTGAAGCAGGGGAAAAGCTTGATCTTGTAGATGTAAGGGAAGATGAGGAAGTAGCAGGAGGGATGATCCCGGGCGCTAAACATATTCGTATGGGCGATATTCCTGCAAACCTTGATTACTTTGACAAGGATAAAGAATATATTCTTATTTGCCGCTCAAGCGCCCGCAGTGGGAATGTCTGCTATTATTTGCAGGAACAAGGCTATAAGGTCCGCAACATGATTGGCGGAATGCTAAACTGGACAGGTGAAACAAAGAAATAAACCAAAAAACCGATTCTTCCCTTGGAGAATCGGTTTTTTTATAATCTCAATGAGTTGCTTCAAGTGTCGACTTATCTCTAAAAAGCAAGCTACCTATTAGCAAGGCTGGTAGTATATTGATGACTAAAAGGACAACCCCTTGGAAGTCTGTTCCGATGAATAGTCCATGCAGCGTCACTAAAATATAGAGAATCGGATTCAAGGCGTGTAATTTACGCCATTTTTGATAGCCAATCTTTTTTCGTACTTTTGAGGTGGAAATCGTCATGATTAAAAAATACAATGACACTGTCCCCATTGCCATTGGCAGAGGCTTATAGTCTGTATTAAAAGGTGTTAACACTTCAACCCATTGAAAGGAAATATACGAGTCAATGAGCAAAAAACCAACATGGCCTAAGACAAGAATCAGTGCCCAGTTGGAAAGTGCCTCATGCAAAAACAAGGAAACGGTAACTTTTTGTTTTCTCTTTTTTTGAACCTGAGAATACAGGCCGAGAAGGACAGAAAGGTAAAGTAGTAAATAAGACACCGTTCCAGTCGCTCGAATCATATACCACTCAAACATTTCCATATGACTAGTTTTCTCCTTTCCAAATATCATTTTTCCTATTGATTAAAACGGCTTGTGTCCATTTCTCTTTAATCCACTCTTTACCTTGCTCTTCTCCTAAAAGAAGGACGGTTTTTGCCCATACATCAGCTTCTACAGCGGTTGGAGCGGCAATAGTAGCAGATAAAATTTCACTCTCAGATGACTGACCCGTTCGTGGATCAATCAGGTGATGCTTCCACTCGCCATTAACAATCCACTTTCTTTTCATTGAGGTGGAGGTAGCTACTGCTCCGCTGGTCACCTGAATAGAGGATAGCATTTGTTTTTCATCAAAAGGACTTTCAATTCCTATGTTTATTGCACGAGGTAATTCTCCAAAGATCCGAATGTCTCCACCTACATTAATAAAACCATAGCCCATCTTTTCCAAGCGTTCAGCAGCACGGTCAATGACCCAGCCTTTGGCAATCCCACCTAAATCAATTTTGTCATGAAGTGTGACTGTCTGCTGTTCTTTATAAAGAGTAAATGGTGATCGAGTCGTATTTACAGCAGTTGAAGGGAGTGGTACGACTACCTGCCCCTTAATATATTCAATCGATCTAGCATAACCATTGTCCTCTAGTGACGTTAATACACAAGGATTAAAGATACCTTTTGTTTCCTTATAGAAACGAAAGGCATCGGTAAGAATGGACAACATTTCACTAGAAATTGTGACTTCTTTTTCAACCTGCTGATTTAACCGACAAAGTTCACTATCTTCACGAAACCGGCTGCACGTCGACTCTATTAATTCAAATAGTTTATAGATGGGCATCATATCATTTGCAAACAGTTCATGATTGATAGAAATTTGAACAATCGTACTCATAGAGTTGAATCGATAGGAGTACATCAGGTTCCACCAGTAGTAGTATCAAATCCGCCATGATGGCCCATCTCAGGACTGCCACCATTTGAGAATTGATCTTGCTGATTACTATTGTCAAAGGATTGATCATTATTGCCAGAAAATTGATCACTATTATCTGAACTTTGGTCATTTTGATTAAATTGAGAGGAACGATCCCCGCGAAAAGAATGATTAAACCCTTGATTTGATTCCTCAGGCGCTTGAGAATTAAAATTATCTTGTGACTGCTGATTGGAATTATTGTTAGAAGGTTGCCCCTGATTTAATGCTAAGGAATTGTTTGCTTGATCTCCATTTGATAATCCCAGATAGGACACCATTCCTGCCACTAAGGCTAAACTACCAAAACTTACACTCCATGAGATTTTTTGTTTTTTATCCAATTGTAGTGCTCCTTTCCTCTTTCAAATGTCTTACATTTAGGAGTTTACAAGTTAAACCTTAATATAAACTTAAATTTTTACAGACTTTAATTTATAAAATTCAGAAAAATGGTAAATAATGATAGTAAAAAGGAGAGGGAGAGTACAGTGATTCAGGTAAAGTTATTTGACCGGGAGCATGAGAAGGATTTAGAAAAAGAAATGAATCGCTTCTTAAGAGGAATTGATGAGCAGAGTCTGCTCGATATTAAATATAACGTTGCTGCCATGACAGAAGAGGAAGAGGAAGAACAAATTTATTGCTTTTCTGCGATGATTATCTATCGCTCGTGACCGTGAAACTCTCATTATAGGAAATGTAAAACCTAGCTTAAGCAAGTTTATTGTTTAAGACTAGGTTTTTCTTTTTGTTTCTTTTTGGATTTTCCCTTGCCTGTCATCACCAGCCAAAATATCACTGGCCCCGAAAAGTTTAACACTATCACGACACCAACAATTATCCATAAAAACCATATCGTGTTTATCACATATTGGTATAGCCAAAAATGATAAAAATCCATTGCAAACACCTCAATGTTATTGTCGACGCCCTATACACCATTCATACCTTAGTAGGGGTTATTTTATAAGTGGTTTGGATATAAAGAGAATAGATTCAAATGTTCATTACACGGAGAGGGTAAAGTAATGGAAAATAATCTAGATCAGCATCTAAAAAAAGAATTAACAGCAAATTACGAGGAAAATAAATTATTAATCCAAAAGATTCTTACTGATAATGGAGATTTAATTGTACGAGAATTTTTTTTTCATCAGAAAAAGAACATAGCGATCGTTTGTTTTTATATCGACGGTTTAGTAAACACCAATATCATTGGCTCCGTTATTGATTCCTTTATTTATCAAGCCCCGCGATTATTAAGAGACATGGATATAAATACTCTTTATACGAATCTTCCGGATAAAATCAATAAGCATATCCTTCATGCACACAGTGTTAAATTAATTTCCAAGGTAGCAGATGTGATTGATGCCATTTTATCGGGTGATTCCGTATTTATTATTGAAAAATGTGATCAAGCCATCCTTGTTTCGACTAGAGGTTGGGCGGACAGAGCTGTCAGCGAACCACAGACAGAGCAAGTAGTTATTGGTCCTAGAGATGGCTTTACTGAAAATTTGCGCACAAATACTGCTCTCGTTAGAAGGAGAATAAAGGATCCGCTTCTTTCTATTAAATCGACTGTAGTTGGAAAGTCATCTAAGACCACGCTTAACATTGCCTACCATCGAGGGACTGTAAAAAAGGGCTTGGTTGAAGAGGTAATGAAGAGATTGGACAATATTGATATTGATGGAATTATCGACTCGGGCTATATATCGGAATTAATAGAGGATGCGCCACTTTCTCCGTTCACTACCGTGCAAAGCACGGAACGCCCTGATAAGGTGGCAGCGTCTATTTTAGAGGGTAGAGTAGCAATCTTTGTTGATAATTCCCCTTTTGTGTTGATCGTTCCAACTTATTTTTGGCAATTTTTACAGGCAAGTGATGATTATTATTCTAGGTACATGGCTGGTTCATTCTTTCGTCTCATTCGTTATTTTGCTTTCATTATCAGTCTTGTCCTAACGTCTATTTATGTTATGTTGGTAAGCTTTCATCAAGAAATGATTCCAACAGCTTTAGCGTTAACGATTGCGTCTGGGAGAGAAGTAGTTCCATTCCCGGTCTTGATAGAGGCGCTCATCATGGAAATAAGTTTTGAACTGATGCGGGAGGCAGGGCTAAGGATGCCTAAACCTGTTGGTCAGGCCGTGAGTATCGTTGGGTCTCTAGTCATCGGACAAGCAGCCGTACAAGCCGGTTTGGTTTCTCCCTTTATGGTTATTATCGTTGCAATTACTGGTATTGCTTCATTTGTTATGCCGAATTATGCAGCCTCCTTTTCCATAAGGCTAGTTAGATTTCCTTTATTAATTGCTTCAGGAACGTTAGGTTTGTTAGGATTTACAGTTGTTTTTTCTCTTATCGCTATTCACGCGTTATCTTTAAGGTCCTTTGGTGAGTCATATCTAGCTCCGGCCACTCCTTTTCAGCCTTCTGATCAGAAGGATATGATTATAAGGTTTCCGTGGTGGTCAATGGAACGACTGCCACACCTGGCAAAGCAAAGACAACGTGCAAGTGATAGTCAAAAACCTAAAAACCCACAAGGAAACAATAATAATGAAGGTTAACGGAAAAACCTATCGAAAAAGGAGTGAACGATAGTGTTTCCTAAATATATCATTCTCTTTTTATCTTGTTTATTACTATTGAGCGGTTGTAAAACAGGAAAAAGAGAATTAAGCGATCTAGCACTAGTTATGGCAGTAGGTCTAGATAAAGGAGAGAAAGAAGGAACTATAAAAGTAACCACCCAGATTGCAAGGCCAGCAGATGCAAGAGGTTCCACAGGGGCTCCTTCCGGGCAAACGGGAGATCCTATTTGGTCTGCTTCCGCAGAAGGTGAAACGATTTTTCAAGCCATACGAAACTTATCCACATTTTCCAGTCGAAGGGTATTTTGGGCTCATAATCTCATTATTGTTATTAATGAAGACCTGGCAAAGGAAGGAATAAGTGACATTATTGATTTCTTTACACGAAATCCAGAACTTAGGATGAGAACTTGGGTTGTTGTCACACCAAATCCGGCAAACCAAGTAGTTAGTACGATGACGGGATTAGAAGTGGTTCCAGGAGAAGCGTTAGATAAGTTATTCAGGTATACCCCCATTTCAGTACAAGCGCCACGGACACAAATGATTGATTTGCAGTCTGCCTACCTAAATGAAAGTACTCAACCTATATTGGCAAGACTCCATTTTGTAAAACGGGGTGTCTCCAATAAAAAGGAGGGGCAGGCTGGTGCCTACAATCAGGTTGAATTAGCAGGGGCGGGTATCTTTCGGGAGGATAAGCTTGTAGGAACTTTAAAGCCTGTGGAAGTGAGAGGGATGATTCCTTTTATTGAACCAATTGATACAGGTGTACATATCTTGTCTTGCCCCGATGACAAAAGTAAAAAAATGACAGTGGAATTAAAGAACCAGAAATTCAGTGTGACTCCTTCTTTTCAAAATAATAAACCGTCGTTTAAGATATCCTACCAAACCACGGGAAGTGTAGTGGAGGCAGCTTGTCCCTTTGCGTTAGAGGAAAGAGACAAGGTAAGAGCACTAGAAAAAATGATAGAGAAAGAAAAGAAAAAAGATTTCGAGAAGATTGTAAAAAAAGCCCAGATTGAATTTAAATCTGATTTCCTTGAACTTGGAAAAGTGTTTAACAATAAATATCCGGTAGAATGGCGGAAAATTGGGCCCAGTTGGGAAACGATTTTTCCGACAGTAGCAGTTGAGGTTCATACGAAAGCAACAATAAATGATACTGTTTTATTAAAAAAACAGACAAAGCCAGGAAGTGTGAAGAACTAAATGAAAGTACAGATTTCAAATGGGATTTTTATGGCACTCATAATTAATATGGTATATGCAAAAGCCATTGGTTTAACACAAGGATCGATTGCCCGAGAGGTAGGTGGGGATATGTGGATTTCCACATTATTTTCTACCATCCAGGGTTGTTTAATGATGCTATTAACGGTATATCTAATACGCAAAACTCCAAGCCTCAATATCATTGAACAAAGTGAAGTGCTATTAGGTAAATGGTTTGGGAAAATAATTAGTTTACTTCTCTTCTTCTTTTTTGTAGGTGCAGCTGGGGCGGTATTTACCACATTTGTTTACCATCTTAAAGATTATTTCTTGCCTGAAGCCCCCACGTTCTTATTTATTTTAGCCGGCATGGTGATTGCTGTTTTTGCTCTATATCATGGAATTGAGGTCATCGGAAGAATGGCCCTTATCGGTGTTTTTTCCATTTTAATGCTCAATATTTTAATCATTATTGGGTCTATGTCTGACTTCGATATCAAGGAGCTGTTACCTATTTTTGATGCTGGGCTGGTTCCAGATGTTTGGGCAAGCAGGCATAATAATACAGACTGGGCAATGGCGACCTTGATGGCCGCGATGATTTTACCGAAAGTAAAAGAAAATAAAACATGGAGTAAATCGGGAGCATACGGCATTCTCTTAGGGGGAGCCTTCGTTGTCTTGTGGCCGATTCTTGAGTCAGGTGTTTTATCGGCAGAAGTAGCTGGGCAGTACATTATTTCCTGCATGCAAATGGCAAGAAGCGCAGAGATCGGGTTGTTTATCCATCGGTATGAAATGATTATGATTGCATTCTTTGCTCTTTCGTCTATTACTCAAATCATTATGACCTTTTATTGTGCAACGATTTCCGTTCAACGAATATTTGGTATAAAAAAGTTCAACCGAACCATTATTCCCGTGAGCTTTGTACTAAGTGCTTTTGGGTATTGGGTGGTACTTGATCACCACCGGGCCATCAGTTATATTGAGTCCTACTGGGTCTTGCTCGCGATGTCTATCAGCGTTGGTGTGCCTATAATTTTGTTATTGCTAGGGCTTCTATTTAAAAAGAAACTAAAAAACGCTAATGCTGAAAATCTTGGTACATAAGTAATCCCACAAAAAAAGAACCCTATTAGTAAGAAATGAAAAGTCACTTAATAGGATTCTTTTGCTCTTATATTCAGTGATAACTAGTTTTTGCGAAGAGGGCGGCGTTAGTCCCAGCAAGTCTTCCGGTTACGAGCGCGGAGGTTATATTATAGCCACCTGTATACCCGTGAATATCAAGAATTTCCCCACAAAAATATAAGCCGTTCATTAGCTTTGACCCCATGGTTTGCGGTTCAATTTCCTTAACCGAGACCCCACCACCGGTTACAAAGGCTTTTTCAAGTGGAAGAGTGCCATTTACCTTAATGAGAAATTGCTTACAGCTTTTAGAAAAACTTCTGATTTTTTCATTAGAAATGGTACCACCCTGCTCGGATGGGTCGATGCTATTTTGTTCTAAGAGAAATAGTAAATACCGTTCAGGGAGCAGCCCTTTTAGTGTATTTTTAATACTCTTTTTAGGTTCGCCTTTTACTAGTTTAATGATTTCTTGAAAAATCTCTTCTTCCTTTTTATCGGGTAGAGCATCTAGACTCATGGTAACCTCTTTTAAGTTCCATTTCTTCATTGCTTTTACAACAAATTGACTGCAACGTAATACAGCGGGGCCGCTAACGCCAAAATGAGTGAATAGCATGTCCATTCGATGAGAGATGATCGGTTTCCCTTTTGGATTTAAGACGCTTAAGTCAATGTCCCGTAAAGATAAACCCTGCAGCGATTTATTTTTGATAAAAGGTTCGTTGGACGTGACAGGTACCTCAGTAGGAAACAGTTCCGTAATGGTATGCCCCGCTTTTTCTGCCCATGCATACCCATCTCCTGTGGAACCTGTATGGGGAACAGACTTTCCGCCAACAGCAATCACAATGGATTTGGCTGATAGACGTTGGCCATCCTTTAACAAGACAGCGGATGCCTGACCATCTTCATACATGAGATCCTTTACAGGACTATTTTTGAACACTTTTACATTGAGCTTTTCCAATTGATGTAAAAGTGCGTCCACGACCGATTGTGCTTTGTCGGAAACAGGGAACATACGCCCATGGTCTTCTTCCTTTAATTCGATTCCTAGCTTTTCAAAAAATCTAATTATATCTTCATTACTGAAGATGGAAAAAGCACTGTATAAAAACCTGCCATTTCCTGGCAAGTGCTTAATGATTTCTTCAACGGGCAGGCGATTCGTCACATTACAGCGTCCGCCCCCAGAAATAGCAAGCTTTCGGCCCAGCTTGTCGCCTTTATCTATTAAAAGTACTTTCGCGCCTTTTTCACCAGCGGCGATGGCAGCCATTAAACCGGATGGGCCCCCGCCGATGACAATCACATCATAATCCATATTTACACCAACTTTATATTCATTCAAAGATTTCATGTCACTTCATTATAAACATTTCTTGATGAATTAAAACAAATAGGCAAGATTTTAATAAAATTAACTTGATTTGTTAGTAGCATCGAAGGGAAAAGAGTTGTAAACTACTAATAGTGTGCAAAAAAAGTCGACAGGTACTTTGTGAAAACACGCACGTATTTCTTCGGGTAGGAAGGGATTTTATGCAATCTAAGCTTTTAAGAGGAACATTTATATTAACTATAGGAACGATACTTTCCAAAATTTTGGGGTTAATTTACGTTATTCCATTCTTTCAAATTGTCGGGCGTCAAGGGACGGTCCTTTATCAATTTTCATATGTTCCTTACACCATTTTTATTAGTGTCGCCACAGCAGGTGTACCGTTGGCGGTCTCCAAATTTATTTCTAAATATAATGCACTTGAAGAATACGCTGTTGGCAGGAAGCTATTTAAATCTGGATTAATGATTATGCTCATCACTGGATTTGTTGCCTTTTTAGCCATGTATTTTGCTTCCCCTATGTTGGCTGAAATGAGTACACAAGGTGAAAAAGCGAATTTAAAAGATGTCACAACCGTGATGAGAGCAGTTAGCTTTGCTTTAATTGTTGTTCCGTTCATGAGTTTGATCAGAGGATATTTTCAGGGCCATCAATCGATGGGGCCATCGGCACTTTCTCAAGTAGTAGAACAAATAGTACGGATTCTATTTACACTACTAGGTGCTTATGCAGTTTTAAATATTTTCCATGGAAAAATGGTAACGGCAGTTAGTGTAGCTACCTTTGCTGCTTTTATTGGAGCTATTGGTGGACTTGCCGTTTTATTTTGGTACTGGTATAAAAGAAAGCCGTATTTAGACGAGCTTCTTGAACATGATAAGGGTACGATGGATATCTCACTCAAGGAAATCTATAAAGAAATCTTTATTTCTGCCTTTCCATTTGTTTTAGTGGGCATTGCGAATCCATTATTTCAGGCGATTGATCAGTTTACTTTTACAAAGGCGATGGCGGAAATTGGGAAATCGGCGAAAGTCGCTGAATCTTTCTTCTCCATGTTGAATTTCGAGTCGCACAAGATTGTCATCATCCCCGTGTCACTCGCAACAGCTTTTTCGTTAACGCTTGTTCCTAGTATTACGAAGGCTTTTGTTGAGAACGACAGGAAAAATATGAATCGGCAATTAAATCAAACCTTTCAGGTCTTATTATTCTTAACGCTCCCGGCTTCGATTGGTCTTTCCTTGCTGGCTGAGCCTATTTACACCGTCTTTTATCAGCATGACTTACTTGGAGCAGAAGTATTAAGGGCCTATGCACCGGTTGCGATTCTATTTTCTCTTTACTCAGTTACAGCTGCCATTTTACAAGGTATTAATGAACAACGATTTACAATCTTAAGTCTCCTTGTAGGATTATTAATAAAATTATCGTTAAACATTCCTTTAATAAAAATGATGGAAACAAAAGGGGCTGTACTCGCTACCACACTTGGGTACCTTGCAGCCATTATTATCAATATCATCGTTATAAAAACGTATTCTCGTTACCCATTCCGACTTGTTTGGCGAAGGGGTTTATTAATCATGATCTTTGCTGGATTAATGTGGGCAGGGACAGAGGCCGTCTATAAGTTCCTATCATTATTCCTATCTCCAGCATTGAAAGGGCAATCTATTTTGTTAATTTTAGTTAGTGCAGGAGTAGGGGCAGCTATCTATTTTTATTTAGGCTTAAAATCAGGCCTTGCCAGCCGCTTATTTGGAACTAGGCTTGAGCGTTTAATGACAAAGTTAAAATTGCCAAGAAGGAGGGGTACTGCTTGAGAATTGATAAAATGCTAGCTAACCTTGGTTTTGGTAGCCGAAAAGAAGTAAAGCAACTTCTAAAAAGCGGCTCAGTTAAAGTAGATAATGTTGTGGTGAAAGATGCAAAACAGCATGTTGATCCGGAGAAACAAACCGTCACGCTTAACGGTGAGGTCATTGAATATAGAGAATTTATCTATTTAATGATGAACAAACCTCCAGGCGTTTTATCAGCAACGGAGGATAATAATAGTGAAACGGTCATTGATCTATTGGAACTTGAAGACCAAGTGTATGAGCCTTTTCCTGTTGGAAGATTGGACAAGGATACAGAGGGCTTATTGTTAATCACCAATGACGGTCAATTGGCTCATCGATTGCTGACACCGAAAAAACATGTTCCGAAGACCTATTTTGCTGTGATTGAAGGAGAAGTAACAGAAGCGGATATTACTGCCTTTGCTCATGGTGTAACATTGGATGACGGCTACGAAACAAAGCCAGGTGAATTAAAGATATTGAAATCTGGAATTCGTTCCGATATAGAATTGACGATCACCGAAGGGAAATTTCATCAAGTAAAAAGAATGTTCGAAGCGGTAGGAAAAAGAGTTGTATACCTCCAGCGTATTTCCATGGGACCACTTGCATTAGACGAAACCCTTGAGTTGGGAGAATACCGCGAATTAACTGATGAAGAAATCGAGCTTTTGATGAATTATCAAGTGAAATAGAGGAAAAGCAGCTTTGCATGAGCTGCTTTTTCTATTTATTTTAAAAATTGTTGGGGCAATGAGCGAATCAGCGTCCTGTTTAGAAAATCCACTACAAGCTGGTTGAATTCCAATGGTTTTTCCATATTCATCATGTGGGCAGTGCCAGGAATCACAACTAACTGTGAACCCGTAATCTTTTCATGAAGGAGCTCTGAAATTGCACTGAAATCAGGGAAATCGATATCAGGGGAGATAATCAACGTTGGAACAGATATGTTCCCAACCAATTCCAATGTTTTCTTTTCTGGTAAAATCATTTTGCCCGTACCGTTCTCTCTAGTTATATTCCCTGACAGCATGGCAGCATATTTCTCTATAATTGCTGGATTGATTTCATCGATAGACCGAAAAGGACCTGCGACCCATGCCTTGCACATTAACTCAACTGCCTCTTCAAGGGACTCCTTCTGAAATAGCTCATTCACTTCTTTATTATAATTTTGTCTTTCAGGAGAGTAATCAGTCCACCCTAATAATCCTGAGGAAGCCAGAATCAGTTTATCGACCATCTCCGGATAGGCTAAGGCAAAGTCCATTGCTAGATTCCCACCAACTGAGAGGCCCACAAGTTCCACTTTTGCCACACCTAGGTATAATAATAAGTTTTTAGCATCTTCTACTAGTGAAAAATCTTCATCGTGATGACTAGACTTTCCACAGCCTGCATAATCAAAGCGAATAACTTGATAGTACTTGGAGAATTCCTCGAATTGATCATCCCACATTCTTGAATCTAGAGGATATCCATGCAATAGTAACACGGGGCGACCTTCTCCTTTTACCTCATAAAAAATTGTAGCTCCATTAATCTCAGCAAATCCAGATTGATAGGTTGACATTGTTCATTCCTCCTTTTTTTTGAGTTCACCCACATAGAAAAGAGTCTCCAGATCCACATCATCCATTTCCCCTTTTAAGATTCGTTGGACATCTGCGACGGTCATTTGAGTTGAAACTGAAACTCCTTTTTTCTTTGTAAAAGGCTCTGTTATTAAAAATGGTTGTGTAAAATACGCTTCGAGACGAAGTCCTTTGTGATAAGTCTCTCGCTCAGATGCAGGGATTAGCTCCGTTCCTAGAAAACGTAATTCACGATAACGGCGCAGGATTTTTTTTGCCTGCTGCTGTGTGTGCAATTGTACTTTCGAAAGCTTTGCTCCTTCAATTAGTACCGAAGTAGAATGGAGTGGATTGATTGCTGGGTAAATTTTTCGAGAAACCAGCTCTGCATCAAATTGCAACAGGGTATCTAATGGTCCAAATGGATCTTGTTCATCGACAGCTTCACCCCGTAAGTCGACTAACAAAGTAGTGGGAGTGACTCCTGCATCCTTTAATTTTTCAATGAGGTCGTAAATTTCCCCGGTTAAAACCATTTGCCGATCCGCAGCGAGAAAGATGGTTTGTTTGGACATGTTCACCATTTTTTCGAAAGCTTCCTGGACAGAGTAACAGACGTGTTTCGTTTCGTTGATGACATCACTTAAACCCAAAGCATCTTCTTTAGGTTTCAAGAAGAAGGTTTCAAAACCATTGAGGTTCATACGATGGAAAATCTCTGCTAAAACGACAAGCTGACCCATGCCCGGTCGAGCAACAAATCCGATGGTACCCCCGCGTGTTAACGGAGCAAAAAGGTCAATGACTTTAATCCCGGTTTCCAGCATCTCCGCATCTGATCCCCTGATGATTAAATCATCCACGGTGCATTCTGCAAGGTCTGCAAGAGTGACAAGGGTCTTGACTTCAGCACGTGCTAAAGGAATTTTCCCAGTGCAAAGGTTAGAAACGGTGGCGGGACGTAATCCGATTGCAGCGGCTGCAACAGTTAGATTAGGCACACGTTTTCGTAATAATTCAACATTCAGTCTTAATTGATCCATGGTAATCCTCCTTTAGATAGAATTACTCTTTAAAGAAAAATAATTACTCTTAAAAGCAATATATATTCTGAATATTCTTTTTGTCAATGATTTAATTGTAAAAAATGGAAGGAGATTAGGACAGAGTGGCCGATAAGTTACATGAAGTGGACGATAAAACCAAAAAGTGGACAAAAAATCACTCAAAGTGGACGAAATAATTTCTAAATCGGCCGATTTTTGACCCGAAGTGGTCGATAAATGAAATTCACACAAAAAAAGGCCCCGCTTTACATGAAAAGGAGGCCTGTCATCATCTATTTCCCTTGATAAAAATCATATCCAACCACATTTTTGATCCATACCCGAGCGTTTTCTCCGTTTTGATCGGCAATCCATAAATCTCTGTGTGTTTCAGCCAAATCCTTTTTTCTGACCCAGGTTAATTTACGGGCTGAAGGAAGATAAATAGGGTGGTAATCACCAAACCCCTTTGGCGGATGGGTCAATTGCAATTGCGTTTGCTCCCCCATTTTTATTAAAAATATAGAAGGATCGGGCCTCTGCTTAGGATCATTTGACCATTCGCTCTCTTTAACCCTTGAGACAACTACTGACTGATCATCTCTCCATGTAAAACCTAACTCCGCAAAGTGAGGGGGAGTCAAGCTGATTGACTTGAAAGCCGGAAGTTCCGTGACCTTCATTTTTTTATTCTTGAACCCTAAAACAATTCTTCCCCCACCCGCAATATAACCTAACCGGTTTTGATGGAAGGCCCACTGAGGAGAGTCAACTTCCCAAATCATTTCATCTAAAACCTCGAAGGTTTGTCCATCAGATGAGATCACACACATCATATTGCTGTCCATTGACCAGGAAGCGGTGGGGCTGACCATAAAAGAAATCCACTTTCCATCAGGGGAAAATTGAAAATTAGTTGCATCAATGGCAAGTAAACTAATATTCCCTTTTTTTATTTCACTTGGAATGGTGTACAATTTTTTCACATTTTTTGTTAGGCTCGTGATTTTTGAAAAATCTTTATCAAGTCCAATTTTGTAAAGAACAGGATTTGTCCAGCCATCGGGTCTTAGTGAAGCGCCTGAGGAGGTAATAAAGGCCCTTCCATCCGGGAACCAATCATAATCTCCTACACCTAACGCAATATTATAAAACTGATCCAGGTTGGAGACATTTAAGACACCACCGCTTTTGAAGGCTAGGATATTCTCAACCGGTGACCATTTTGGCTTCGAGCCGTCATAGGTAATTCGTTTGTGTTTTCTCGTCTCTAAACTATACACCCAAATCTCTGTTTGGGACTCTAAGTTCGGACTAAGTTTCTCTTTCGGTTCTACACCATAAACAATCCACTTTCCATCATGAGACCATTGGGGTGGCTCGTTATACTTGGTAGGTTTGATCGTGATTTTTTCTTCTATGCCATTCATTTTCGTCCAAAGAATGCCATCTCTAACAAATGCCACTTTTACTTTATCCGATTCAGGTTTCGCTATTGCTAGGTTAGGAAGTAATAATAGGAAAATCAATATAAGATAAAACTTTTTCTTCATCCTTTCACCTCTTAAGAAAGTCCTTCGATTATTGTTCACAAGAAGGAAAGAATTATCAAGATCAAAAAGTTTTTAAAAAATAAGTAACTGGGTATAACAATGGGTATCTTAATAATATTTACTTTCGAATGTTATTCTTACAAGGGGGAATTGCCATGAGACTTACGCACGAGCAGGCAATTGAATTACACGGCTTTAATAATTTGACGAAGTCACTAAGCTTTAATATGTATGATATTTGTTATACAAGAACAAAGGATGAGCGTGAAGCCTATTTGAAATATATTGATGAACAATACAGCGCGGAGAGACTGGAAGCTATTCTAAAAAATGTTTCAGATCTTATTGGGGCTCATGTATTGAATGTGGCTGCGCAAAACTTTGAGCCTGCTGGAGCGAGTGTGACGCTATTAGTTTCAGAGGGGCCGCTTACCAATGCTCCTTCTGAGTCGTTTGAGGAATCTCCAGGCCCACTTCCGGAATCAGTGGTGATGCAGCTTGATAAGAGTCATATCACGGTTCATACATATCCGGAATTTCATCCTGATGAAGGAATCAGCACCTTTAGAGCAGATATTGATGTTTCCACATGTGGGGAAATCTCACCGCTTAAGGCTCTTCACTATTTAATCCGTTCGTTCGAAACGGATGTGATGACTATTGATTACCGTGTTCGCGGATTTACTCGGGATAAAACGGGGCATAAGCTGTTTATTGACCATGAAATTAACTCGATTCAAAATTACATTCCTGAAGATGTCGGGGAACTATTCGATATGATTGATGTGAACGTCTATCAGGAAAACATTTTCCATACAAAATGTAAGCTTCGGGAATTTGATTTAAATCATTATTTATTTGGCTATACAAAAGATAAATTGACTCCTGATGAACATATTGAAATCACTGAAAGACTCAAGCTGGAGATGGATGAAATTTTTTACGGGAAAAACATGGTGTAACAAAAAAGCTCGGAATTACCGAGCTTTTTACGTTTTAATCATCTAGCAGATGATGAAGCATACGATTTTTATCGTCAAAGAACTGCTTCATAATCCTGTAATGATTGGTTTCTTCAAGCTTACTTTCTATTAAACCCTCATCTGTAAATTCAAAGATTTTTGCATGGGGATAGGCCATGATGATCGGTGAATGAGTAGCGATGATAAATTGGGATTGTTCATTGACTAAATCATGAATCCTCGTTAACATCGACATCTGCCGCAAAGGGGAGAGGGCCGCTTCAGGTTCATCTAAAATATAGATGCCATTACCCCTAAAACGATGAAGAAACGTGGCAAAGAATGCCTCACCATGTGATTGCTCATGAAGGGAAACACCGCCGAAAGAATCAATGACTTTACGACCGCCGCCTCCCTTATCAAGCTCTTCAATGTTTGAAGCTACATTATAAAAACTTTCTGCTCTAAGGAAAAATCCATCTTGAGGTTTCTCTACACCTTTGATTACCTTCAAATGGTCAGCTAACGAAGAGTGAGAATCATAAGTGGAGAAATTAAAATTAAAGGATCCACCTTCTGGATTAAACCCTAATGCAACTGCAATTGCCTCCAATAAAGTGGATTTACCCATTCCATTTTCACCAATAAGGAACGTAACATTAGGATGAAACACGAGCTCATCAAGTGTCTTTATAGCTGTCAGTTTAAAAGGATATTTGCTAAAAGAGGGAATTTCCTCCCTTTTTAAATGGATCCTTCGTAAATATTGAGAATTTAACATAGGACTACCTCTAAAATACATTTTTAGTAATATTTTATCATTCAAAACTTGTTAATAATAGGTAGTAACACCTTTTACATATTGGCTCTTTTCTAAGAAATTGTTGCTTTTGGCTTTGGATACCTTATTTAAGGTTCGTTCTAATAAATAGACGGAGGAATTCCCCTTATTTGGGAAACTGGATGTAAATTAGCTTAAATAGACGGAGAAATTCCCTTATTTGATTTTAAAACGCAAAAATGGGGCAATTTTCTTTGAATAAGGGGAAAAACTCCGCTTATTTTTTCCATAATGAGCTCGATTTTGCAAATAAGGGGAAAAACTCCGTTTATTGGTATTCTTCTAAGCTGGCAATCAATTAGTCCACTTTTTCGTAGTTTAGCACTGATTCTAAATGAATAAACCTCTGCTTTTCTCCCATAACAATAATCTTTAAGAAAAAAGCCTACATATTTTAACAGGATGATTATATAGTGCCGCCATTTTTAAAATCAAGGAACTTGACATGAAACCAAAAGGTGTTATATTATTTAATACGTAACCAAATGGTTTCGTATTAAAAACAACCAAAAAATGAAACATTAACAATAGCTCAATCTTAGGAGGAAATCTAATGACAAACGAAGCACAACCAAAATTAGAAGATATCAAATACACGGAAGTATACAATGCACCAATTGATAAAGTTTGGAATGCAGTAGCTACCGCAGAAGGACTTTCCGGTTGGTTCATGCCAAATGATCTGAAGGCTGTTGAAGGTCATGAATTTCATATTAACGCAGGCCAATTTGGTATGTCTCCATGTAAGGTGACACAAGTAGATCCGCCAAACCGCCTCTCTTTTAATTGGGGGAAGGATTGGACACTAACGTTTGAGTTAAAGGCACTAGAAGATAAGACAGAATTAACACTAATCCATGGCGGTTGGGATGTTAATAAGGTTACAGAGTTTGGTGTTCCACATACACCAATTAGAGACAACATGAATCAAGGCTGGGCAGGGCTTGTTAAAAAATTACAAGGATATGTTGAGGCGTAGATGGTCGCTGCTTCTGCTAAGCATGATGTTTTCCAAGCGATTGCTGACCCAACCCGACGTAGTTTATTAAAGCTTCTTAGTAACCAAGAGATGCCTGTCACAGCAATCAGTGAAAAATTTCCAATTAGCCGTACGGCTGTATCTAAGCATTTGCGCGTATTAGCAGATGCAGGATTGGTAAAAGAACGGAAAGTCGGCAGAGAAACTCGGTACAAGCTCGAGCCTGAACCTTTAATGGAATTAAAAGATTGGCTGCAGTATTTTGAATTATTTTGGGAAAATAAGCTGACTGCACTAAGATTATTTGTTGAGTCAGATGAAAATGAGTAAATCTGTAATACAAAAAAGTGATACCCAAATTTTTCGGGTATCACTTTTGTATATTATTTGGAACCATTTTTCCTAACAAGTAAGGAAAGGATAATTAGCACACCAACTGTCACAAGTGCTACGGACGAACCAATCAGATTGCTTGGACTTGTTAAGAACCCAATAAAAATAACACTTAAGCTGACAATTGCGAAAATAGTTGTATACGGAAACCCTTTTACCTGAAAATGTGGTTTTTCTTTGTACGTAGGACGTAGCTTCAATTGTGCTGCACAAATACAAATCCAAATCAACATAATAGTAAAACCAGGGATTGTCATAAGGTAATTAATGATTTTACTTGGTGTGATATAGGCTAAATAAACTCCAGCCAAAATACACACAGTTGTGATCATGATTCCTACTAACGGAATGCCTTTTTTTGATGTCTTTGCCAATCCTTTTGGTGCAACGCCACTCTGAGCCATCGAAAATAGTGTTCTAGATGTAGCATAAATCCCTGAATTGGCTGCTGAAAGTACAGCTGTCATGAGCACAAAATTCATGATGTGTGCAGCCCCTGGTAACCCAGTAATACTGAAAACTTGTACAAATGGACTATCGACGCTAGATACCCTATTCCAAGGCATAATCCCACAAATAATTAGGATCGGTAAAACGTAAAAAATAATAACCCGCCATACTGCCCCTTTAATAATTTTGGGCAATACTTTGTCCGCATCCTTTGTCTCAGTAACAGCGACCCCAATTAATTCTGCTCCTCCGTATGAAAACATTACAACCAAAAAGGCACTCAGCATTCCGCTGACTCCATGAGGGAAAAATCCTCCGTGCCCAGTGTAGTTTGAAATAGGGTTTTCAACATCACTAGGAATGAAACCAAGTAATAGGAAGAATCCTAAAACGATAAAGGCCACTAATGCAAGAATCTTAATTCCAGCGAACCAAAATTCCATTTCTCCATAATATTTTACTTGAAATAAGTTAATGCCAATAATAACAAACGCGCAAATTAAGCTTAATAGCCATAATGGGGTATCTGGAAACCAAAATTGGAGGAAACTTCCTGCAGCAAGTAGTTCTACTACTGTTACCAGGATCCAGTTAATCCAATAGAGCCAGCCTACGATAAAGGAAACGCGAAAACCAAATGCTTTATTAACTAAATGCTGAACATTGAAGTTAGGAAACGCAAGAGCCATTTCCCCTAAGGCTGCCATAACGATAAATAATAGTAAGCCGCCCATTAAATAGGTAAACACAACACTAGGTCCAGCAATATTTAAGGTGTCAGAGCTGCCTTTAAAAATCCCTGTTCCAATCATCCCTGCCAAGGCAATAAATTGAACATGCCGCGGTAAGAGACCCTTCTTTAAGTTCTGCTGATTATTCTCCATGATGAACCTACCAATCTTCTTTTTTACATAAACGCTTTTAAGCGCTAAAGAATTTTATATTAATATATCATATTTATTAAAACTGTCAATTAAATTTAGAGAATTTCATTGGATATTCTCTATAGTATAATTAGAAAAATTATATACGAAACAAATAAAAGCACACGATGATTTCGTGTGCTTCCTAGATTATTTTCTATGGTTTCACTGATATTAAGATGACATCTTCACTTTCTTCTCTGTTGTTGTCCATTTTCCGCGGCTTGGGCTAATTACCAAGTCATTATAGGCTAAGACATTTAAATCTCGTTGTATGGTGCGAGGAGTGATACCAAATTCCTCTACAAGTTCCTGCGTTGAAACAGTGCCTTTATTGCGAATAAACATGTAGATACATTTGATGCGGTTTAACATCCGGTTAGTTGAAGGTTTCAAAGAACCACTCCCTATCCTTTTTTCAAACCTTATGGCTTTAACCCTGCTACCGACAGCCTCTTTGAAGATTGCTCTTCAATCATATGTAGTTTCTTTTCCGCGCAGACATCTCCTTTTTTTTGGAGTAGTGAGACTTAGATGTCATACATCTACATTTATTGTACCCATAATTTCTGAAAATTTCCACCACTATAGTAAAGTTTACATAAATATCATCAAAAATTTACAAAAATCGTCTTTTTTTCCTACCTCCTAATTTATTTTATACTCTAAGATATGGTAAATATGGCTGGGTTTATGCTAAGTTTTTTTGAATTTTTAGTTAAAATGTATAATTTATTCTAACATAACGCGTTAAGGAGAAACTTACTCCTTTTTAAAAGGCTTCGTTAAACTTGTCTGTTGATTTCCGCTCCAGGCACTTCGCTTTCCGTGGGTGTTTCGGCGAGCCTCCTCGGCGCTAGCGCCTGCGGGGTCTCCCCTGAACCATACTCCCACAGGAGTCTTCGTGCCTTCCGCTCCAATCAACAGGGTGTAAAAATCAACATTGTTCTTTAACACAGCCTTTTTAAAAAGCAAAATTGCTAAGATATTCGCAAAAATGATATTGTAAAAGAAATAGTATAGAGGGGGAAAAGAATATTGACACTGATTAATTGGATGAACGAAGTAGAAAAAAGAAAAGAAGAACTAATAAAAGACACACAAGGATTATTACATATTAAAAGCCTGCTAGATGAAGAAAATACATCACCTGAAGCACCACTTGGAAAAGGTGTGAAGGAAGCATTAGATTTTATGCTAAACCTTGGGGAAAGGGATGGTTTCATTCCGAAAAACGTGGGCAATTTAGCAGGACATCTGGAGTTTGGCTCAGGAGAAGAATTGTTAGGCATTCTTTGCCATGTGGATGTAGTTCCAGAGGGAGACGGCTGGACAAGTGATCCATTTGGAGCGGAAATCAGAGATGGTAAAATTTTTGCTCGTGGTGCACTTGATGATAAGGGGCCTACAATGGCAGCCTATTATGCAATGAAAATTGTAAAAGAATTAGGTTTGCCATTGAGTAAACGTGTTCGAATGATTATTGGAACAGACGAAGAAAGCAACTGGCGCTGTGTAGACCATTATTTCAAGCATGAAGAGATGCCGACACTCGGGTTTGCACCGGATGCAGATTTTCCTATTATCAATGCAGAGAAGGGCATTGCCGATTTCGATATGGTTCAAGAGCAATCTTCCTTTGATACGAAGGAAGCCTTGATTGAAGTGGAGAACTTTGTTTCTGGGAAGAGATACAACATGGTTCCTGATTTAGCAAAAGCGATGATCCTAGTTAAGGAAAACGAAGAAGAAATTGTCCGTCAGTTTACTGAATTCATGACAAAGTACGAGTTAGAGCACAGTCATCAACTAGAGGACGGGGCACTTTACTTAGAAGTAAAAGGTATTTCAGCCCATGGAATGGAGCCTAAAAATGGGAAGAATGCCGGTTTGTTTTTAGCAGAGTTTCTGTCTAAATTGAATGTAGATGCAAAAGCTTCACATTATTTCCAATTTGTATCCCACTATTTCTTTGAAGATTCACGGGGTGTGAATCTTGGTGTTGCTTATTCAGATGACATTTCAGGAGAATTAACCATTAATCCTGGTAAGCTATCCTACTCAAAAGATACAAATGGAAGAATTGGAATGACGTGCAGATACCCTGTCACAAATAAAATGGAAGAGACGAAGGCGAAATTAGAGGCGCTTTTACAAACGGAAGGATTTGTTCTTGATAACTTCTCAGACTCTAAACCACATCATGTCGATGAAAAAGAGTTCCTAATCCAAACGTTGAAAAAGGTGTATGAAGAGCAAACCGGTGAAAAGGCTGAATTAATTGCTATTGGTGGAGGAACGTATGCCCGTTCGTTAAAGTCCGGTGTTGCCTTTGGACCATTATTTCCAGGGCGCCCCGACATTGCCCATCAAAAGGATGAATATATGTATATTGAAGATTTACTGAAGGCCACAGCCATTTATGCACAAGCAATTTATGAGTTGGCAAAGAGTGAATAGATAAACAAAAGGGGACAGGGAGAATGAACTTTGCAATTATAAATGGAAAATTGGTCAATCGATTGGAAGCAAAGGTAGATATAGAAGACCGAGGCTATCAGTTCGGGGATGGAGTATATGAAGTCATCCGTGTCTATAATGGAAAAATGTTCACGGTAAAAGAACATTTGGAGCGGTTTGTGAAAAGTGCTGAAAGTATTGGGATTACATTACCTTATTCCATTGATGATTGTACAGCTTTGTTAGAAGAACTAGTTACAAAAAATAATTTGGTTGAGGGAACCATTTATATGCAAATTACGAGGGGAACGGCTCCGCGTAATCATGTTTTTCCAACAAAGGATGTCGTTCCTACACTTGTAGCCTATACGAAAGAAGTGGCACGTCCTGTTGAGAGCCTGACGAATGGTGTGAAAACCATTCGTACGGAGGATATTCGCTGGCTTCGTTGTGATATCAAGAGTTTAAATTTATTGGGCAACCTATTAGCCAAACAAAAGGCTGCGGAGCAGGGATGCTTTGAAGCGATTCAATACCGTGGAGATCAAGTCACAGAAGGTAGCAGCTCGAATATTTTTATTGTGAAAAACGGTGTGGTTATTACGCATGAATCAAATCATCTTATTTTGAAGGGGATTACTAAAGATGTAATCTTACAGATATGTTCCCAAAACAACATTCCATTTGAAGAACGCTCCTTTACCTTGGCTGAACTGGCTACGGCTGATGAAGTATTCCTGTCTAGTACGACTTCAGAGGTTATGCCAATTGTTGAAATTGACAAAGATCAGGTTAAGGAGGGTTTACCTGGCCCTATCACAAGAAAGCTACAAAGCTTATTAACTGAAGAAATAGAGAAGCAATGTGGGGATTTAAAAGAAAAGATTTCTTCATAACCAAAATGAGAGGCTGACCCTTAACGAGTCAGCCTCTCTACTTACTTATAAGAAAATATAAAATTTGACTTCGAGAATTGTCCAGCTCCAGCGCCTAGCCCCTCGGGTCAAATGTTCTTCTGCAATAAAAGTCAAAGAGCGACTTTTCTTGCAGAAGAACATTTGCCTGTCGGGGCTGAACAAGGCGCTTACGCTTTTCTTATTTAATACTGAAACAAATCGCTCGATAAGTATCTTTCCCCGGTATCACAAGCAATGCAAACCACTACATCATCAGGAGACAGACGCTTGGCAACCTCCAAAGCAGCGTAGCAAGCTCCACCAGAGGATGGGCCAACAAGAATTCCTTCTTCTTTCGCTAACCTGCGAGCAATATCATATGCATCTTCATCTTCAATCGCATGAATTTCATCATACACATCTTGATTTAGAATTTCAGGGATAAAGCCAGGGCTTGTCCCTACAAGCTTATGTTTACCAGGCTTGCCACCTGATAGAACAGGCGAACCTTTAGGCTCCACAACATGTACAGTTAATCCCTCAAAATGCTCTTTCAAGGTTTCACCAGTACCCGTGATGGTACCTCCTGTTCCTGCTGTAGCAACAAATGCGGATAATGGTTTACCGATTTCTTTCATTGCCTCAATAATTTCCACAGCAGTAGTGTACCGATGCGCATCGGGGTTGGCTTCATTTTCAAATTGCATCGGAACGAAGCTATTTGGTATCTCACTAGCTAATTCCTGTGCCTTTCTTATGGCACCAGGCATTTTTTCATCCCCTGGAGTAAGGACAACCTCTGCCCCGTAGGCTTTTAAAATATTAATCCGTTCCTGAGTCATTGTATCAGGCATAATAATAATGGATTTATACCCTCGTGCAGCCGCATTCATGGCTAGGCCAATTCCTGTGTTTCCACTAGTTGGTTCAATAATGGTAGAGCCCGCTTTTAATAAACCAGCTTTTTCTGCTTCTATAATCATATTAAATGCAGCGCGGTCTTTTACACTTTTGCTTGGGTTATAAAACTCAAGCTTCAAATAAACAGAGGCCCCGCCTTTAGGAGCTAAGCGATTAAGTTTGACCAGTGGTGTTTCACCAATTAATTCAGCAATATTATTGACTACTTTCATAGGGACCCATCCTTTCTATCTTCTGTATCATCTACAATTTTCTTATATACTCTATAATCATAAATAAAAAAAGGCGGCTTGTAAAAAATATCGATTATTCTTCTGCCACAAATAGATACAATCTGGGGAAAATAAACTAAAATTGAGTAAAGGACTGAATAAACAATGGAACAGAAAACGCATTTCTTCTTTGCTGTTAGGATGCCCGAAGCAACAAAACTAATGATGAAGGAACATATTGAAAAAATAAAAGCTGTAATTCCTTTTAGCCGCTGGGTACATTTTCAAGATTTACATATCACCTTGGCTTTTTTGGGTGCAGCATCCCCAGAAAAACTAGCAACAGCTGCTAGCAATGTGAAAGATGCCTTAAATAATGCAAAGCCATTCCAATTAAAAATAAATAGACTTGGTTTTTTCGGAAGTAGTCACTCTCCACGTGTTTTTTGGGCAGATACAGAGGAAAGTAATGAACTAAATCTTTTAAGGAATAAGGTGTTTTCAGCTTGTGAAGACGCGGGATTTGAACTGGAGACAAGGCCCTTCCGTCCCCATATTACCTTAGCAAGAAAGTGGATAGGCGAAAAAGCATTTCAACAGACACTTCTCGAAATATGGAACGAGCTCCAATCAGAGCCGCTCGCTTTTCAAGCGAATGAGGTGGTTTTATATCAAACACATCTCCATAAAACACCAAAATATGAAGCAATCCAGGTATTTCCACTAACGGAATGAAAAACAAATAGGCTATGTTAAAGAACATTGTTGATTTTTATCCCCTGTTGATTGGAGCGGAAGACGCGAAGACTCCTGTGGGAGTACGGGTCAGGGGAGACCCCGCAGGCGCTAGCGCCGAGGAGGCTCGCCGAAACGCCCACGGAAAGCGAAGCGCCTGGAGCGGAAATCAACAGACACGTTTAACAGAGCCAACAAATAAAAAAGGTTGGTATTATGAAAGAAATTTATTTTATTGTTAATCCAAAGGCAAAAAACGGTTACTGTCTTAAGATATGGGAGAAAATTGAAAATCAACTTAAAGAAAAACAAGTTAGTTATCTTGCTGTTTTTACAGAATATCAAGGACATGCAAAAAAACTGGCCAGCCAGATTGCCCAAAAAAACTGCGAAGAAAAAATCATCATTGCGGTAGGTGGAGATGGGACCATTCATGAAGTCATGAATGGTGTAGTAAAAAAAAATCATATTACCCTTGGCTTTATCCCAGGAGGGTCAGGAAATGACTTTTCAAGAGGGTTCCAAATCCCTTCAGAGCCGGTGGCAGCCTTAACGGTCATTCTTCGCTTGATGAAGCAGGAGGCGCTAGCTATTGATATTGGTAAAATTAAAATGGCCAATCAGCAGGAATATAATTTTATTAATAATATGGGTGCTGGATTTGATGCAGTCATATCATACGAAGTCAATCAATCACAGATGAAGGCACTGTTAAATAAGCTTTCGTTAGGCAGGCTTGTTTATGTTTATTTTCTACTCAAAAAGCTATTTACTTATAAAACCACAACAATCTATTTATCAATTGACGGTCAAAAGCATATATTTGAACAAACATGGTTTGTAACTGTTTCCAATCAACCCTATTATGGCGGTGGGATGAAAATAGCTCCTGTTGCAGTGCCAGATGACGGGCTGTTTGATATTACTGTCGTTCACCAGTTATCAAGGCTAAAATTGCTGCTTGTTTTCGTTAGTGTTTTTTGGGGAAAGCACATTCATTTTAAAGAAGTGAAAACGTATAAAGGAAAAGCCATTTCTATTCATTCTACTGATTCATTATTTGTTCATGCAGATGGGGAGCATGTGGGGCATACACCACTGACTATTCAGCTTCAAGATAAAGCGGTTGAAGTGTTAACGCGAATACGTTCTAAAAAGGAAGTTGAGCTGAAAGAGAGGGGTAGGAATGATTGGTACTGACAGAAAATTTCTTGCCTATTTAGATGAGCTTCATATCATTACGATTCTTCTGCCACTTTCCTATCATGGAGGAGTGTCGTCCACTTTCTATCTTGTTAATGATTCAGGAAAGTGTCCATTGGACATTATTGCAAAGAGTGAAATAGTCGATCATCATAAATATATTTGTAGGTTTTCAGGAGATTATTCCTTTGAAAAGCAATATTGGGTAGTAGATGAGCATGGAGGGAAAACAGACCTTCAAATTGGTGCAGTGATTCGGACAGAGAGTTTTGACGAGAGATTTTACTATGATGGAGATGACCTTGGTGTGACCCTGTGTGCAGAAGAGACTCGCTTTAAGCTTTGGGCACCAACGGCTATCCAGGTCAAGTTAAAAATTACTCCTCCAGAGAGCAGTTTTTCGGAAATCATCAAACTGAAGCGGGGGGATAGAGGCATATGGTCTGTTATGGTTCCGCGGGTTTTAGAGCTCTATCACTACAGTTTTCTGGTCCTAATCAATCAAGAATGGCGCGAGGCTGTTGATCCATATGTGAAAGCCGTAACGGTAAATGGAGAATTGGGTGTAGTAGTAATGCCAGACAGCCCTCCAAGACCTAGGCCTGATTTGCCTCCCTTAGAAAACCCTGTCGATGCAGTTATTTATGAAACCCATATAAGGGACTTTAGTATCCATCCCCATAGTGGAATAAAGAATAAGGGATTATATCTAGGAGCAGGTGAATTGCATACAAAAGGAAAAGACGATGAACCGACAGGGTTATCGTATGTAAAAGAGCTAGGGATTACGCATCTTGAGTTTCTGCCTTTTCATGACTATGCAGGTGTAGATGAGTTGACGCCCAATAAGGATTATAACTGGGGATACAATCCTCTCCACTTCAATGCACCAGAAGGTAGCTATTCGACCAATCCTGCCGACCCTTACACTAGAATTAAAGAGTTAAAAGAACTAATTAATCGAGTCCATGAAAGTGGACTAAGGATCATTATGGATGTAGTGTATAATCATGTATTTATTCGGGAGGATTCCCCCTTTGAAAAAATCGTTCCAGGTTATTATTTTCGTCATAACGAATTAGGATTGCCTTCAAATGGAACAGGTGTAGGAAATGATATCGCATCCGAGCGGAAAATGGTTAGGAAATTTATCATTGACTCTATTCGTTATTGGATGGAAGAGTACCATATTGATGGATTTCGCTTCGATCTAATGGGGATTTTAGATGTGGAAACGATGAGAGAAGTGCGAAAGACGTGTGACAGTATGGCAGACGACATACTGATCCTTGGAGAGGGATGGAATCTGAACACACCACTTCCCACAGAACTAAAAGCGACAATTGCTAATCAAGCAAAAATACCCCAGATTGCTCAATTTAATGATAAATTTCGTGATGTTATTAAGGGAAGCACTTTTAATATATTGGATAAGGGATATGCACTTGGGAATGACCATTACTTGGATGCAGCATTGGAGGTCATAACGGGGAGCATTGGGTTTAAGAAGAGAAATTTGCGACTTTTTAATGAACCCACCCAATCATTAAATTATGTTGAATGTCATGATAATCATACCCTTTGGGATAAACTTCAATCCTGTCTTCCACACGTTGATGATACCACACGCGCACAATTTCATCGTCTGGCAACCGGAATGGTTTTGTTGTCACAAGGAATTCCTTTTCTCCATAGTGGGCAGGAATTTTTCCGAACCAAGCAAGGAAAAGGAAATAGTTACTGTGCTCCTGATCAGATTAACCAACTTGATTGGGAGAGAAAGAGTCAATTTATAGATAATGTAAATTACATTAAAGGTTTGATTGAGATCCGCCAAGCCTTCCCTTGTTTTCGAATGAGAACTTCTGATGAAATTCGAAGCAATATTCGTGCCCTCCCATCTTCACCTCCGACTCTAGCGTGCATCTATCAAATGGTTCACGATGAGGTAATTTTAATCATTAATCCCTCAACAAGGGAACAAGGATTTACTCTTCCAAAGAGAGATTGGTCCATTTTGGTTGATAAAAATCAGGCGGGAATTTATTCCAAAGGAGTGCTACATGGTGGCGATGTCAAGATACAACCTATATCTTTAAATGTTTTACTAAAAAAATAGTTTCTCGAGATTACTTGACGAAAAAAGGCAATTGGAGATAAAATTTATTAAGATGGCTATTGTGTGCAATGGTTTCAATAGCTTTTTTTTTGTTTTATAAAAAATAAAAGCTGTTGAATGAACTCTGGTTATTTTAAACCTTCCAGCAGCACAGGTTTTACCTCCGAATGATTTGGGGGAATAAGCCCAATAGAACGGCATAAATTGAAGGTGAACGATTTTGGAACATATACTAGGACAAGAGTGGGAAATTACCCCTGCCGGAGGCGCTACTGGTGAAGCCTTTTATGCAGAATATGAGGATCAAAGGCTTTTTTTAAAGCGTAACTCCTCTCCATTCCTTGCGGTTCTTTCAGCAGAAGGCATTGTCCCAAAGCTTGTTTGGACCAAACGGTTGGAAAATGGAGATGTAATAACAGCACAACAATGGCTTCCAGGCAGAGAATTAACACCGGCGGAAATGAATCAAGAGCTTGTTGCCAGGCTTCTCAAGAAAATTCACTGCTCAAAGCCGATGCTTGGAATGTTAAGCAGGATAGAGAACTCGCCATTACACCCGGAAACCATTTTTCAATCAGTGGTCAATGAGTTAGACGATCAAGTTCGATCCTTAGAAGAAACACAAAAAGCAATAAACTTTTTAAAAGATGAAGCATTACATGTCTATTGTGATGAAAAAGTGGTTTGTCATGGAGATGTCAACCATAACAACTGGCTGTTAGCAGAAGACAACCAGTTGTATTTGATTGATTGGGATGGAGCCAGGATTGCAGACCCTGCTATTGATCTTGGATTACTCCTATATTGGTATATCCCACAAGAAAATTGGCAGGATTGGCTAATCATGTACGGAAAAGAGCTAACAGATCATCTAAAGTTAAGAATGAAGTGGTATGTGACCGTGCAAACCTTATCTTCCATTCAGTGGCATAAAAATAAAAATCGCCTGGAAGAGATGAACAAATGGATCCATTTTTTACATGAAATTCTATAAATTATGAAAATTCATCAATATCGTTAACCCATTGTGATAAGTTATTCTGATTAGATAGAATATGTTGATCTAAATCAGCTGTTTGTGCACCATTTTGGCTATACTGGTACACTTCCTGTAGAATGTTCTTAACATTTTGATCAACTTGTGTGTTGACCATTAGAGATTTCACTAAGCGTTCTAGCTGTTCACATTCCGCTACGGAACCACAGCAATCGGACTGATGGTTGTTCAATATATCTTTTAGTAATGTTACTTGGTCACCATGACTTAATGGCATAAAGGACACCCTCTCAAGTGGTATTTAAAAAGAATTCACACAGTTAGGTTGTGAATTCTTTTTCTGTTTATGCGTTTTCTTATTTTCCAACAAGAACTGCTTGCATGCGAAGGTCTTGCATGATATGGTTTGAACGAAATTATTTTTTAGGAGTGTCGTAATGAGACTTAGACATAAACCTTGGGCACAGGATAAATTAGATCAACATCCTCAATTTGTTGTAGCAAATCCCGAAATGCACAAGGGTAATTGGCATAATGTGTTTGAAAAAAACCAGCCACTTCATATTGAAGTTGGTACAGGTAAAGGGCAATTCATTACAGGAATGGCAAAAGCAAATCCTGATATAAATTATATTGGTATTGAATTACATGTCAGCGTCATTGTAGCAGCCTTGGATCGTTTAATTGAAGCAGATTTACCAAATCTAAAGCTTTTAAATGTGAATGCAGCTGATCTAGGTAAATATTTTTCGAAAAATGACGTAGACAGAGTGTATTTAAATTTTTCTGATCCATGGCCGAAATCCCGTCATGAAAAGAGAAGGTTGACCTATAAAGATTTCTTGAAGTTATATGAGGATATTTTGGTCGATGGTGGGGAAATTCACTTTAAAACAGACAACCAAGGATTATTTGAATATTCCTTAACGAGCTTTTCTGCTTATGGACTATTACTAAAATATGTAAGCCTTGATTTCCATAACAGTGGGTATGAAGGAAACATCATGACCGAATATGAACAGAAGTTTTCTGAAATGGGACAGCGAATTTACCGTAGTGAAGTTAAATATCAAAATGAAAAGTAGATCTTTTAGGGCAGTTCATTCCATGAACTGTCTTTTTGTTTCTATAGGAAATTTTAAAAGGTACGAGAGTGGAAAACTGAACTAGTTGTCTGAATCTAGCTCCAGCGCCTAGCCCCTCGGGTCTAATAACCTTCGGCGAGAAAAGTCAAAAGGCAGACTTTTCCCACCGAAGAACATTTGCCTGTCGGGGCTGAACGAGGCGCTTCCGCTTTTTGTTCTTCTCTACCCACCTTCCGAATGTTAAAATATAGAAAAATGAGGGAAGAGGAGGAATGGTAAATGGAAACATTAAAGATTGGTCGTGTTTCATTCACATGGTTATCAGGCGGCGTTACAAATTTGGATGGTGGGGCCATGTTTGGAGTTGTCCCCAAAGGATTATGGTCGAAAAAGTATCCGTGTAACGATAAAAATCAAATTGAGCTCCCTACCGATCCCATTCTCATTCAAATGGATGGGAAGAATATACTGGTCGAATCAGGATTGGGAAAAGGAAAATTAACCGAAAAACAATTAAGAAACTTTGGTGTCACACAGGAATCTGAGCTTGATTCATCTTTGGAAGAGTTAGGATTGAGTACAGATGATATTGATTATGTTCTAATGACCCATCTGCATTTTGACCATGCAGGAGGATTGACGAAGCTTGTGGATGACCGTTATGTTTCAACCTTTCCTAATGCGAAAATCATCACGTCACAAGTGGAATGGGATGAAATGCGAAATCCTAATATACGTTCAAAAAATACATATTGGAAAGAAAACTGGGAAGCTGTTGAAACTCAAGTTGTATCATTTGAAGGTGAATGGTCTTTAGGAGCTATTAGGATGATTCATACCGGCGGGCATAGTAACGGTCATTCTATTGTTATGGTTGAAGATGGTGGAGACATCGCTATTCACATGGCAGATTTAATGGCGACACATGCCCATCAAAATGTATTATGGGTAATGGCATATGATGACTACCCAATGGACTCTATATTCGCAAAAGAGAAATGGCTCCCTTTTGGGTTAAAGAAAAATGCATGGTTTACCTTTTACCATGATGCCTTCTACAGAGCAGTAAAATGGGACAACGAAGGGAAATTAGCTGAAGTGATAAAAAGAAAATAGAGACAAAAAAGTCGTACCCACTGAGGATACGGCTTTTTTGTTACTATTTTATAAGGGTGTAATGTCTATAAGAGTACCCGTCTGCGCATCAGCAATAAATTCATATTGCTCAGTAGAGCCTTCATTATTTTTTGAAATTCCGCCTTTGTATACACGATAGTGTATATGCTGCTTTTCATATGGTTCGGTTTCCATATGTATCCAAGAGCCGCTGATGGGGCCATTTTGTTTAAACTGTCTTTTTACTTGTTCCAGTACCTTTTCGGGTGACACATTCGTTTTTTGATCAATTACTTCTTTTACCACATAACCGCCAATTAAACCGACCGCAGCTCCAACGATGAAAGATTTCCAGTTCATAGTGAAGGACCTCCAAAAAATAAATTGGAAAAGATTACGTATAAGGATTCTCCTCTCAGTATATCGTATTTAGCAGTAAGAAGGTAATATTACTTATATCGGATGAAATATTGGTAAGAGACACGAAATTTCTGTAAAATAAAACTATACATAAGATCACAGAATCTATTCCTGAAGGAGTCTCAAAATGAATGAACAAACATTAAAACTTTTTCAAACCTTAACGGAGCTTCCAGGTGCACCGGGAAATGAGCATTTAGTAAGAAAGTTTATGAAGGAGCAATTAGCTCTATACTCAGATGAAATTGTTCAAGATCATTTAGGTAGTGTTTTTGGCCTGAAAAAAGGACATGGACAGGGACCGACAGTAATGGTTGCGGGCCATATGGATGAAGTGGGTTTCATGGTAACTTCCATTACTGAAAACGGAATGGTTCGTTTTCAGCCGCTTGGAGGTTGGTGGAGTCAAGTGCTACTCGCCCAACGGGTTCAGATTATGACAAATAATGGTCCTGTCATTGGCGTAGTAGGTTCGATTCCGCCTCATCTTTTAGATGAGTCAAAACGAAACAAACCAATGGAAATCAAGAATATGTTGGTTGACATTGGTGCAGATAACCGGGAAGATGCTGAGAAAATCGGAATTAAACCCGGTCAGGCTATTTTGCCGATTTGTCCATTCACTCCGATGGCAAATAAGAAAAAAATCATGGCAAAGGCATGGGATAATCGGTATGGCTGTGGCTTAGCGATTGAACTTCTACAAGAATTAAAGGATGAAACATTACCAAACATCCTTTATTCGGGTGCTACAGTCCAAGAGGAAGTAGGTTTACGCGGTGCTCAGACAGCCGCAAATATGATTAAGCCTGACATCTTCTTTGCACTTGATGCAAGCCCTGCTAATGACATGAGTGGAGACAAACTAGAATTCGGCCAATTAGGCAAGGGGGCATTGCTTCGAATCCTTGATAGATCCATGGTTACGCATCGTGGGATGAGAGAGTTTGTTCTTGATACTGCGGAAACACATCAGATTCCATATCAATATTTCGTTTCACAGGGTGGAACAGATGCAGGACGTGTTCATCAATCCCATGAGGGCGTTCCAAGTGCTGTAGTGGGAATTTGTTCACGCTACATCCATACCCATGCGTCAATCATCCATATTGATGACTATGCGGCAGCGAAAGAATTAATTGTTAAACTTGTTAAAGCATGTGACCGAACTACGGTTGATACCATTCGATCAAACAGCTAATTTTTCGGGAGGCATGATTCATGCTTCCTTTTTACATCGATAGGAGATTTAGAAATGAAAATTATTATCGGTTCTAAAAACCCAGCCAAAATTTTAGCAGTAAAAAATAGTTTCATTCATGAGGAAGTGGAGTTTTTAGTGTTAGATATTCCATCGAATGTGAGCGATCAGCCTTTTTCTGATGAAGAAACGATCCAAGGGGCAATCAATCGAGCTATAGGGGCTTTAAAGCAGGGGAATGGTGATATTGGTATCGGTCTAGAAGGCGGTGTACAAGAAACATCCCAGGGTCTGATGCTCTGTAACTGGGGAGCACTAGCCTCTCGAACTGGGGAGCCTATAATTGCAGGTGGAGCAAGATTTCTTCTTCCTGAAGAAGTTGCAGTAAGGCTTAGAGCAGGAGAAGAGCTTGGTCCAGTCATGGATGATTATGCAAAAATGAAGAACGTAAGGAAACACGAGGGAGCAGTAGGGATATTCACTAATGGTGTAATTAATCGGGTAGATATGTTTACACACCTTACAAATCTTTTAGTGGGTCAATATTACTATCGAAAAAGCAATTAACAGAACAGAGTAGCTTTTTTTCGACATCCTCATTCGACAAAAGTCTTGTCTTTTGAATATTCAGGCAGGTATGATATATTTATGGGACTTTATTCGTATGAACGGGAGGCGAAAAAGCTGAAATTTTTAAAAACCATTACTATTTTCATACTATCGCTGCTTTTACTAAGTGCATGTAGCGACAATGCTTCCATAAAAGAAGAAAGTATAGCTGCAAAAAAAACAGCGAAAGCAACGTTCACTGAAAAAGAGAAAAAGCCAAATAAAAAGAGTGGAAAGATTCACTTTTTCTTACCTGCAGGATATGTTATAAAAAGTGTATTAGCTAATAATATTATTTTAAGAAACGGTTCAGATACGTATATTCTTTTCTTTAACCCAAAGGAAAGCACAACAAGTGATGTTGTGTACAAAGCAACTGTCGATCAATATAAGGAATTATATACAAATGAGAAATTTACTTCTACCGACAACAAGCTTGGGTTTATAACCATTGACCAACTTAAGGACGATGGTTTAAATGAATTAACAATCGGAGTGGGCGGGGCAAAAATAACGACGCAATCTGAAACAAGTGATTTGGTACAAAATACGAAAATGATGATGCAAATAGTTAATTCAGTCAAGTTCACAGAATAAATGGAGGCGTTAATGATGAAGAATTTAGAATCAATGGAACAATTTGAACAACTTCGGGACCAAGGGAAAACCATTTTTATGTTTTCTGCAGGCTGGTGTCCAGATTGTCGGGTAATTGAACCAATCCTTCCAGAGATAGAAGCAAAATTTAATGAATACACCTTTGTTCATATAGACCGTGACGACTACATTGATTTGTGTCAGCAATTAGATGTATTCGGCATTCCAAGCTTTATTGCTTTCGAAAACGGAAAGGAACTCGGCCGCTTCGTAAGTAAAGACCGAAAAACACAAGAAGAAATCGAACAATTCATCAATGGTTTAAAATAATAAGTTCCGGGGCTGGCTCTTTGCTTTTGAGTCAGCCTCATTTTTATTGTACAATGGATTAGCAGCCCTTGAAGGGAGGAACAAACATGAAAATGGACAGTAAAAAAATGAGAAAAGAATTAGAAACTCGTTTAGCAAATGAGGAACGAGTCATTTCCTATGACCGAGATAAAGACACTCTCAGATTTGAAAATAAAGCAACAGGTAAGGGGATTACCGTCACAATACCTGGAATTATAGCCAAATGGCATACCGAAAAAGAAAAGGCGATTGATGAAGTCGTTTATTATGTAAATGAAGGTCTGCAAGCAATGGAGGATACCGTTCAGTTAACAGATCATGAAAAGAATATTTTTCCGGTTATTCGGTCTACGTCTTTTCCTAATGAATCAGAAGAGGGAAACCCGTTCATGAGCGATGATCATACCGCCGAAACGAAGATCTATTACGCTTATGACATGGGGAAGACGTACCGGTTAATTGACCGTCGAATCATGGAAAAGGAAGGCTGGGAAGCGAACAGAATTAAGGAAATTGCCTTATTCAACGCAAGATCCCTGTCAACTCCTTTTAAGGAAGATCAGGTCGCTGGGAATAGTTTTTATTTTCTCAACACCAATGATGGATATGATGCAAGCCGAATCCTAAATAAAGGCTTCCTCAATGAAATGCAGAAACGAATGGTTGGGACGATGGTTTTAGCCGTTCCCCACCAAGATGTATTAATCATGGCGGATATTCGTAACGACAGAGGATATGATGTTATGGCCCAGATGGCTATGAGCTTTTTTGCGAATGGGCGTGTTCCAATAACAGCTTTGTCATTCATCTATGAAAATGGGGAGTTAGAACCCATTTTCATTTTAGGGAAAAATAAATAAAATGAATGAAAGAAGGATCACATCAAGTGGTCTTTTTTCATTACTTCTTTGGAGGATATATCCAATTCGAATATATTTCGACTTATTCTGAGAAATTATCTCGAAAAAATATCAAATACTGATAAAATAGAATGATAGATGAAAGTAGAAAGAGTGATAGTTTTGAGCTGGATCCAAAACTTTTTTCAAAAGTTTAAAAAAGATGGGGAAGAGGAATTAAACGAATTTGTTATACATAACCATAGAAACGATGAACTTCCACATCTAAACCAATACGAAAGTTTAAAGGATTTAGATACGAGAATTTCCTATCAATATCCAAAAGGTGGCCTGCGTTCTTCCACTACACCTTTATCTGAGGTCAAGCCCAAAGTTAGGGAGAATGTCCGACAGCAAAGGATTTTAGAGAAACAGCCTGAAAAGAGAAGCAGAAGGGAACAAAAAGAAACCCAACCTGTAAAAACGGAAGTCCCAAAACCAATCAAAGAGCCAAAGCAACAACCGAGAATGAGGGGCCCATTTCACCCAACAGAAATTCCTTCTCCTATTTTCGGGTTTAACAGGCCTAAGAAGACAGAGACGGTTGTAGAGCATGAGTTGAGCCACTTTTTAAACGAAGAGGATAAAGATCTGCTTAACCATTCAGCAGTATTTGAAGAGATAATTGCTGAAGCGTCCCTTATTACGAATGAGGAATCTAGTATTGAATTTGAATCCTTGCAAGAAAATGTGATAGAGGCGATTGAATATGAGCCTGAGCCAATGGAGCTCGAACCGAATTTACCGGTTGAAACTTCTGTCGAACTACAAGCTGAATCTGAGAATGTAGCCGAACCCCAACCCGAGCAGCCTGAGACCAAGCGTTCTCGTTTGCCATTTAATGTAATGATGTTAAAGCAGGATAAACTAAAATGGGAAGAAAAAATACAAAGAAGAGAACGTGAGCAGCCTATTCAGGCACGGAAGAACACTTTAGTAGAAAAAACAGTTGATACTTCATTAGAAAGACTACTAGAAAGAGATATGGTGGAGCCAAAAGATAGTACGATAGAAATACCAGTAGAAAAGCCCATTGAAAAACCAACTGATAAGACAATTATTCAGACGGTTGTTTCCTCTCCAACCGTGGCGGAGAAAGTTGAACAGGTAACGTCCAATGGGACTTATATGCTCCCTCCATCAACTCTATTACATCCGCCCGTTAAAGAAGATAAAGATATTGGTTGGTTGTTAGAGCAAGAAGAACTCCTAAATATTACATTGAAAAACTTTAATGTTGGTGCAAGTGTAGTCAACGTGACCCAAGGTCCATCTGTTACCCGCTTTGAGGTACAACCCGAACCAGGAGTAAAAGTAAACAAAATTACTAATCTAAGTGATGATATTAAATTAAGTCTGGCAGCAAGGGATATTCGGATTGAAGCACCTATACCGGGAAAGCATACCATTGGTATTGAAGTGCCAAATCAAAAGTCAAGACCTGTTTTAATAAATGAAATCATTCAAAGTAGTGTGTTTCAAGAATCTACGTCTCCTTTAACAGCAGTAATGGGGCTAGATATTGCAGGAAAACCGATTGTAACTGACTTAAAGAAAATGCCACACGGGCTAATTGCTGGGGCAACAGGTTCAGGTAAAAGCGTATGTATTAATACAATTTTAGTTAGCCTGTTATGTAAAGCCAGTCCAGAAGATCTAAAGCTATTGCTGATTGATCCAAAAGTGGTAGAACTTGCACCGTATAACCGAATTCCACACCTTGTCAGCCCTGTCATTACCGATGTAAAAGCGGCAACAGCTGCATTAAAGTGGGCTGTGGATGAAATGGAAAGGCGATATGAGCTTTTCGCTCATGCGGGTGTTCGTGATATCAACCGATTTAATGAACTTGCAATAAAGCATAAGCGCTATTCTGATAAGCTGCCTTTTATTGTGATAATCATTGATGAGTTAGCTGATTTAATGATGATGTCACCAGCTGATGTGGAAGAAGCAATTTGTAGAATAGCTCAAAAAGCAAGGGCATGCGGTATTCATCTTATTGTAGCCACACAAAGACCATCGGTTGATGTTATAACTGGATTAATAAAAGCCAATATTCCAACCCGAATTGCTTTTTCTGTCTCTTCCCAAGTGGATTCACGTACCATTATTGACATTAGCGGGGCGGAAAAATTACTCGGCCGTGGCGATATGCTGTTCTTAGAAAATGGATCATCGAAACCTGTAAGATTGCAGGGAACGTTCGTATCGGATGAAGAAATTGATCTTGTGGTTGCCCATGTAAGGGATCAACGCGAGCCAGAATATTTATTCGAACAAGAAGAGCTGCTGAAAAAGGCCCAAGTAACAGAGGAAGAAGATGAACTCTTTTATGAAGCTTGTGAATTTATTATTGAGCAAGGGGGAGCATCCACTTCAAGCCTGCAACGGCGCTTTAAAATTGGCTATAATAGAGCAGCAAGATTAATGGATATACTTGAACAAAATGGATATATTACAAGTGCAAATGGGAGTAAGGCTCGTGAGGTCTTAATAACAGGAGCTGATTTAGAGGCCATTCAAGAATAATATAAATCAATAATCCACCGTATTCTTTCCAGGTATGAACAAATAATAATGAATGCAAATTCTGGGTGGATAGAAAGATAATTGACACTAATAGTTTTTACGCGAAAACAATGTTATAATAATTAAATGATTTTAAATAAGTAAGCTTACTTGTTCAGTAATTCTATAAACAATGTCAAATACAGACAGATGTCATATACTGTTTTACAGATAGACGTTGGTTGGAGGTTCTTCTATGACTATTTACCATTTTGTAGGTATTAAGGGGTCTGGGATGAGTGCATTAGCACAAGTTCTGCATGATATGAAATTTGAGGTTCAAGGCTCCGATGTCGAAAAGCGCTTTTTTACTCAACTTGCCCTTGAACAATCCGGTATAAAGATATTTCCCTTTCAAAAGGAAAATATCAAGCCAGGAATGACCATTATTGCAGGAAATGCCTATCCAGATACGCATGAAGAGATTCAAGAGGCAATGAAACTTGGACTTCCAGTAATAAGGTACCATCGTTTCTTAGGCGATTTTATGCAGAATTTTACAAGTGTTGCGATTACAGGTGCACACGGAAAAACCTCTACGACTGGTTTACTGGCTCATGTTATTAAAGGAGCTAAACCTACGAGCTTTTTAATTGGCGATGGAACTGGGAAAGGACAAGAAGGGGCAGAATATTTTGTTTTTGAAGCGTGTGAATACAGAAGGCACTTCTTATCGTACTTCCCTGATTATGCCATTATGACAAACATTGATTTTGATCATCCAGATTACTTTGCCAATATTGAAGATGTATTCTCAGCCTTCCAAGAGATGGCTGTTCAAGTGAAAAAGGGAATATTTGCTTATGGTGATGATGAGCAGCTTCAGAGAATCCAGGCGAAGGTTCCTGTATTGTTTTATGGATTTGGCGACGAAAATGATTACCAGGCAAAAAATCTTGTCAAATCCACCAATGGAACAACCTTTGATGTATTTATACGTAATACTTTTTATGACACATTCTCAATCCCTACATTTGGGGATCACAGCGTGTTAAATGCGCTTGCAGTCATCGGTTTATGCCACTATGAAGAGATTGATGTTACTATCGTGAAAGAACAATTGCTAACATTCCAAGGTGTGAAAAGAAGATTTACTGAAAAGAAAATTGGAACGCAAATCTTAATCGATGATTATGCCCATCATCCGACTGAAATCAAAGCAACCATTGATGCTGCAAAGCAGAAATATCCTGATAAAAGAATTGTCGCTGTATTCCAACCACATACTTTTACACGTACCCAAGCCTTTTTAGAAGATTTTGCAGAGAGTCTTCGTCTAGCTGATAAAGCGTACTTGTGTGAAATTTTTGGGTCAGCTCGTGAGAATCATGGAAAGCTGACAATTAAGGACCTACAGGAAAAAATTGATGGGTCTGAGGTTCTATCAGAAGAAAATACTTCAGTATTAAATGAATACGACAATAGTGTAATTATATTTATGGGTGCAGGGGATATTCAAAAGTTCCAGGAATCTTATGAAAAACAATTCAATCAATAAACAAAAGAGAGGCTGACACAAATAAGTGTCAGCCTCTCTTTTGTTTATTTTAAATTATCAGGATTTAATACTTCTAATTCTGGTAGTACGAAAAGACCATCTTTTCGAATGAGTACATCGTCAAAATAGATTTCCCCTCCGCCATACTCCGGACGCTGAATGTTTACCATATCCCAATGAATATTAGAGTGGTTTCCATTAAACGCATCATCATAGCATTGTCCAGGAGTGAAGTGGAAGCTGCCGGCAATTTTTTCATCAAATAAAATATCCTGCATCGGATTTAAGATGAAAGGGTTCACTCCGATTGCAAACTCTCCCACGTAGCGTGCTCCCTTATCTGTATCAAAGATTTTGTTAATACGATTAGAATCATTAGACTCAGCCTCAACAATTTTTCCATCTCTAAAAGTGAGCTTAACATTTTCAAAGGTAAAGCCTTGGTAAGGAGACGGTGTGTTATAAGTGATAACTCCATTTACTGAATCACGAACTGGAGCTGTGTATACTTCACCATCAGGAATATTTAATCTTCCTGCACATTTAATGGCAGGTATATCTTTTATAGAGAAGCTTAAATCTGTTCCAGGTCCAGTGATGCGAACCTTGTCTGTTCGATTCATCAGTTCAACCAAGCTGTCCATGGCTTGATCCATTTTCCCGTAATCCAGGTTACACACGTTAAAATAAAAGTCTTCAAATGCTTCTGTGCTCATCTTGGCCAATTGCGCCATTGATGACGTAGGATATCTAAGAACAACCCATTTTGTTTTTGGTACACGAATATCACGGTGTACCTTCTTTCCAATTGTAGAGCCGTGAATTTTCATTTTTTCATCAGGAACATCAGCTTGTTCATTGATGTTATCTCCAGAACGCAACCCTATGTATGCATCCATTTTACTCATGACGTTTGCTTCAAAATCAGCCATCATATTATATTGCTCTTCTTCGGCACCAAATAATAGCGCACGGTCAACCTGATGATCTTTTAATAGAACAAATGGATAGCCACCTGCAGCATAGGCTTCCTTCACGAGCGCAGTTACAAGTTCACGTTGCAACCCAAAATTCTCAATTAACACCTTTTCACCTTTTTGTAGCTGCACAGAATAATTAATTAAATTCTTTGCCAGTTTCTCGATACGAGGATCTTTCATGGTAGCGCCTCCAAACAATTATGTAAGTACAATACTATTGTAACCGAATAATGACTGAAAGTTGAAAAATAAAGTAATTTCTTCCGTATGAATAGTGAATTTTTTTAATGGAATAGCAGGAAAACAAGACAAATGAATGGAAGTAGTATAAGATATTAGCGAGGTTTATATCCATGATGGATGGGTAATACATATTGATATAGTTAAGGCGGAGGTGCACGATGCAAATTATTTTATACTTAAGCGTAGCCTTGATAGCCATTGCGTTTTTTGTGCTAGTTATCTACTTATCAAAAACGCTTAAATCACTTCAGGGTACACTTACAAGCGTTTCAAAAACGCTGTCAGGATTAGAAAAACAGTTGGATGGGGTTACAAGCGAAACGACAATACTTTTACAAAAGACCAATGCGCTTGCTGAAGATATTCAGCAAAAATCCGAAAGTTTAAATAGTGTGGTGGATTCTGTAAAGGACGTTGGGGTGACCGTTTCCAAATTCAACGGAACGTTACTGAACTTAACCCATACTGTTGATCAGCAAGTAGAAGATAGTAAAGAAAAAATCTCACAAATAGTTCAATGGAGTAATGTGATCCTTGAATTGAAGGATAAATGGCAAGCTAGAAAGCAAATAAAACAAGAAAAAGAATCAGAGCAAATGATTAAAAGGGTAAGATCTCATTAGAATTAAGGAGGAACGAAGATGTCTAATAGAGAATATGAGTCAAGGGAAGCGAATCAAAATCGTAACGACGAATCTTCCAGCAGCTTTATCCTAGGAGCTTTTATTGGAGGGGTAGTTGGAGCTGCAGCAGCTTTACTTTTTGCACCTAAAACAGGGAAAGATCTCCGTTCAACATTAACTAACCAAGCAGGTTCAATTATGGACAAGAGTGGTTCATTACGGGAGAATGTAGTTAGCAAGAGCAGTGAATTAGCATCTAAAACGGCATCCCTTTCCCAGGGGATTGTGCTTCAATCCTCCGAACTAGTAAATAAGGTAAAGGGAAAGCAATCTCCCAAAGAAGAATCTGAGTTAACTTATATTCCAATCCAGCATGGAAAGGAAAAGGGAACTGTAAAAAAGTCGAATGAATCAGTGCCACATGACAGTGAAGAAATTCGAAAAAAATTAGAAGAAGCTCAAAAAGCTTTTGATGAAGAAGAGAGCAAGGTAAAACTTTAATAGTTATATTATTTGTGATACAAACGGTGAAGTGATAAAATGACTTCACCGTTTATTTTTATTTAGGCTTTGTTAAAGAAGATAGTTGATTTTTATACCCTGTTGATTGGAGTGGAAGGCTCGAAGACTCCTGTGGGAGTACGGTTCAGGGGAGACCCCGCAGGCGCAAGCGCCGAGGAGGCTCGCCGAAACGCCCACGAACCGCTCGAGCCTGGAGCGGAAATCAACAGACAAGTTTAAAGAGAGCTTTTTTTAAAGTAGGTCGGGTTCATTGCTGACAGTATGCTTTTTTTAATGGAGGAATGTAAAGATGTTAGAAAAAATTGATTCAATTGAACAGTTTGATGAAATAGTAAAAAGAGAAAGTAGATTTTATTTGTTAAAGCACAGTTTAACATGCCCGATCAGTCATGCTGCGTACAAGGAGTACGAAAAATATGCAAATGAAAATCAGAATATGCCAACATATTTCATAGCGGTACAAGATTCACGGCCACTTTCTAACGAGGTTGCAGAAAGATTTCAAATTAAACATGAATCACCACAAGCAATCCTATTTTCGAATGGAGAAGCAACTTGGAATGCTTCACATTGGAAAATTACCAACAAGGCACTACTAACTGCAAGTAATGTAACTCAATAAGTAATACTAAATACTAAAGAGGATGAACGTTCATCCTCTTCTTTATAAAAAATTTAGACACGTATGTTAAGTAGGTAACATACAATACTTTTATATACCTAATGATACTTTAACGCTTAAAAGCGTTTAATTAATAAAGAAAAAATGAGTGACAAAGAAATATATTTCCGCTATAATAAAGCCTAATTATTGAAATATTATAAAATTAAAAAATTTTAAGTGTAAATCATTATGAGTTTAGTAAGATTTGCAAATGAAAGGACGGGGACGAATATGGGCAAAAAGGTTGAATTGGATCAATTAAGAACACGTGTCGATGAGTTAAACTTGGAATTATTGAGGCTAATTAATGAAAGAGCTCAGCTCGTCCAAGAGATTGGACGGGTAAAAGAAAATCAAGGTGTGTACCGTTACGATCCAGTCCGTGAAAGAAAAATGCTTGATATCATTAAAGAGCATAACGATGGACCATTTGAAAATTCTACAATCGATCATATTTTCAAAGAAATTTTTAAAGCAGGTTTAGATCTTCAAAAGGATGATCATGAGAAAGCCCTGCTTGTATCTAGAAAGAAGAAGCCTGAAAATACGATTGTAAACCTAAAGGGAGAAACTATAGGTGATGGCAAGCCACATTTTGTGTTTGGTCCATGTGCGGTTGAATCCTATGAGCAGGTAGCGACGGTTGCTAAGGCGATGAAGGAAAAGGGCTTAAAGCTTCTCCGTGGTGGTGCATATAAACCAAGGACATCTCCTTACGATTTCCAAGGATTAGGTGTGGAAGGGCTAAAAATCTTAAAGCGTGTAGCAGATGAATACGATATGGCAGTAATTAGCGAAATCGTAAACCCAGCCGATATTGAAATGGCTTTAGATTATATTGACGTTATCCAAATTGGTGCACGGAACATGCAGAACTTTGAACTATTAAAAGCTGCAGGGGCAGTAAATAAACCTGTATTGTTAAAAAGAGGGATTGCTGCCACGATTGAAGAATTTATCAATGCAGCAGAATACATTATGGCACAAGGGAATGGCCAAATCATCCTTTGTGAACGAGGTATTCGGACATACGAGCGTGCTACTAGAAACACACTTGATATTTCGGCAGTTCCAATTCTTAAACAAGAAACCCATTTACCAGTAATGGTAGATGTTACTCATTCTACTGGTAGAAGAGACTTGTTATTACCTGCTGCAAAAGCGGCGATTGCCATTGGTGCAGACGGAGTCATGGCTGAAGTTCATCCAGATCCGGCAGTGGCCTTATCCGACCAAAAGCAACAAATGGACCTTGACCAATTTGACAAATTTTATAATGAATTACTAGCATCAAACTTTGTACGGATTTAATTTTTTGGTTGTGTTAATGAACAGTGTTAATTTTTTATAACCTGTTGATTGGAGCGGAAGGCACGAAGACTCCTGTGGGAGTATGGTTCAGGGGAGACCCCGCAGGCGCAAGCGCCGAGGAGGCTCGCCGAAACACCCACGGAAAGCGAAGTGACTGGAGCGGAAATCAACAGACAAATTTTAACAGAGCCAATTTTTTAAAAAAACCTCCTGCACATGCTTGCAGGAGGTTTTTTAATGACTTTTAGAAAAATATACGAAAAATGTTGACAAATGCAATTGCGGCTTTAATATTCTTATCGTATCATTAAATACATACTAAGATTGTTTATTATCTCACAATCAATATTATGACTAGGTTTTTAATAACAGATGTAAAATAAAGAAAACAATGTACGTTACAGGAGAGTGTTATAAGTGAATATAACGATTTATGATGTGGCTAGGGAAGCAAATGTATCAATGGCGACAGTTTCCCGTGTAGTAAATGGAAATCCAAATGTTAAGCCAGTAACCCGGAAAAAGGTGTTAGAAGTTATTGAAAGATTAGGGTACCGCCCTAATGCCGTAGCAAGAGGATTAGCTAGTAAAAAAACAACAACAGTTGGAGTAATTATTCCAGATATATCTAATATCTTTTTTGCAGAGTTAGCTCGAGGCATAGAAGATATTGCAACTATGTACAAGTACAATATCATTTTGAGCAATTCTGATCAAAACATGGACAAGGAATTACACTTACTTAATACGATGCTTGGGAAGCAAGTAGATGGAATCGTGTTCATGGGAGGAAATATTACTGCAGACCACGTGGAGGAATTTGAGAAATCTCCAGTACCGATTGTTCTTGCGGGTTCTATTGAGGAGTCAAATAAAATTCCTTCAGTAAACATTGATTATGAAGAAGCAGTATATGATTCCGTAAAGGAATTCATTCAAAAGGGCCATAAGAATATTGCCATTGTGGTGGGACCACTTCATGAACCGAAAAATGCCCAGAAAAAACTTAAAGGGTATCAAAGGGCGCTTCAAGAAGCCGGGCTTCCTTATAATGAAGAGCTTATAGTTGAAGGAGATTATACGTACGATTCAGGTATTGAAGCCTTTGATAAATTACTCGAGGCAGCAGCAAGACCAACAGCCATTTTAGTTGGAGCGGATGAAATGGCACTGGGAGTCGTTCATGGTGCCGAGGATAAAGGTTATAAAATTCCTGAGGATTTTGAAGTAATCACATCAGATAATACCAGATTATCACTAATGGTTCGTCCACAGCTTACAACGATTGTGCAGCCGTTATATGATATTGGCGCTGTTGCAATGCGACTCTTAACAAAATTAATGAATAAAGAAGGCGTTGAAGAACAAATTGTCGTACTTCCTCACCGCATTGAGCATCGTGATTCAACTAAATAACTAATAGATGTAAAAAAGGGCTTGCCATTAAGATGGCAGGCCCTTTTGGCTTTTTTGTTGATTACGAATTGGGTATAGAGCTTTTTCTAACGTAATTTCATTCTTCTCTGTAATCTCAGCTTTTCTTGGGATAGGTGTATATAAGTTGTCAGGGTCGTCCCATTCCTTCGGTAAAGTAACGGGCGACTCTTTTTGCCACTGTTCAATCCATGCATCAGGTAGATTCCCTGAACAATTTGAGTTTTCTGTCATCTCAAGCCAGATAAGTGCCCATGCTCTTGGAACCACTCGCCAAATGTCATACCCACCGCCGCCAACTGCAATCCATTTTCCATTACAGTATTGATGAGCAATTTCATGAGCAATCTTGGGGATTTCACGATAAATTTTCATCGTTGCCGATAAGTGTGTTAACGGATCAAAATAATGGGAATCAGCTCCATTTTGAGTAAGTATCACATCAGGCTTAAAAAATTCAGCCACTTCTTTTATGGAGTTTGTATAGGCATGGAGCCAGGAATCATCTTCTGTAAAAGCATCCACAGGTATGTTAAAAGAATACCCATAACCAGAGCCCTGGCCTCTTTCATTGATATTTCCGGTACCTGGAAATAAATATCGTCCGGTTTCATGAATGGAAAGGGTGCAAACATTGGGGTCGTCGTAAAAGGACCATTGGACACCATCCCCATGGTGGGCATCAGTATCTACATATAACACACGTGCATGATATTTTTCCTGAAGGTACTTAATAGCAACCGAACTATCATTATATACACAAAATCCAGACGCCTTTCCTCGGAACCCATGGTGTAAACCGCCTCCAAGGTGAAGAGAATGGAGAGACTTACCTGTCATAACCTGGTCAACTGCGGCTAAGGTACCGCCTACTAATAAGGCGCTGGCTTCGTGCATGTTCGGGAATATGGGTGTGTCTTCTGTACCTAATCCATAATTTTCAGCGATTTCTTTTGAAAGTTCTCCGTGTCCTGCTTTCTTAACCGCTTCTATGTAACTTCGATCATGTATAAGGGCTAACTCTTCATCCGTTGCCATCTTAGGGGAGATGGTATGCGCAGGATCTAACGCATTCATCTTCTCTAACAAGTCAACAGTTAGTTTAAGCCTAAATTGGTTAAAAGGATGATGACTGCTGAATTTATAATTCAACAGTTCTTCTGAGAATACAAAGGAACACCGATCACTCATATGGAAATCCCCGGGAGGTTCGGCCATAGGACATGATACCCGGCCTGCTTAAGATCCTGAATAAGGGCTGTTGGATTCATTGTCTGAACTCTAATGACCAGGATTTTAAAATGTTCATCTGTCTTATCTGGATAAACGAGAACACTCAAAATGTTAGCCTTTCGATTTTTAATCACATTTGTAATGTCGCTAAGAATACCAGCGAGATTCGGAACCTTTATTTCGATCTGAGACCCCGGCTGATGGGCCCCTGTTAATTCAACCAAGGTTCGGAGTAAATCGGTTTCTGTAACGATTCCCACTAGTTTACGGTCATTAATGATGGGAATACAACTGATTTTATGTTCATAAAATAGGCCAGCCACTTCTTCGACGAAATCCAGTGGATGCCCTGTAATCATATCTCTTTCCATAATCGTCTCAAGCGGCTTTTTCAAATCTTCGGGATGCTCATTTGCATGAAAAATGGAGGGCGTTGCTTCCCTTATTTTAGCGACAGTGACTAACCCCATTAGATGTCTTTGATTATCAATGACGGGTATATGACGGATTTTTTTTGTTTCCATTAATTTCATAGCATCAGCAATGGTGTCTGTTGGTAAAAGTGTGGCCACATCTGTTTTCATAATTTCTTCCACTATCATAAAATCACCTCAGGTCTCAAGTGAATTTCAGCTAAATATTTAATACATAAACCGGTTCATAAACCGAAGACGGTCAAATCTTTGGATGGATTCCATATCGACTCTCTTGCCCATTCGAGCCATCAGGCAGTTAGCTGGATGGGAGCAAATTTCCGGATCATCCGTCGCATACCATTCAAGCCCACCGGCATTCATCATTTTTTCCATTACTTTTCGATAATCCCACACATTTAGCTTGGTACCTTTAAGATCCCAATGCCAATAGTACTCTGTTGTGATCGTAATATAATCTTCCATTGCATCATCCATCATGGAAACGATTAACAGGTTTTTTCCTACAGAGCAGCCTCTAAATTGTGGAATTACCTCGATGGCACCCAATTCAATTAAATTATCCATTTTCCCTTCAGACCATCTTTCAAGCGGGTCTGGATATAAATAAGTAACGTAACCTACAATGGTGTGCCTATGTCTAGCAATAATAATTCTACCTTCTGGAAGATTGGCAATACCCACTAAAGCTTTATGCTGTTGTACAGGAGGACGAAAAGCAACAAGGTCTTCGTGAAATTCATAACCTGCTAATTTATCAGATGGAATAGGGCCTTCAATGATTAAATTCCCATGAGGTGTTTTCAATTCTTTTGCATTGTATGTTTTCTTGTGTTCCATAAGGTCACCTGCCTTAAAAAATCGTTAGTACATTAATTCTATTATACATAAAATCTAGTAAGAGAAAGCGATTTCACAAAATTTTCTGTTTTATACAGGGGTTTTGCGCCGTCTACTCCAATCAACATATCAATAAATCAATTATTCGTGAATAATAATATTTAAAAAATTGTGAATAGTTCCTATTTGTACTATAATAATCTCTATAAAGCATGAGGGGGAGATAGTAATGAAAGTGGAAGCGCTACCAGTTGTGCAAGGAGACCATAATCTAAGTAATTATGATGAAATGTACAAACAATTTGACTGGAAGGAAACAGAAAAGACATTCTCCTGGAGTGAAACAGGGCTTGTTAACTTGGCATATGAGGCCATTGATCGCCATGCAAAGACCTTCCGAAAAAATAAAATTGCTCTTTACTATCGAGACGGTTTTCGTAATGAAAAGTACACATTTAAGGAAATGAAGGATCTCTCAAGCAAAGCCGGTAATGTGTTAAAGAGTTATGGAGATGTAGAAAAAGGAGACCGCGTATTTATTTTTATGCCTCGTTCTCCAGAGCTTTACTTTACTGTTCTTGGTGCTATTAAGCTTGGAGCTATCGTTGGTCCATTATTTGAAGCCTTTATGGAAGGCGCGGTTCGTGACCGTCTGCAGGATAGTGAAGCTAAAGTTCTAGTAACTACACCTGAATTATTGGATCGTGTACCTGTGGAAGATTTACCTGCCTTAAAGCATATTTTCCTTGTTGGAAAAAATGTGGAGGAACAAGGTCAATACATTGACTTCCTTGGGAAATTTGAGAAGGCAAGTAAAGAACTTAAGATCGAATGGGTAGACAGAACAGATGGCTTAATTTTGCATTACACATCAGGTTCAACCGGCAAGCCTAAAGGGGTTTTGCATGTACATAATGCAATGATTCAGCATTATCAAACGGCAAAGTGGGTTCTTGATTTAAAAGAGGATGATGTGTATTGGTGTACGGCAGATCCAGGCTGGGTAACAGGAACGTCGTATGGTATTTTTGGACCGTGGTTAACGGGAACCTCTAATGTCATTGTGGGAGGGCGTTTTAGCCCTGAAACTTGGTATCAGATGATTGAGGACTTTGGGGTTACCGTTTGGTATAGTGCTCCTACTGCCTTCCGGATGTTAATGGGTGCGGGAGATGAACTCGTAAAGAAATTTGATTTAAGCAGCCTGCGTCATATTCTAAGTGTGGGTGAGCCATTGAACCCAGAAGTGGTCAAATGGGGTGTAAAGGTATTTAACCATCGTATTCATGATAACTGGTGGATGACAGAAACAGGAGCACAACTAATCAGTAACTATCCATGTATGAAAATTAAACCTGGTTCGATGGGTAAGCCGATTCCAGGTGTGCAGGCTGCAATTGTCGATAATCAAGGAAACGAATTGCCGCCATATCGAATGGGGAATCTGGCTATTAAAAAGGGCTGGCCTTCCATGATGCACACCATTTGGAATAATCCTGAGAAATTTGAATCCTACTTTATGCCAGGTGACTGGTACGTATCCGGGGATTCGGCTTATATGGATGAGGATGGTTATTTCTGGTTCCAAGGTAGGGTGGATGATGTTATTATGACATCAGGAGAGCGTGTAGGACCATTTGAGGTGGAAAGCAAGCTTGTGGAACACCCAGCAGTAGCAGAGGCAGGCGTAATTGGTAAACCAGACCCTGTACGTGGTGAAATCATTAAAGCGTTTGTTGCGCTGCGTGACGGCTTTGAGGCTTCTGAAGAACTGAAAGAGGAAATCAGACAATTTGTCAAAAAAGGATTAGCAGCCCATGCTGCACCAAGAGAAATTGATTTCCGAGATAAACTGCCAAAAACAAGAAGTGGTAAGATTATGCGACGCGTATTAAAGGCGTGGGAGCTTAATTTGCCGACGGGTGATCTTTCAACTATGGAAGATTAATTGAAACAAAAACCGCACCGACATTTCGGTGCGGTTTTTACTATTGTTTAGGAAATTATAAAAAGGTCCAAGTGTGGATAACTAAACTAGTTGTCTGAATCTAGCTCCAGCGCCTAGCCCCTCGGGTCAAATAACCTTCGGCAAGAAAAGTCAAAAGGCGGACTTTTCCCGCCGAAGAACATTTGCCTGTCGGGGCTGAACGAGGCGCTTCCGCCTTTTGGTCTTTACGGTGCGGTTGTATCAGATGGAGGTGGTACTGTTGCTCCTACCTCAACTAGATTAGACGGAGCGGATTCTTTACCGGCTATATCTATTGCTGTTACATAAAATGAACCATTTCCTACCTTATAGGAAAGCTTTGAGCCATTTATAATACTAGCTACTTTGGTCGATATCAGCCCGCCTTGATATACTCGGTAACCGACCACATCATTGTCCCCTGAGGAAGACCAAGATAATGTATTACCGGTAATACTTAAGTTAACAGCATTAGGTTTTTTTCCGTTATCCACCATTTTTGCTGTAGGTACAAGAATTTTACCCCATCGGTCCTTTTGTGGAATGAGCTGGCTATAGTCTTTAAACGTTTTTCCAACCATACGTGTAATAAAGTCTGGGTTTAATATTAAGCCATATTGAGCAAATTCCTTTGGAGTAGAATCCAATGCTAAATACTTTTTGCCGCTAATAGTAACGAAATTTCCTTCAATTAAGCTATCGTCCACTTTTGTTGGCACATCATTCACATTAAAATAATCACTTTCGATCAGGCCGGCCTTCGAGCAAGCATTTGAAGGAAGCATACCTGAAACAGCACAATATGAACGCTTAACAATTCCACTTGGCATTTGGAATGATTCTTTAGGATTGATTACATCAGGTTTAATTTTATAAGCTGCATTGATTAATTCAGCCCAAAGATTATTTGTTCGTTGACTATACGACATACCTGAAATCTTTAATGATTTGGGCGTATCATACCCTGTCCATAAACCAAATGTAATATTAGGGTTGGTCGCAACGAACCATGAGTCCTTATATTCATTTCCTGTTCCTGTTTTACCAGCCCAATCTGCTCTGAAATTTAATTTGCTATTAATTCCAGCTGCAGTCCCCATTTTGATAACATCACGCATCATATCAAGTGTTAAATAAGCTGTTTGTGGTTTGAAGACATCGACAGGCGTTACTTCGTGCTGATAAATCACTTTGCCGCTTTTATCTACGATTTTATCAATCATATAGGCATCGATGAATTTCCCACCGTTTGAAAATGTGCTAAACGCATTTGTATTTTCCTCAACCGTTACACCATAAATGGAACCGATGGCAGCTGAAAGGTTTGTATGATCATCCTTCGTTAGTGAAGTAAATCCCATCTTTTCCAAATATTTTGCTGGGTTTTGATTAACAATTTCGGAATATACCTTAACCGCTGGAACGTTATACGATTTCGCAAGTGCATACCGAGCAGACACAATCCCGCTGTAGCGGTAGTCGTAGTTTTGTGGCCAAGGCTTACTCCTACCTGGAATAAAATTCAACGCAACATTTGGTATTGGCGTTCCAGGTGCTGCTTTTCCCAATTCAATCGCTGGTCCATAGACGAGCAGCGGTTTCATGGTAGAGGCATTAGGCCGTAGAGCGGTTGTGGCATGATTCATTTGTTGGTTTTCATAGTTTCTTCCGCCAACAAAACTGATAATCCTACCCGTTTTATTTTCAATTAACTCGGCTCCGACTTCAACAGGCTCCATCACGGTTTTTATTTCACCCGTTTCTGGATCCTTTTTTTCCTGTGCTTTAGCAGGGCCGTAGTTCTTATAGCTATCTTTTACCTTTTGCATCGCATCGTAAATATCTTTGTTGATGGTTGTGTGAATTTCATAACCATTTTGGTGTAAATCACGGGTTGCTAAAGTTTTATATTTGTAAAAAAGTTGGTCATCATTTTTTAATTCTTTCTCGGTGTAGCCGTCTTTCTTTGCAAGTACGGTAGTAAGGACCTCGACAGAACGTTTTTCAATTTCGTCTGTAAGGAAAGTATTTGTTTGAGAATAAACAGTAGGTTTGAGAAAATCTTTTCTAATGTCATAGGATGATGCCTCAGCATACTGTTTTCCATCTATGTAGCCACCATCATACATTCTTTTTAAAACCGTTTTCATCCGTGTGAGACCTGGTTCAAGATTATTCTTTAAAACCGGTTTTCCATTGTCATCCCTTGTAAAAGGAGTATAACCAAACGGGCTCTGAGGCAAGCCAGCAATGAACGCTGCTTGTGGGAGTGTTAACTCACTAGCCTTTACACCAAAAATTCCTTTTGCTGCTGCCTGAACACCAGCTATGTTTTGCGCGGAAGCATTTCTTCCAAATGTAGAAACATTAAGATAGGCTTCGAGGATTTCCTTTTTGTCGAAAAATTTCTCTAAACGGAGTGCAAGTAGAATTTCATTCGCTTTCCGTTGGAAGGATACCTCATTGGTTAAAAGTTGATTCTTAATTAATTGCTGTGTTAAGGTACTTCCACCTGATTGGACAGAAGAATTCGTTACTTCTTGGAAAAGGGCCCGGAAAACTGCCTTGGGAACCACCCCGTTATGCTGATAGAAGTACTCATCTTCAGTTGCCACTACGGCATTAATTAAATTTTCTGAAACTTGATCCAACTTTACTTCTTCGCGTATAAGGTCACTGCGAAGCCTGCCGAGGTAAACATTATCAGCATAGTATAAATCGGATGTTTCCGTGTAATTATAAATATCCTTTTTCATACTCTCGTAAGGACGGACCGGTTCATCTTTCACAAGGGAGGCAAAATAACCAGCTCCTACACCTGTTGCAAATGAACCTCCAAGAATGGCAACCGTCATCACAAGGAGAAAAAGGTTCCAAACTACTTGATAGGTAATTCGTGCACTTTTTACCGTTTTTTTATGGGTAAATAAGTTGAGTATGGACTTTGCTTTTTCCATCCAGGCTTGCATTTTTTCATTCATCAATAGCATCACCTCATCTAAAATCACATACATTATAGCATATAGAAGGTATAAAAACTGACAACCTTCTACATTTTTCTGAAATTTCCAGTGGATGTTTGACATGCTCTTTGAAATGTGATAAAAAAAGCTATAGTTAATTTTAATAAAAAGCTTTGACAGGAACAAACTGTAGTTCTTCTATCCCTGTTTCTAGAGAGTCAGCGGTGGTGCAAGCTGACACAAATAGAAGAATGAATTACCTCCTCGAGCTTTCTCTGTGAACACACTGCTTAGTAATGGAGAACGGTCAAAACCGTTATTTTTTTCGAGTTGGAGGAAAGTTCCTCAAGCTGGGTGGTACCGCGTAAATTTACGTCCCTGCATATTTGCAGGGGCGTTTTTATTTTTATTTTTGGAGGGGATTAAAATGGATTTATTACAGGATTTAACCTGGAGAGGCATCATCTACCAGCAAACGGATGAAGAAGGATTAAAGGACTTATTAAGTAAGGAAAGCATTTCCCTTTATTGCGGAGTAGATCCAACAGCAAATAGTTTGCATATTGGGCATCTAGTTGCGTTTCTAACTTTAAGAAGATTTCAACAGCACGGCCATCGACCTATAGTGTTGGTCGGAGGTGCAACAGGATTAATTGGTGATCCTAGCGGGAAAAGTGAAGAGCGTAAATTGCTTACTTTAGAAACCGTTCAGGACAATGTTGCAGGGATTCAAAAGCAGCTATCCTCTATTTTTGACTTTGACGGTGAAAATGGAGCGATTATGGTTAATAACTATGATTGGGCAGGTTCAATGGATATTGTAACCTTCCTGCGTGATATCGGTAAGCATATTGGTGTCAACTATATGCTTGCAAAAGATACAATCGCATCTCGTCTTGAGACGGGAATCTCTTTTACTGAATTTACTTACACGATTTTACAGGCAATGGATTTCAATCATCTATATGACCACCATAATTGTAAATTACAGATTGGCGGAAGTGACCAATGGGGGAATATTACTTCAGGTCTAGAGTTAATCCGTAAAATGCATGAAGAATCAAAGGCATTTGGATTGACGATTCCGCTTGTAACGAAGGCTGATGGAACGAAATTCGGAAAGACAGAAGGCGGTGCCATCTGGTTAGACCCAGAAAAGACGACACCGTACGAATTCTACCAGTTCTGGATCAACACAGCAGATGCGGATGTTGTGAAATACTTAAAGTACTTTACATTCCTTTCACACGAAGAAATTGAACAATTGGAACATAGTGTTCAAGAAGAGCCGCATCTTCGTAAAGCACAAAAGACGTTAGCGGAAGAAATGACTCGTCTAATCCATGGTGAAGAATCTCTACAGCAGGCCATTAAGATTTCCCAAGCCTTATTCAGCGGGGATGTGAAAAATCTTTCTGCTGCTGAAATTAAGCAGGGCTTTAAAGATGTTCCGTCATTTGATGCAGGCGAGGAAGATGGCAACCTGGTTGACTTACTAGTTGCTGCAAAAATTTCTCCTTCTAAACGTCAAGCTCGTGAGGATATCACCAATGGAGCAGTCACGATAAACGGTGAAAAGATTACCGACACGGCTTATGCCCTTCAGGAAAATGATCGAATCGACGGTCAGTTTACCATTATTAGAAGAGGGAAAAAGAAATACACATTAATTAAATATTAATAGTAAAGGGCTTTGAGGAATCAGAGCCCTTTTTCTTGAAGAGAAATATAAAAAAAGTCCTCATACCAAATGGTATGAGGACTTTTTTACTATTAACGTGAGTAGAACTCAACGATAAGAGCTTCGTTAATTTCAGCAGGTAACTCAGAACGCTCAGGTAAGCGAGTGAAAGTACCTTCTAATTTGTCAGCATCAAATGTTAAGAAATCAGGTACGAAGTTTGTCACTTCGATTGCTTCTTTAATAACATCTAGGTTGCGTGACTTTTCACGAACGCTGATTGTTTGACCAGCAGTTACACGGTAAGATGGGATATCTACGCGTGATCCATTAACTAGGATGTGACCGTGGTTAACTAATTGGCGAGCTGCACGACGAGTGCGAGCAAGACCTAAACGGTAAACAACGTTATCAAGACGTGACTCAAGTAACGCCATGAAGTTTTCACCGTGGATACCAGATAATTTGCCAGCTCTATCGAAAAGAGTACGGAATTGGCGCTCGTTAACACCATACATGTGACGAAGCTTTTGCTTCTCTTGTAATTGTAATCCGTATTCAGAAAGCTTTTTGCGTTGGTTTGGACCGTGTTGTCCAGGAGCGTAAGGACGCTTTTCTAATTCTTTACCTGTGCCGCTTAGAGAGATTCCAAGACGACGAGATAATTTCCAGCTTGGGCCAGTATATCGAGCCATGAATGACTCCTCCTTAGTGTTTTTATTTTGGTAAAATAAAAACCGGTATGAGACTCGTTGACAGTCATTTTGTTTTCATGCACCTTCGCCCTAGCAGCTAAGGGTTACAAGATACACCATCAAATGAGATAGCAAAACTCTCATGAGGAACAAAATGAGACTATTCAAGTGAACTCAATAGGCTGCAATATTTTACACAAAGAGTATTATATTATTTTTATTACTCTAAAGTCAAGTATATTTTTGTTAACTCAGAGTTCGAGGAATGACATTCAAACATGTTTGTAAAAAAAATTAATAAATTATTCAAAAAAAGTATATCAATTGCTAACATAAATTAACTATAATTAGGTTGCGATGTATATATTTGGGATTTTAGCTAAAGAGGAGAACAAATATTTTGGACATAGTTGATTTTAGAAAATTATATGGAATATCAGAAAAGCTACATTCGTTTTTAGATGAAGAAGGTCTTCTGAGCGAACTATTGGTTATTCTTAAAGAAGAATATCCAAACTTTTCATATTTCCTGTTATTGTCACAGACTACCTACAAACATAGCGACCTCCCAGTCATTGACCTGGAATATGATAGTGAAAATATTGCAGCAACAACAGCGTATTTATCAGGTAATGTTCAATATGAGTTTTCTCATACGGAAAAGAGTACCATACTTTATGCACCTTTAAAAGGCAAGCAGGGGGTTTATGGGGTATTACAGATTATTGCACCTAATGCTCAGGATATTCCGACTAAAGAAGTGGAATTTATGACCTTGTTGGCAGAAAGTGCAGGAGCCGCTCTCGAAAATGCCCACCACTATCAGCAGTCAAGAAAGACCATTTTAGAGCTTCAATTAATTAACGAAACTTCCTATCGTTTAAATTCTAACCTGCCATTAGCTGATACATTGACATTTATGGCAGAACAAATTAAATCTTCCTTTAATGCAAAAGAGGTTGGTTTCTTTTTAGGCTCTACTGAGAAAGCCAAGGTCAAAATACTCCCTGGTTCCACACCCTTCTTTTTTTCAACAACTGCTCAAACCTATATAGAATACATAAAAGGAAAATTAAATACTGAAAATGATCCACTATTATTTGGGGATATAAGTCTTCCGCTTACCAATCCTAGTACATGCTTTCATTCCATAATGGTTGTACCATTAGTACTTGGTAAGAATTTAAAAGGTTTTTCAATGATCATGCAGGAAAAACCCTATTTCTTTTCTTTTGAGACATTTCAACTTCTTCAGACATTAGTACATCATTTATCGCTTTCCCTAACCAACTCCATGTTGAGAGAGGAACTCAAGAAATTAGTTACCACTGATCATCTAACAAAGCTCCATTCACGTAATTATTTAGATGAAAAAATTCAGACTTCTATGAAAGTAGATAGTGAAGGAACCTTTATTCTTATTGATATTGATAATTTCAAGGAAATCAATGATACCTACGGTCACCAAATAGGCGATGAAATACTTATACAAGTCGCAAATTTCATTAAAGGAAATATCAGGGGGAATGATGTGGGAGCACGCTGGGGCGGAGAAGAACTCGCCATCTATCTCCCCAAAGTTCCTTTATCATCCGGAGCGGTTATCGCTGAAAGATTAGTGACAAAGGTATCTGAGAGTTCTAACCCTCACATTACTGTGTCGTGTGGTGTTTCCTATTGGAATAGCGAAAAACCTGATACGTATCAATATCTATTTAAAAGAGCAGATGAAGCATTGTACCACGCAAAAGGCACGGGGAAAAATAAAGTAGTTACACAAGCTGACAATAGTAAAGCAAGTTAAGGGGCTGAAACTTGACAGAATTCAGCCCTTAACGATTTTTACATACCCATCATAGTTTATAAGTAAAAAAATGATAACGCTTACAATTAGGAGGAGTCTACATTGAAAGATAAAAAACCTCGTTTTGAAACTGAAGTCATTCATTTTGGCTATCATGCGGAAAATCATCAAGGAAGCTTAGTTCCCCCGTTATATCAAACATCCACCTTTACCTTCGAGAGTGCGGAGCAAGGGGAAAGTAGGTTTGCTGGGAAAGAAGAGGGATATATTTATTCAAGATTAGGAAATCCCACCGTAAAAATTCTGGAAGACAGAATGGCTGCACTTGAAAAGGGGGAAGCTGCTTTAGCTTTTTCGTCAGGCATGGCTGCCGTGAGTGCAGTGCTAATTGCTTTAACAAAATCAGGTGACCACATTCTATGCTCTCAGGGTGTTTATGGTTGTACATTTGGATTGCTCGAATTATTACAGGAGAAGTATCATATTGAACATGATTTTTCACTAATGGATACAAGGGAGACCCTTGAAAACCAAATTAAACCAAATACAGCTTGTATCTATATTGAGACTCCCATTAATCCAACAATGAAGCTTGTTGATCTTCAAATGGTTGCAGATGTGGCGAAAGAAAAGGGAATTCCCGTAGTAGTGGACAATACGTTTTGCTCTCCTTATTTACAAAATCCAATTAGAAATGGCTGCGATATTGTCATACACAGTGCAACAAAATATATTTGCGGACATGGCGATGTCATCGCTGGAATCGTGGTTGGAGGAAGAGAGACTATTAACCAAGTTTCAAGGACAACTCAAAAGGATATAGGGGGAATTATCTCGCCATTCGATGCGTGGCTGTTGTTACGGGGGTTAAAATCGCTTCCGGTACGGATGGATCGCCATTGTGAAAATACAACTGTCTTATTTGACTTTCTTAAACAACATCCGAAGGTGGATGCTATTTATTATCCCGGGGATTCAGAGCACCCTGATTACTCAATAATGAAAAAACAAATGAAAAAACCAGGAGGGCTTATATCATTTTCGATTAAGGGAACGAAAGAAACGGCTCAAATGTTTATGAATCAGCTCAACTTAATTAAAATTGCGGTCAGTCTTGGGGATGCAGAGACATTAATTCAACACCCGGCTACCATGACACATGCCGTTGTTCCAGACGAGGAACGGTTAAAAATGGGGATTAATCAAACCTTGCTTCGTCTTTCAGTGGGTCTTGAAGCCTGGGAGGATATTAAAGAAGATTTAGAGCAGGCATTTGATAGGATCTAAAAAAACTCGCCTAAGCGAGTTTTTGTTTTTACAGATAGGTAACGAGAATTTCTACGAATTCTTCAAGTTTTTGTTGGTCGAGCTTATCAAACCGATTTAATTCAGGAGAATCAACATCTAAAACGCCGATTAATTGCTCTCCTTTTAGCAGTGGAACAACTATTTCTGATTGTGAAGCAGCATCACATGCAATATGACCTGGGAACTGATTCACGTCTTCAACAAGAAGGGTTTCCTTTTTTAATGCAGCAGTACCGCAAACACCCTTGCCAAGAGGGATGCGTATGCATGCTGGGAGTCCTTGGAAGGGACCCAACACTAGTTCGTCATTCGTATCTAGTAGATAAAATCCTACCCAATTAACGCGGTCTAGAAATTGGTTCAATAAGGCAGAGGCATTGCTAAGATTGGCAACTTGATTTTTCTCATCGTGAAGGAGAGCCTGTAATTGCTTCTTAACAAGTTCATAATTTTCTTCTCGATTTCCGGTGTACATTTCGACGTTAAACACGGTATTTCACCTTTTTCTCTTATAATTTATATTTTATTTTATCAAAAATCAGAGAAAATGAGCATACTTTGTCGATATTTTCTTAAAGGAATCAATTGTGACACCAAGAATCATTATGATAAGGGGATTATGGGAATTACCTGAAGGGGGAGAATGGATGAAGAAAAATGCAAAAGAAGCAATTGTTAAGGCCGCTATCACGTTATTTAATTCCAATGGGTACTCAGGAACGTCAATAAGGGAAATTGCTCATGCAGCTAATGTAAATACCGCAACGATTGCCTATCATTTTAATAATAAAACAGGTCTCTTAGAATATTGCTTTATGCATTTTTTTGAACAGTACACCCGAAAGATGGAAGCTGCTTATGCATCTATTGATAGAGGGGCAAAAGAGTGCTTAAAACGTGTGGTATCTGATTTGCTCCATTACCAATGTGAGAACTACCAGCTTGCTAGTTTCATTTACAGGGAGATGTCGATGGATTCCCAAGTAGTAAGGGAAATCATGTCCACCTATTCTTTAAAAGAAAAATATTATTTTCAAAAAATATTTGAACGGGGTTTTGAATGGCATGAATTCAGACCACATTCCATTCCTTATTTAATTATACAGCTAAAAGGATTAATCATGATGCCGTTTATGAATAGCAATTATATGAGAGAAGTACTATATGTATTTCCGAATGAGCCATTTTTCGAGCAGAAATATCTTAAGGATCTTCACTTATGGATTGATAAAACACTTTGTTCAGACATACCTATCAAAAAGGGAGCAGTACTAAAATAGCGGTAATCGCTATTTTTTTTTTATTTTACAAAAAAATTGAAAATAATAGTCAAAAAATGTCGTTTACATGGTATCATAAAAGCATTGAATTGAACTTAATGAGTTTTTCTAAAATAGATGATTTGAATACATAGTGGAATCAATGTTGTTTGAAATAGGGGGCTTACTTGTGAAATTTATCATTGGATTTTTCATCCTATTATTAGCCTTATTTATAGTGGGATATTTAATAAAGAAAAAGTATTTTAAAGAAATGGATCGATTGGAAGCGTGGAAAATCGATATTATGAATCGTCCCATACTAGATGAAATGTCGAAAGTTAAACAGTTAAATATGACGGGTCAGACTGAGGAGCTTTTTGAGCGTTGGCGTAGTCAGTGGGATGATGTGGTAACGGTTCAGCTTCCTGATTTAGAAGAAATGCTTTTTGATGCAGAAGAATATATAGATCGCTATAGATTCAAAAAGGCAAAAGAAGCCCAACAGGCGATTAATACGAAGCTAATGGAAACAGAGGAACAAATTAAAAAGGTACTAGAAGAGCTGCATGAACTAGTGGGCAGTGAAGAAAAGAACAGAGTGGAAATTGAGGAACTTAAGGAACTTTATAGAGAATCAAAAAAAATGTTACTTGCTCATCGTCATAGTTTTGGTAAGTCTGAAAAGCACTTAGAAGCAAAACTAAATGAAGTGGCACAGAAGTTCCAGGAATTTGATGAAAAAACGGAGCTCGGTAATTATCTTGAAGCTCGAGAAGTAGTTTTACTTATTCATAGTCAGCTTGGAACAATCAAGAACCATATGGATTTAATTCCTCAGCTTTTAATTGAAAGTCAATCTCTTCTTCCAAATCAGCTAGCAGATTGTCTTGAGGGCTATCGAGAAATGACAGAGCAGGATTATCACTTAGAGCATTTAAATGTAACCACTGAAATACAACGCCTTGAAGAGAAAATTGCTGAAAATATTCGCTTGATTGAAACCACCGAAATTGAAAAAGCAGAAGAGGGCATTAAGGAAGTAAAGGATCGAATTGATATTCTTTTTGACCTCTTGGAAAAGGAAGTACACGCAAAACATTATGTCATGAAAAATAATAAGGTTGCTGCTGAACAACTTGCTTCTGCTCAAGAGGAAAATAAGAATCTTTCAAATGAATTAATTCATGTTCAAGCGAGCTATCAATTATCAGATAGTGATTTAGAGGTTCAAAATAATCTAGAAAAAGAACTTTCAACGGTGTATAAGCATTATGAAATTTTGGTTGAAAAGTTAAAGATGAATGAAACGGCTCAATCAGCGATTAGTGAAGAATTAAGTGAGTTAAAAGACCAACTGGATATGATATGTGAAGGGCAGCAAGCTTTTGCCCAAAAACTTCAAGCCTTGAGAAAGGACGAACTTGAAGCAAGGGAAAAAATTAAGGAACTTACCAAGAAAGTAGCAGAAACTGTTCGTCTTGTTTCAAAGAGTAACGTTCCTGGGTTGCCTGAGGATTATAAATATTTAATAGAAGATACAAACGAAAGCATCAATAATGTCCGATACCAACTTGAAGAAAAGCCTCTAAATATATCTGCTCTAAATCAGTATTTAGAAATTGCAGTACTGACAGTTGAAAAACTTGTAAATTCAACGATTGAGCTTATTGAGAATGTCACTTTAGCTGAAAAAGCAATTCAATATGGAAATCGTTATCGTAGCCACCATCCATCAGTTGCTAAAGGATTAGCTGATGCTGAAACGGCATTCAGACAGTATGATTTTCAAGAAGCTTTAGAACAGGTAGCGGCATCTTTGGATGGGGTTGACCCTGATGCGTTAAAGAAGATAAAGGCTACAATTGAAATGGAATAAAATGATAAACCGATTTAGCAATAGCTAGGTCGGTTTTTTGTATAATATTATTTTTCAAATGTTTCGGTTTTTATGTTAAGATTTTATTTTGTAAGTTCGTCTTCTTATGGAGGGGAAAGTTAGTGATTTATTTAGATAATAGTGCAACGACAAAGCCATATAAAGAGGTACTTGAATCTTATGTTACTGTTTCAAGTGAATATTTTGGAAATCCCTCTTCATTGCATGGATTGGGAATACAGGCAGAAAAGCTGTTAACTCATGCGAGGGAGCAAGTGGCAAAGCTTTTAACTGTAGAACCTAATGAAATTTACTTTACTTCAGGTGGAACAGAAAGTAACAATATAGCGATAAAAGGTGCGGCATTATTAAATAAAAAAAGAGGTCGTCACCTTATTACTACAAGTGTGGAGCACGCCTCTGTTCGTGCAGTTATGGAGCAGTTGGAACAGAATGGATTCGATATTACCTATCTCCCTGTCAATCCTCAGGGGAGGGTGAGTGTGGAAGATGTTGAAAAGGCCATTCGCAAGGACACCATCTTAATTTCGATTATGCACGTTAACAATGAAGTGGGTACAATTCAACCGATTAAAGAGGTAGGAGAAATGTTGAAAAAATACCCAACCATCCTTTTTCATGTAGACGCTGTCCAAGGTGTGGGAAAGGTTCCTCTAGCTATTCACCAAAACAGAATCGATCTTTGTTCCTTTTCTGCTCATAAATTTCATGGACTTAAAGGGACAGGTGCTCTTTTTATTCGAGAAGGGGCCAAGCTTGCCCCTTTATTATCGGGTGGGAATCAGGAAAGGACTATTCGAAGCGGGACAGAAAATGTGGCAGGTGCTGTAGCAATGGCAAAAGCACTTCGGATGACCTTGATGAAAAGTGAAGCAGGTATAGCAAAAATGAAGACCATCCTGAGCATGCTAAGAACAGGGTTAACTAACATAGAGCAAGTAACTATTCATACTCCTGTAGAGAATGCAGCTCCACATATATTAAATATATCGTTAAAAGGATTGAAGTCTGAGGTATTAATTCATACCCTTGAGCAGGAAGAAATATTTGTTTCAACAACGAGTGCGTGTTCGTCAAAGAAGAAATCACCAAGTGGTACATTGCTTGCAATGGGTGTGCCAGAAGAGAAGGCAGACAGTGCGATTAGGATAAGCTTATCCTTTGAAAATACGCCTGAGGAGGCGCAAGTAGCGATTGAAGCTATAAATAAAGCTGCTAAACATATACGAAAGGTTATGAAATAAATGAAATATGATCGTATACTCATACGTTATGGAGAAATCTCAACCAAAGGACGGAATCGTCATAAATTTGTAGAAAAACTTAGAAGAAGTGTTGTTAATTCACTTACTTCCTTTCCAAATATTAAAGTTGAAGCAAGTCGCGACCGGATGTATGTCATTTTAAATGGTGAAGACGGAAAGGAAATAATTGAAAAGCTAAAGGGGATATTTGGGATTCAGTCCTTTAGTCCTGCGATTAAGGTAGAAAGAGATGTAGAAAACATCAAACAAACCACTTTGGAGCTAGTAAGTTCAATATTTCGTGCAGGGCAGACCTTTAAGGTTACTCCTAAGCGTTCTGACAAGACCTTTGAATTGGACACAGACGGAATTAATCGAGTCATAGGGGCACATCTGCTAAAGAATATCCCAGGTCTCAAAGTGAATGTGAAAGAACCCGATATCAATGTGAGAATCGAGGTTAGACAAGAAGCCGTTTATTTATCTTGTGAAACCATACAAGGTGCGGGGGGACTGCCGGTTAAATCAGCTGGCAAAGCAATGCTGATGTTATCTGGTGGGATTGATAGTCCAGTTGCAGGTTATTTATCGATGAAACGGGGATTAGAAATTGAAGCTGTCCACTTTTTTAGTCCTCCGTTTACAAGTGAGAGATCAAAAGAGAAAGTAATCGATCTAACTAAAAAACTAGCGGAAATTTATGGATCGCTGACACTTCATATTGTGCCGTTTACAGAAATTCAGCAGGCCATTAAAGAGCAAGTTCCTGAAAACTATACTATGACTACGATGAGAAGAATGATGTTGCGTATTACGGATGAAATTCGAAAGCAACGAGAAGGTTTAGCGATTATTACCGGAGAAAGCCTAGGTCAGGTAGCTAGTCAGACGTTAGAAAGTATGTTTGCCATAAATGAAGTGACGAATACCCCTATTTTACGTCCCTTGATTTCGATGGACAAAACCGATATTATAAAAATCGCGCAAGAAATAGATACTCTTGAGATTTCTAATCGGCCGTTTGAAGATTGCTGTACGATTTTTGTACCTGCTTCTCCAAAAACGAAGCCAAGAAGAGAAAAGGTCCATCGTTATGAAAGCTTTGTTGATTTTGAAAAACTGATTGAGGAAGCTGTACAAAAAATTGAAACTCTTAATATAACTACGGATGATGCTCATGATTTACACTCAGAGTTTAATGCATTATTCTAATAAAGGAAATTAAGAATTTTTTGTGAACATTTACCATTTGTAAGATAGAATGAAGAACCTCACTTCTACACATTCTATACTCACAAGGAGGTGATATCACATGGCTAGAAGCAACAATTCTAATCAATTACTAGTTCCTGGTGTTGAGCAAGCTCTTGACCAAATGAAATACGAAATTGCTACTGAATTTGGAGTACAACTTGGTGCTGATACTACTTCACGTGCTAACGGATCTGTTGGTGGTGAAATCACTAAGCGTTTAGTCGCTATGGCTGAACAACAATTAGGCGGCGGATTTGCTCGTTAATCCAAAACAAAATACGATGGCTACAGAGAGTGGGATTTATCCCGCTCTCTTTTTTGTGGAAAATTACTCTTAAGGGAATAATAATTTTAAATTTTTAAATAATTTTGTATAATAAGGTTTGTGGGATATTTGTAAAGGGGGAGAACGATGAAAAGGGAAGATTTGATTGCACCTGAAAAGTATAATCTTGTTTCTGAAGTAGAACGTTTTGCAAAAGATCCAAACAAAGTAGCATTGAAATGGGAAAGTGAGTTTGGGGAGACAAGGCAGGTTACATACGAGAATTTATTGAAGCAAGTAAATCAAGCAGGCAATGTTTTTATCGAAAATGGCTTAAAAAAAGGCGATGTTGTTCTTGTTATTGTACCGCGTCTCATTGAAGCCTACGTAGTCTATTTAGCTGCATTAAAAGCAGGAATGGTTGTTATTCCAAGTTCTGAAATGTTAAGGGAAAAAGATTTGCAATACCGAATTACACATGGCGATGTGAAGGCGGTGGTCAGCTATTATCCATATGTAGACCAATTTAAAAACATAAACGAAACACAACCAATTGTAAAGTTTACAATTGGGGCAGAGGAAGAGGGCTGGATTCATCTAGATGCAGAAATGAAACAGGCAAAAAATGATTTCCTACTTGCAGATACATTAAGAGATGATATGGCGTTTTTATCTTATACTTCTGGTACAACGGGAAATCCGAAAGGTGTTGTCCATACCCACGGTTGGGCGTTTGCTCATTTAAAGACCGCTGCACCAAAATGGCTTGCTATTGAAGAAGGGGATACCGTTTGGGCGACGGCAGGTCCTGGCTGGCAAAAGTGGATATGGAGTCCGTTTTTATCAGTACTTGGTTCAGGGGCAACGGGGTTAGTATATAACGGAAAATTCGAGCCAAAAAATTATTTAAGCCTTTTGCAAAAATATGCAGTTAATGTATTATGCTGTACACCAACTGAGTACCGCTTAATGGCGAAGGTAGATAATTTAACTGATTATCAGTTACCAAACCTTCATAGTGCGGTATCTGCTGGGGAGCCATTAAATCGTGAGGTTATTGATACGTTTAGGAAATATTTTAACGTTGAAGTTCGTGATGGTTATGGTCAAACGGAAAACACATTGCTTGTAGGTGTAACAAAAGGAATGGAATTGAAACCAGGATCAATGGGAAAACCAACGCCTGGAAATAGGGTGGAAATTATTAACGAAGAAGGCCAGGTGTGTGCCGTTGGAGAGGTTGGAGATATTGCTGTCCACGTAGAAACACCGGCATTATTTAAAAATTATTACAAAGATCCTGAAAGAACCGCTATGCAATTCCGTGGGGATTATTATGTAACGGGTGATAAAGCTAAAATGGATGAAGATGGATATTTCTGGTTTGAAGGACGCGGGGATGATATTATTATAAGCTCTGGCTATACCATTGGACCATTCGAAGTAGAGGATGCTCTAGTTAAGCACCCATATGTTAAGGAATGCGCAGTGGTGGCTAGCCCAGATGAAATTCGGGGATTCATTGTTAAAGCATTTGTTGTCTTAAAAGAGGATGTAGACCCTGCTGACCCAGAATTAACAAAAAACCTGCAGGAACATGTAAAAACATTAACTGCACCATATAAATATCCTAGAAAAATCGAGTATTTAACTGAGCTTCCGAAAACGACTTCAGGAAAAATCCGTCGTATAGAGCTTAGGCAAAAAGAGTTTGCAGCGGCTAAACAGGTTTAATGAAAATAAAGCAGGCGGTGGCTACCGTCTGCTTTATTATTTTCAAGGCGCTGTTAAACTTGCCTGTTGATTTCCGCTCCAGGCACGAGCGGTTCGTGGGTGTTTCGGCGAGCCTCCTCGGCGCTTGCGCCTGCGGGGTCTCCCCTGAACCATACTCCCACAGGAGTCTTCGTGCCTTCCGCTCCAATCAACAGGGTGTATAAATCAACACTGTTCTTTAACACAGCCATTTTCAAGTCAAATTAATCCCCTATTTTAAGTTATTCGGGTTATAATAGAGATTATTTCGATACTAGAAAGAATAGGGGCTCGAGAATATATGAAACGGACGGAACTTCAGCAGGGAGCCATCCATGCCGGCTTTTCCTATTTACTTTGGGGATTATTGCCGATTTATTGGAAGTTTTTAGACCAGGTTAATGCACAGGAAATACTGGCGAACCGAGTATTTTGGTCATTTATTTTTATGATTGTAGTGTTGATTTTTACAAAAAAGTGGGAACTGTTTGTCCAAACGTTTAAAGGATTTGCTCAAAACAAAAAACAGCTGTATGCATTAACGATTGCTTCACTACTAATAAGTGTCAATTGGTTTGTTTATATTTGGGCAGTTAATAGTGGGCATATGATTGAAGCGAGTTTAGGGTATTATATTAATCCACTTGTTAGCATCTTATTAGGAATGGTGGTTTTGAAGGAGAAATTAACGATTTATCAATATATCTCCTTTGTTCTGGCTGCCGTTGGGGTTGTCATTTTAACAGTAGCCCATGGTGCATTTCCTTGGATTGCAATTACCTTAGCTGTATCGTTTGGCTTGTATGGATTAGCAAAGAAACTGATTAATGTTGAATCTGCAGTGGGATTGACTTTAGAAACCATGGTGGTTGCCCCAATTGCTGCTATTTATATGATAATCTTATTTAGTCGTGGTGCGAATACTCTTTTCTCTTCAACTTTGGGAACGGATTTACTTTTAATTGGAGCAGGAGTAGCAACCGCTGTGCCTTTGCTTTATTTTGCAAAAGGAGCTCAGAAAATCCCATTATCCCTATTAGGGTTTTTACAATATATTGCACCTACACTTACTTTGATTTTAGGTGTTTTTGTGTATAATGAACATTTCTCGAAGGTTCAGCTTTTGTCATTTATGTTCATTTGGTCAGCGTTAACTATTTATTCGCTTTCTAAAACAAAGCTGATTTCGGAAAAGGGTTTGAAATGGCGGAGAGAAAAGAGAACAAGTATGTAATATAAGGGGCAGACTCCATATAAGATGAGTCTGCCTTTTATTATTATGACCATGTTAAACTTGCCTGTTGATTTCCGCTCCAGGCGCGAGCGGTTCGTGGGCGTTTCGGCGAGCCTCCTCGGCGCATGCGCCTGCGGGGTCTCCCCTGAACCGTACTCCCACAGGAGTCTTCGCGCCTTCCGCTCCAATCAACAGGGTGTAAAATCAACACTGTTCTTTAACACAGCTATAATTATAAATAGGTTCTTTTTACTTTTTCCCAGAAGGAGTTGTCTTTTAGTTTTAATGTTTTTAGCTTTTTATCACTAATTTTTACTTGGATTTTATCAACATGGCGGATGCTTAAGGCTTCGTTATCCATGCCCATGGTTGGATGATCATTTCCTTCAGAAATGACTTTAAGTGTCAGGGTACGCTCACTTCCTAAAATAAAGGAAGCGCCGAGTGTCCGGTAACGATTGGTATTCACTGACGCAACCTCGCTTACCTGCATACAAGATAATAGAGGATCGACTACTGAACCATTTACTGATTTATTATAGGCTGTACTTCCTGTTGGTGTTGCAACAATTAAACCATCTCCGCGAAAGGTTTCGAAATGTAATTGGTCGACAAATACATCCAAAACAAGTGTTTTAATGATAGAAGATCGAATGCTGAACTCATTCAAACATGGGAACGTCCCTTGGCCATCAACAGTTACTTCAATGGTTGGATAGCGACGGACCTCAATATGTTCATTAGTTGTAATGGCTTCTATCATTTTTGAGGTATCACTGATTCGAAAATCACAATACATACTTAAACTATTTTTAGTGGAGATTCCCATATAAAGACAATCATCACGAAAGCCTGTTTTTCTAACAGCTTGCAGAAAGGTCCCATCATCGCCAATACTGGCAATAATATTCGCTTTCCGATAATCATTTACCATGGTAAAACCGTAGCGGTCAGCCAATTCAAAAAGTGGAGCGGCTTTTGAAAGCATGTCTGCATCACGCTTATGATAAAAATAAATGTTACGTCTTAATTCCATAAATTGTGCCTCCTTTAAATGTTGGTGAAAATATTTATTATTAAAAATTAAACACTGATAAAATTAGGTTAGTCTGAAATTAGTTTAGCATTTTTTAGAGACATTATGAAAGCAGTTACAACCTATTAGATAAAAGAAAGAGGGGAAAAGAACATTGTAATGACCTGTCAACAACAAGTTGGCAGGTTTATTTTTTTACGATAAGCGAATAATAATAGGCTGAAAGGTGGTGAAGGAATTTGGTTTGGGTCCTGATCATTGTATCAATAATAATGCTCTTATTCGTCCTACTTATTTTTTCTAAATTAACGATTCTTTTAAATTACTACCATTTTAATGACAATGATGACTTGAAGGTAGAGTTTCGGTTATGGTTCGGATTAATTAAATACAAAATAGATGTTCCCTTAATAAAAATCGATGATAATTCCCCTAGCATTATTGTTAAGAGGAAGAAGAAAAAGGAAAATGAAAAAACGAAAAAAGACAATGTGTCAGTGAACCAGATTGATAAAAGTGATGTTATGACAAGTTTCAATAATACAAAAGAACTGCTCGAGCATGTGTTTAAGCTGCACCTGATTGTTAGGAAGTTTTTTAAAAAGGTATCTATTAAAAAGCTTGAATGGCATACGATGGTTGGAGTAGGTGATGCAGCGTATACGGGTATCATAACTGGAGGGCTATGGGCGGTTAAAGGAAGTATAATAGGACTTCTCAGTCATTACCTTGCCATGAAACAAATTCCGGAATTATCAGTTACCCCTCATTTCCAAGCTGCTGTCATTCAAACACGATTTACAGGTATTTTTCAGTTCCGAATCGGGCATGCTATTCTCGCAGGATTAAAGCTGATTAAATTCTGGAAGGGCGGTAAACCGCACTTAAAAAGTAAAGAAAAGTATGCAAATGAAAAAACTAATTCTGTTTGAAATAGGAGGAAAGATCCATGTCCGACCATCCAATTCAAGGTTTGATGACAACTGCAATGGAAAGTTTAAAAGAAATGATTGATGTAAATACCATTATTGGGGATCCTGTTGAAACCCCTGATGGTAGTGTTATTTTAACAGTTTCTAAGGTAGGGTTTGGATTTGCTGCTGGTGGTAGCGAGTTTAAATTAGATAGCGGCCAGTCTCAAGCGCAGAGCCAGGGCCAGGGTCAGAGTCAAGGCCAACCGAAGCTTCCGTTTGGTGGAGGAAGCGGGGGGGGTGTATCCATTACTCCAATCGCCTTTTTAATTGTTAACTCAAATGGGGTTAAGATGCTACACCTGGATGAAAGCACTCATTTATACGAGAAAATATTGGAGCTTGCTCCACAAGCAGTTGATAAGATTCAGCAAATGTTCTCGAAGAAAGATGAGAACAAACAACAGCAACAAAATCATCAACAGACCCAACAGTCACAGCAGCATAAACAAGAGCTTGAGTTTTAAATGAATGGGTTAATCTTCTCTTTAGGGAAGGTTAACTTTTTTCTTGATGCTCAATAATTGCAAAATAGAATTTGAAAAGATATATTTACACTGTACATATTAAAGCAAATTCATCTTTTTCATGTATTGCTTTAACACGACAAAGGAGGATGTAAGGATGGCAAATGTAACTTTTAAGGGTAATGCAGTAACATTGTTAGGGAATGAAGTGAAGGTAGGAGATAAGGCTCCAAATTTCACAGTATTAGCTAATGACTTATCACAAGTGACTTTAGACGATACGAAGGGACAGGTTCGTTTAATCAGTGCAGTACCTTCTCTAGATACTGGTGTTTGTGATGCGGAAACACGCCGTTTCAATGAAGAAGCTAATGGTTTAGGGCATGTTAAGATCTTAACTGTAAGCGTGGACCTACCATTTGCTCAAAAACGTTGGTGTGCAGCAGCAGGAATTGAAAACGTTCAAACCTTATCTGATCACCGTGATCTTTCATTCGGAGAGGCATATGGCGTTGCGATTCAAGAATTAAGACTATTAACTCGCGCTGTGTTCGTAGTAGATTCTACAGATACAGTGACATACGTAGAATATGTGAGTGAAGCAACGAATCATCCTAACTATGAAGCGGCAATTGAAGCTGCTAGAAATGCAAAATAAAATAGGAATAACAAGGCCTCGGCATTATGGCGAGGCCTTTATACTTGTTTAAAAAATACATACTCGTATAAAATGAATAAGGAAATTTAGTAACGGAGGGGAATAGATGAAAATTTCTCCAATAGAGCAACTATTTACTGTATTTAATGAAACGGCACTTGTTTTACAAGAGGAATTGTCTTGTAGTTATCTGGAGGCATTAGCCGAAACAGGAGAAAACATGTTCCAAGGCACAATTCTACAGGATGAGTTAAGTGAACTAACTACAAAAAGGTTAAAAAAGCAGTACGAAGAAATCCATTTAGACAAGTATTCCAAGGAAGATATACGTAAAGCCTACCAGCTAGTTATTTTAAAAGGGATGAAGGAAAATGTTCAACCCAATCACCAAATGACTCCTGATACGATTGGACTACTGGTAGGATACTTACTTGACCGATTTGTAAAACAATCCACGTTTAGGCTTCTCGATCCGGCGGTTGGAACAGGGAATTTACTAACGACTGTTTTAAATCATGTGCCTAAAGAGATAACCTCAATAGGAGTAGATGTCGATGATATTCTCATTAAACTTGCCTATGTAAACGCGAATTTACAGGAACATCCAATTCAGTTATTTAATCAGGACGCCTTAGAGCCTTTATTTATTGATCCAGTAGAGGCTGTAATAGCTGATTTACCTGTTGGATTTTATCCAAATGATGTACGGGCAGCAGATTATCAATTAAAGGCAAATACTGGACACTCGTATTCGCATCACTTATTTATTGAGCAAAGTGTACGACATACAGTACCTGGTGGATATTTGATCTTCCTAGTTCCAAGTGGTCTTTTTGAAAGTGAACAAGCAGCACAGCTTCATGAATTCTTAAAAGAACATGTAATCATTCAGGGTCTTCTACAATTGCCTGAAACAATGTTTAAAAATAAAAGTGCAGCTAAAAATATTTTCATTTTGCAAAAAAAGGGTGAGGGGATTCAGCCTCCGAAGCAGGCTATGCTCGTAAACCTACCGAGTCTGTCAAAGCAGTATGAAATGGACCGAATCTTATCACAAATTGAAAAATGGTTCCAAGAAAATAAAGGATAAAATCGGTGAAAAATCCCGATTTTATCCTTTATTAGTTTTAGTAAAAAAGAGAGAAAAATTTGAATATAATTACATTTGCTCTGTAACCGTTGTCAAGCAATTTATTCCTTGTAATGTCCTAAATTCAGTGATTAAATGAGGAATTGAGGGAAATAAACAAGGTCGGTTTGCGCAAAATAAAAGTGTACTTAACCAAAATTGTATATTCACGACGTTGTTATATAAAAGGAGCGGTAAGCTAAATGGCAAAAATTATTGCAATCAATGCGGGGAGTTCTTCCTTAAAGTTTCAATTATTTGAAATGCCAAGTGAAGAAGTAATTACAAAAGGTCTTATCGAAAGAATTGGATTAAGCGATTCAATTTTTAATATTACAGTTAACGGTGAAAAAGTCCAAGAAATAACCGATATACCTGATCATGAAATAGCAGTAAAAATGTTATTAGATAAATTAACTACACTAGGTATCATTCAATCACTTGATGAAATTGAAGGAATTGGTCATCGTGTTGTACACGGTGGTGAAGCATTTAATGACTCTGTAATAATTACAGATGAAGTTTTAAATAAAATCGAAGAACTTTCGGAGCTTGCACCACTGCATAATCCAGCAAACTTAACTGGAATCCGTGCATTCCAAAGTGTACTTCCAAATGTACCAGCGATTGCTGTGTTTGATACAGCTTTCCATCAAACAATGCCGGAAAGTTCTTTCCTTTATAGCCTTCCATATGAATACTACAAAGAATACGGTATCCGTAAATACGGCTTCCATGGGACATCTCACAAATATGTTTCACAACGTGCAGCAGAATTACTAGGTCGCCCAGTTGAACAACTTCGTTTAATTTCTTGTCACTTAGGAAATGGTGCAAGTATTGCAGCTATCGAAGGTGGAGAATCTATCGATACATCAATGGGCTTTACACCACTTGCAGGTGTAACAATGGGTACACGCTCAGGTAATATTGACCCTGCTTTAATTCCATATATCATGGAAAAAACGAACCAGACTGCTGATGAAGTTCTAGATGTATTAAATAAGAAGAGCGGTATGTTAGCTGTTTCTGGATTCTCAAGTGACCTAAGGGATATTGAAATTGAAGCCAAGAAAGGCAATGAGCGTGCACAGCTAGCATTAGATGTATTTGCAAACCGAATTCATAAATATATTGGTTCATACGCGTCCCGTATGTATGGTGTAGATGCGATTATCTTTACTGCAGGTATTGGTGAAAATAGTGATACCATTCGTGAAAATGTGCTAAAAGGTCTTGAATTTATGGGTGTATATTGGGATCCTGCTCTTAACAAAGTAAGAGGGGAAGAGGCTTTCATTAACTATCCTCACTCTCCAGTTAAAGTTATTATTATCCCAACTAATGAAGAAGTAATGATCGCGCGCGACGTTGTTCGCTTAGCACAATAACTCTCTTCAACTTAAATCTCCAAAGAGGCAAAAGCTAACAATAAATGGCTTTTGCCTTTTTAACGTTCTCTCGCTTTATGCTATACTGTTAGGAGAAGCATGTTGGAGGAGGTTCATACGATGCCATATACAGACCGGGAAACTAAAGTATGGAATGAAATAAGCGAATGGGAAAAGAATCTATTCAATTACGAACCAAATGACATTCAATTAACTTATGAAAAATATTTGGAGCGTTCTTTCTCCTTATTGCCTGAAACAGTTCAGAAGCAATTTTTTTCCCTTGTTGATACATGGCTGTTCCATTTGCATGGTATGATTCAAGGCTCTCAGCTTCAAATGGATGCAAAAGAAAGAATTCTTTCATCTGGAAGGGTTTTTATCCCTAATTTAGAAAATATATCAGACTTAAAAAATTTGGATATTAATCAATTACAATACATAGCAGAACAGCACATTGCTAGGCATCGCCTTTATTCCTTAGCTCAAGGAGGATTAGCGGGAACCGGAAGTTCCTTGCTTTTGGGGATGGATATCCCAGCAATGGCCGTTATTAATTTGAGGGTTGTCCAATTAATAGCCATGACTTATGGATATGAAGTTAACACTCCTTATGAAATGATGACATCCCTTAAGGTATTTCATATAGGTACCTTGCCTCCTAGAATACAAAAAGAAGGCTGGATCATGTTAAAAGATGAATTAGAAAAGTACGATAATCCGTATTTTTATGAGGGGACAGAAGAGATTTCCAATATCACCTGGCTTGAACAACCCTTGCAACAAGTATTTAAAGCGATGGTTATTGCCTTGTTTCGGAGAAAGATGATTCAAGGGATGCCGCTCGTCAGCATAGCCATTGGTGCAGGAGCAAATTATCAGTTAACGAGGAAAGTAACGGAATTAGCTCATAAATATTATCAATACCGCTATCTAAAAGAAAAAGAGGAGTTTCAAATATGAGCACGCAGGAACATAAACGGGAAGCCCCTAAGAGTATTAATTGTAAGATAATCACAGTCAGTGATACAAGAAATAAGGACACAGACAAAAGTGGTAAGCTGATGATTGAATTGCTTGAGCAGTCCGGACATCAAATTTCTGATTATGTGATTGTAAAGGATGAAGCAATCCCAATTCAAGATGAAATTTTAAAAGCCTGTAACCGGGAAGATATTGACGCTATTCTTATTAATGGCGGGACGGGGATAGCCAAGCGGGACGTCACAATTGAAACAGTCAAAAGCCTTCTTAATAAAGAAATTGTTGGCTTCGGAGAATTGTTTAGGATGTTGAGTTATCAAGAAGATATCGGTTCTGCAGCAATCCTTTCAAGAGCAATTGCTGGTGTAGTGAATAATAGGGCGGTATTTTCTACCCCTGGTTCCACTGGTGCGGTAAAGCTTGCGATGAATAAATTAATTTTGCCCGAATTAGGGCATGTGGTAAGAGAAATAAAGAAAGATTTGTAATAGAGAGAAAGAGGATGACGATTTAGTGTCATCCTCTTTTTAATGATGAGCTTTTGTGGAAAGTGTTTGGTTTGCTCTATACCAAAGCCATAAGTCATTGATGATGGAGGCAAGTTCTGCAATTTCTTTGTTCAGTTGACAAGAACGAATGAAGTCACTTTCATCAGAAAGCTCTGCTTGTTTATGATTAATTTGATCTTCTAGGTCTACAATTCGGTCAGGAATTGAGCCGCGTATTTGTTCCCAATGAAAAAGAATATCTTGTTGAGTATCTTTGCTATGTTGTTCCCAATCTACTGTTAAGTTAGGAAGAAAGATACCTAGTCGCTGATCGAAAGAAAAATGGTCCTTCATTTGGCTGCCTCCAAGCTGTGTAATAATTTTTATTTTACTACAAATAGTTGTTTCCTACCTATCATAACTCTTTTTCAATGGAATAAGTGAAAAAAGGACATGCAGTAAATGCTGCATGCCCTGTTATTTATTGTTTATTCTTTTTCAGTTCGAACTACTAGAACATCACATGGTGCATATCGTGTAATATGTTCTGATACACTACCGATAAAGAATCTTTCTACTACATTCATTCCTGTGGCACCACAAATTATTAAGTCAACATTATGTTTTTTTGCCACATCTCTAGGGATTCGAACCTTTGGAGAACCGAATTCAATTTCATATTGAACCTCTTTTACACCTGAATCAACAGCTTGCTTTTGATAGTTATCTAGCATGTCTTTTGCCAGCTTTTCTGCGCGATCGCCAATAACGGTGTCATAGGCTTCGATTAACGCGAATGACCGAGTATCTATTACATGAACTAGAAGTAAGGCAGCATCATTTCTTTTCGCGATTTCAATACCCTTTCGTAAGGCCCAATCTGCTTCTTTCGATCCATCAATAGCGACTAAAATATTTTTATATTTGAGTCCCATGATCATCATCTCCTTACCTAAATTATACATTATTTAACAACGAATAACTGTTGCAATTTTTCGAACAATAATGAAGTAGTAGCTTAGAATGAAAGGAGATTTGCGTGATGGAAAAAAGAAATCCAAATAACCAATATTCATTTGAATTCGATGAACAAGGTTCGAATGAAGTAAGTCAACAGATAATGAATTCCTATAATAGCGGTTTTATAGGAGAGGGAGCGGCAGTAGCCGACCAAGCTGATTTTAACGCTGCCACTGCATCAGTAGATACTGACGGGTACACAGAAAGCTAGGCAATAAGATGTTCGAACGAAGGCTGTCCATAATAGGATGGCCTTTTCTTTGTTCCAGGAAATTATAAAAAGGTCCGAGTGTTGATAACTGAACTAGTTGTCTGAATCTAGCTCCAGCGCCTAACCCCTCGGGTCAAATAACCTTCGGCAAGAAAAGTCAAAAGGCGGACTTTTCCCGCCGAAGAACATTTGCCTGTCGGGGCTGAACGAGGCGCTTCCGCCTTTTGTTCTTGTTGCAAAAGGTATTTAGTAGACATATATCTAGGAATTTTCCTTTATGAGGGGCATTTACCCAAGAGTTTCCCGTTAGATATGCATATTCTTTAGTGTGTGAAGTAAATAAAATGAGGAGGAATAAACATTGAGTACTGAAATTTATGGAATGCCTGCGATGAACCAAGCGGATGAACGGATCCGTCCTGGTTTTGGTGGATTTGGACATTTTGGTGGTGGATTTGGTCGCCCTGGATTTGGCTTTGGAGGCTTTGGCCGTCCAGGATTTGGGTTTGGTGGTTTCGGTCGTCCAGGATTTGGCTTTGGAGGCTTTGGCCGTCCAGGATTTGGATTCGGTTTTGGCCGTCCATGGGGCTGGGGCTTTGGTGGATTCGGATTACCGTTCCTGGGTGGATTAGCTGCAGGGGCGTTATTATCAGCTCCTTATGGTTATGGATATGGATACCCTTATTATGGTTATCCTTATTATGGAGACCCATATTACCCTTATTATTAAATTGCTAGAAAAAAGCTTTGTCGTTAATTTAGCGTCAAAGCTTTTTTAAGATTAAGGGAATTTGTGGTTATTTGAAGAACTTATACTAGAATAAGTTTGGGTAACTCCTATTTTTTTGGTAAAATAAAATTGCTTTTACTTTCGGAATTATTTGAACTATTTTCTACTGCTTATATTAATTGGAGGTATGGACATGCGAATCGGAATACCTAAAGAGATAAAAAATAATGAAAACCGTGTAGCAATGACGCCTGCTGGAGTGGTCAACCTTGTGAAATTTGGCCATGAGGTCTTTATTGAGAATGGAGCTGGTTTAGGCTCTGGTTTTTCAGATGAAGACTATAGAGATGCAGGAGCAAAGTTAGTAGAAACACCAGCCGAAGCATGGTCCATGGAAATGGTCATGAAAGTTAAGGAACCACTTCCAAGCGAATATCAATATTTTCGCGAGGGATTAATCTTATTTACATATTTACATTTAGCTCCGGAACCTGAACTGACTAAAGCACTAATTGATAAAAAAGTTATAGGGATTGCTTATGAGACAGTTCAGCTTCCTAATCGAAGCCTACCATTATTAACGCCAATGAGTGAAGTGGCTGGGAGAATGGCCGCACAAATTGGTGCCCAATTCCTTGAAAAAGTTCACGGAGGGATGGGAATTTTACTATCCGGTGTTCCCGGTGTACAAAGAGGGACTGTTACGATTATTGGCGGTGGAGTTGCTGGTACCAATGCAGCTAAAATGGCGATTGGATTAGGGGCAAAAGTGACCATTATTGATTTAAATCCAGACCGCCTTCGTCAATTGGATGATATTTTCGGATCTGATGTGACAACATTAATGTCGAACCCTTATAATATTGCAGAAGCAGTGAAAGAATCTGATCTAGTCATTGGAGCAGTTTTGATTCCAGGTGCAAAGGCACCAAAACTTGTTTCTGAAGAAATGATTAAGACCATGAAGTCGGGGAGTGTTGTTGTTGATATCGCCATTGATCAAGGTGGTATTTTTGAAACAACAGATCGTATAACTACGCACGATAATCCAACGTATGTAAAGCATGGTGTAGTCCACTATGCAGTGGCCAATATGCCTGGAGCAGTACCGCGAACATCGACTATTGCATTAACAAATGTAACCGTTCCATATGCGGTTCAAATTGCGAACAAGGGCTATCGTAAGGCATGTTTAGATAATGAGGCCTTGCTAAAAGGAATTAACACATTAAACGGCTATGTGACTTATGAAGCAGTCGCAGAAGCACACGGCCTTGAATTCTTAGATACAAAAACATTGTTAGAGAAACAATAATAAATTATGTTGCAGAAGAGGTGGTCCGGAAGCCCGCCTCTTCTTTTGTAATAATTGTAGTAAACAAAAAAACCAGCTTCTAGTCAGAAACTGGTTTTGAGTGCTAAGTATGTAGCCGCCATTGCCGTAAGAAATATAAGAAAGTTTTAAACCACCACTCCTCAAAGTGGGTGTTTTCAGAAGCTTTTCTGCGTGTCCTCCATGTCTTATAGACAAAGGCTTGTCATTCCAGCTTCAATGGTTAAACTCCCTATTACAGCTTAAAGGTTAAAACTTTATTATGATTACGTACAACGCAGCTTGTATTAGTATATTACCTCAATTAAAACAAAAATACAATGCTAAAATCATCCAAATCTGCCTACTTCACAATTTGCAGTTCTTTTGGGAATTTGGTTAAAATCTTTGCCCCATCAGCAGTAATAAACACATCATCCTCGATACGCACTCCGGCTACATTAGGGACATAGATTCCTGGTTCAATGGTATAAACCATTCCTTCTTCAATAATCAGTTGATTTGTCTCGGTTAAGGATGGATATTCATGAACACTAATTCCTAGGCCGTGTCCAAGACGGTGTGGAAAATATTCACCGTATCCTGCTTCAGCGATAATACGACGAGCAGTAAGGTCAACGTCTGCTGCACTCACACCAGGTTTACTTGCTTCAATCGCTGCCAATTGGGCTTTTAACACTGTATCATATATTTCTTTTTGCTTGTCGTTAATGTCACCATATGCAACGGTTCTTGTGATATCTGAACAATAGCGATCCACAACTACACCCAAGTCAAATAAAACTAAATCACCTTTTTGAATTTTAGTAGTGCCTGGATTACCATGAGGAGAAGCAGCATTCGCACCAGTTAGAACCATTGTTGAAAAAGACATCTCAGTCACGCCTTTTTGCTTTAAGGCAAACTCTAATGCATTAAGAATTTCTAGCTCTGTTTTCCCTTCCTTGATTTCATTAACCCCGAATTCAACCGCATAATCAGCAAGTGCACAAGCCTCTTCGATAATTTTTAATTCGGAAGCATCTTTGACCATTCGAAGGAGTCTTAATTTTTCCTCACCTGAAACAAAAGTGGAATGAGGGAATAATCGTAAGAGCTGTTCATACCGCTCTACATTCATATGCTCTTTCTCGATAGCAACCTTTGACACGCGATCCATTCTTTTATTGATAGATTTCAAAATCATTTCCCATGGATTATCAATGTCACTATAGCCGATTAATTCATGATCCCATCCAGATCGTTTAGCATCATGTACTTCCATCCCTGGGCAAACTAGGAACGGCTCTTCCTCTTGGAACACAGCGAGGGCGAGTAAGCGTTCATGTGGATCGGTATAGTAGCCGCTTAAATAAAATACATTTTCGGAAGAAGTAACAAAACTGACTTCAATGTCATTCTCCTTCATCCATGCTTGCAGTTTGTTCAATCTTTGATTCATCATTTCTCCCCCTAATTTCAAATCCAATTTGAGAGTAACAATATAAATTTGAATTGTAAACTATCTGAGGTTATCTTGTGCTAAAACGGGTGGTTTATGGGTATAAATGAGGAAGGAATTTCTATATTATTTATGGAAGTACTATTAAAAGAACTTTGGGAGGGTTACAAAAATGAAAGTATCTTATCATGGTCATTCAGTGGTACAAATTCAAACCAATGGAAAAACAATTATCATTGACCCGTTTATTACTGGAAACAGTTTAACAGATTTATCAATAGACGAAGTGAAACCGGATGTTATTATCCTCACACATGGTCACGGAGATCACGTAGGTGATACGGTGGAACTAGCAAAAAGAAACAATGCCCTTGTCATAGCGAATGCTGATCTATGTGCATTTTTAAGCTTTCAAGGGGTAAAGACCCATGCCATGCATATTGGAGGGGCCTATCAATTTGAATTTGGTAAAGTAAAACTGACACAAGCTTTCCATGGCTCGGGCTATGTCATTGCTGGCAGCCAGGAGATTATTTACTGCGGAATGCCCGCCGGTATTCTTTTTATGAATGAAGGCAAAACCATATATCATGCAGGTGATACGGGGCTCTTCTCAGATATGAAACTAATAGGTGAACGTCATCCGATTGACTTGGCCTTCTTGCCAATAGGAGATAATTTTACCATGGGACCGGAAGACGCGGCCTATGCAGCCAAATTATTAGCAGCCAAAACAGTTGTACCGATTCATTACAATACATTCCCACCAATTAAGCAGGATCCAAATACGTTTTTAGAAATGCTCGATGATAAAAACGGTAAAATCCTTCAACCTGGAGAATCTATCGAAATTTAATCATCTTCTTTTGGAATCACCTACTTTTTTTTCCCTCTCTTGCATAAAGATGGAACAAGCAGTCTTTTTTATAGGGAGGAAATGAAAGATGAAAAAGAACCGATACTTACTTTGCCTGCTCCTTTGTGGCCTTATGCTTTATTTTGCTGTTCCTAGATTATCAATTCATGCAGATGGTCTTCAAGGAATATTCTCATTAGCTTGGTTGACCTTTGCATTGATGGTCATTGCGGGGAACTTAACAGGGTTGCTTTATAGTCCAAAAAGGCAAATACAAAAGTCTCAAGCTGGCCGATTAAAGAAAAAGTCCAGGTCTTTTCACTGAGATTTAGACAACAATGTGAGAAACCGCATTGAATCAAGGCTTTTAACACTTTATAATGAAATTTAGACTAATCTGGTCGTGTTGTCACCAGGTAATGGGAATTCAAATATAAAGGGTGAAGGTCTTGGCTACTAAGCACGAACAAATTTTGCAATATATTGATGGACTTCCTGTAGGGGAAAAAATTTCAGTTCGCCAAATCGCCAAGGCGATGACCGTCAGTGAAGGTACAGCCTACCGAGCGATTAAGGAAGCTGAAAATAAAGGATACGTCAGCACCATTGAAAGAGTAGGAACAATTAGAATTGAACGTAAGAAGAAAGAAAATATTGAAAAGCTTACATTTGCGGAAGTAGTAAATATCGTTGATGGGCAGGTCGTAGGCGGAAGAACGGGCTTGCACAAAACACTAAATAAATTTGTCATTGGTGCCATGAAGCTTGAAGCTATGATGCGGTATACGGAGGCAGGGAACCTGTTAATTGTCGGTAACCGCACGCAAGCACATGAGCTAGCATTAAAAGCAGGGGCAGCTGTACTGATTACAGGTGGATTTGATTCTGAAGAACACGTGAAAAAGCTTGCTGATAGTCTTGAACTACCTGTCATTTCAACTAGCTATGACACCTTCACTGTGGCTACAATGATTAATAGAGCAATTTATGACCAATTAATCAAAAAGGAAATTATTTTAGTCGAAGATATTCTAACCCCTTTATCTGAGACCTATTATTTAAAAACAATAGATAAGGTTTCTAAATGGCATGAGTTTAATCAGGAAACAAGACACAGTCGCTATCCTGTAGTCGATCAAAATATGAAAATTCAAGGTATGGTAACAAGCAAGGATATTTTAGGACAGGATTTAGACACGTCGATTGATAAGATTATGACGAAGCAGCCAATGACGGTGAATGGAAAAACGAGTGTCGCTTCGACTGCCCATACGATGGTATGGGAGGGAATAGAAGTACTTCCAGTTGCGGACGACTCCAATCGATTAGAAGGAATCATAAGCAGACAGGATGTATTAAAGGCATTACAAATGAATCAAAGACAGCCACAAGTCGGTGAAACAATCGATGATATTGTCACAAATCAAATGGCCCTCATTCAGGGTAAGGTTAAAGGAGAAGAAGTATATTCCTGTGAAGTAACACCTCAAATGACCAATCATCTAGGAACCATTTCATATGGTGTATTTACAACCATCGTATCCGAAGCAGCTAACCGGGTCATGAGAAGCTATAAAAAGGGAGATCTTGTAGTTGAGAATATGACCATCTATTTTATCAAGCCCGTTCAAATGGAGAGTACCTTAGAGGTATATCCGAGGATTCTTGAAGTCGGACGGAAATTCGGAAAGGTAGATGTTGAGGTTTTCAACGAAGGAATTTTGGTAGGAAAAGCGATGATGATGTGCCAATTGATTGATAGACAATAAGAAATGCTAGGCGCTGGAGCTGGACAATAATAAAAGAGGTTGACTCCTTTCCGAGTCAACCTCTTAATTATTATTTCTGCGCTTCGTATAGCTTAGCTTCCTCTACTGCGAATGGAAGGTAATGTTTATACTTTTTAAAACCTATCCAACTGAAAAATGCACCATAAATAATAAAAATAGCGGAAACAATAAGAGTTGAAGTAGATTCAGAAATAAATAGTAAATAATTTAAACCAAAGAAACAAACAAAAAGACCGAGTGCTATATTTGATTTTGCGGAAAGCCATTTCTTTTCTACTTCACGGTTGCTTCTAAAGTATTTTGTCTTATAAAATAAATAGAAAGCGAATAATATGAAAACTAATACAGCAAATACAAACATGATTGGATCCTCCAAGTCTTGAAAATCATTATTATTTTACCTTTTTTTTTATAAAAAAGCCATGATTGGTTCTAAGGAGCAGTGTTTATGATTGAGCAAATTTTAGCAACAATTGAACAATATGAAACCATCATTGTTCATCGACATGTCCGACCTGACCCGGATGCCTATGGTTCACAGGGTGGACTGGTAGCCATTTTACAAGAGTCGTATCCGGATAAAAAGATTTACGCAGTCGGCCAAGAGGAACCAACTCTTCATTTTATGCGCAGACTGGATGTGATTGAGGATGAGTTGTACAAAGGTGCCTTGGTCATTGTTTGTGATACAGCAAATGCAGCAAGAATTTGTGATGACCGATATTCATTAGGTGATAAGCTTATTAAAATTGATCATCATCCAAATGAAGATCCATATGGTGATTTATTATGGGTAGACACCAGTGCCAGTTCGTGCAGCGAGATGATTTATGAGTTTTATTTAACCGGTAAAGAAAAAGGGTTGAAGATGAATGATGAAGCAGCAAGACTGCTATTCGCTGGTATTGTCGGTGATACAGGAAGATTCCTTTTTCCTAGCACTACAGAGAAAACCTTTGCTTACGCAGGTGAACTGATCCATTATCATTTCTCTCGTACAGAAGTATTTGATAAGATGTATGAATTGGATGCTCATATCATCAAGTTGAACGGGTATATCCTTCAGAACTTTGAACTTCAGGAAAACGGAGTCGCATCCGTGATGCTTACGAAGGAATTGTTAAAGGAATATGGAGCAAGACCTGCAGAGGCTTCCTTACTAGTCGGTATTTTAGGGAATGTAAAAGGCATTAAAGCATGGGTCTTTTTCATTGAGGAAGAGGATCAAATTCGGGTTCGTCTTCGTTCAAAGGGGCCGGTCATAAATGGTGTTGCTAGAAAGTTTAAAGGTGGAGGCCATCCACTTGCATCAGGCGCTTCCATATATTCTTGGGATGAAGTAGATCAAGTCTTAAAAGAACTAGATGAGGTATGCCGGAATTATACAAAATAGAAAAAAAACGGCCCCAATGTGTGCGGGGCCGCTTTTCTTACTCAAATTGTATCTCAAGTTGTATGGATAGGTTAGTGTAGACTACCATTTCTTTTACTTTAAGTTTGTATCGTTTATCATTTATTTTAATCAGTTTATTTTCAATTATTTTTTTCAGGAGATCCTTACTTTTATAGACGGTATCTAAATCCTTTGCGAGCATCATACTGATATCATCTTTGACGGAGTCTTCTGTCTCGGAAACACTGAGTAAATCTAGCTTATATTTTTCCCAGTTTGTAATCTTTATATTTATTTTTTGGACAGTTAGCTGTTCGATATTCCGCTTATTCATTTCCTTATATTCTTCCTGCCAAATTTTTTTTTCTTCGTTTAGGTCTATAATCTTTTGTTGTTGTATCCTTAATAATTCTGTGTTTTCTTCCTGCCATACCCCGTAAATATATAAAAAGATACACCAGCTTATTGCACCGCCTACTGCGGCACCTGCAAAAAAACGCTGCCAGGAGGGTCTTCGATAATAGGGTGGAATCCTCATGATGAAATATGCTCCTGTGTTAACCAATTGATAATTAGGGCACCTGTTTGCGCGCCGCCTAATGCGGAGAGAATTAATAAAAATTGTTTAAAAATATCTTTAGTATCTGCATTAAACAAACCTCTTTCGAAGGTATATACCGTATCGAATGTACCTCCTATTGCTGCTACGATTGCCCAAATTCTGAGTGCTGCAGATAAGCGATAGACGGTTGTTAGTGGAGGTTGGCCCGTTAAAAAAGAAGCAATACCGCCAATGAGCGACCCCCCAAGTACAACTCCTAAAGCAATAAAGTAGCTTTCAATAAATGTAGGAAAAAATCCAATTTCTTTCATCCCTTCAACCGCCTCTTTACATAATAAAGACCTATATATCATTTATATGGACAAGTATGTGCATTTATGTTTTTTGATTACCTTAAGGATAACAATGAGAACATATTTTCTTTTTTTGAGATTAAGTTTTATAATAATTAATAGATTAAGTTAAGGAACGGTGTAGTATTATGTCTTTTATTCACCTTCATGTATATAGTGCCTATAGTTTGTTGACGAGTACAGCGTCTGTCCCAGAGTTAATTAACACTGCACATAAAAAAGGGTTTACTGCGCTTGCTTTAACCGATCGAAATGTGATGTACGGTGCTATTGAGTTTTATAAAATGTGTAAGAAGAAAAATGTAAAACCAATAATGGGGTTAACTGTAGATGTGGAAAGTGAAATCACAACGAACGAATCCTATCCTCTCGTTTTACTTGCAGAAAATGATATAGGCTTTAAAAATCTCTTGAAAATATCCAGTGCTGTTCAAACAAAATCCAATCAAGGAATCCCGCTAAAATGGCTAAAACATTATGCGGAAGGAATTATTGCCTTAACACCTGGAACAGAGGGTGAAATTGAACAATCAATCATTAATGGCAATGTTGAATCGGCTAGGAATCTAACTAAAAAATTGGCTGGCATTTTCGGTAACGGAAACTTTTTTCTCTCCATCCAGAATCATGAGTTAGAGCAAGAAGCTGTAGTTAACAACCAATTGAGACAAATAAGTAACGAGTTAAATGTTCCGCTTGTTGCGACCAATCAAGTACATTACTTAGAAAAAGAGGATATGTTTGCCCATGAATGCCTGTTAGCTATTAAAAACGGAGATAAGCTACAAGACGATCATCGGGATAAATTAGATGGTGACCAATATTATTTGAAAACGGCAGCGGAAATGGTAAATACCTTTTCTGAAATACCTGAAGTTTTGGAGAATACACTGCACATTGCCAATCGGTGTAATGTAAACATTGAACTAAACAAAACCTACCTACCTTCATTTCCAACTGAAAACAATCTGCCAGCAGATGAATATTTAGAAATGTTATGTAAGAAAGGATTAAGTGAGCGGTTCTCTTCACCTGAAAAGGGTTATTTTGAACGGCTATCCTATGAACTTTCCGTTATTAAACGGATGAATTTTAGCAATTACTTTTTAATTGTTTGGGATTTTATGAGGTATGCACGGGAAAATAGAATTTTAACAGGCCCGGGAAGGGGCTCAGCTGCTGGTTCACTTGTTGCATATGTTTTGTACATTACCGATGTTGATCCCATCGAACATCAGCTTCTTTTTGAACGGTTCTTAAACCCTGAACGAATTTCCATGCCTGATATTGATATCGATTTTCCTGATCATCGTCGTGATGAAGTCATTGAATATGTTGCCGAGAAATATGGAAAGCTGCATGTTGCTCAGATTGTTACCTTTGGAACGCTCGCTGCAAAAGCGGCGCTGCGAGATGTAGGCAGGGTTTTTGGATTGAATTCGAAAGAATTAGAGCAGTTATCCAGATTTATTCCATCCCGATTAGGAGTAGACTTAAAATCTGCCTATAAAGAATCTGAACCATTTAGAAGGTTTATTAACGAAAGCCCAATGAACCAAAGGCTCTTTCATGTTGCTGTGAAGCTTGAGGGGCTTCCTCGCCACACATCCACACATGCGGCAGGTGTGGTCATTAGCGAGAAACCGCTAATAGATTTGATTCCTATTCAACAAGGATCATCTGATGTTTATTTAACACAATACTCAATGGAATACCTTGAGGAAATCGGCCTGCTTAAGATGGACTTTCTAGGTTTACGAAATTTAACTTTAATTGAATCAATTTTGTCTTCTATCTATCGGAGCACCAAACGAAGAATCAATATAGGTTCCATACCGCTACATGACCCCGAGACCTTTCAATTATTAGCAAGGGGTGAGACAACTGGAATTTTCCAACTAGAATCAGAAGGGATGAGGAAGGTATTAACTCGTCTAAAGCCTTCCAGGTTTGAAGATATTGTTGCGGTTAATGCATTATACCGCCCTGGTCCAATGGAAAATATCCCACTATTTATTGAACGTAAACATGGCGATAAAACCGTAGAATATCCCCATCCAAATTTGAAGCCGATCCTTGAGAATACGTATGGTGTCATTGTGTACCAAGAACAAATCATGCAGATTGCCTCCATAATGGCGGGATTCTCGCTAGGAGAAGCAGATCTTTTAAGAAGAGCAGTTGGGAAAAAGCAAAAAGAGGTCCTAGACGAAGAGAGAAATCATTTTGTTCAAGGAGCACTTCAAAAGGGATATAATCAGTCCCTAGCCAATGAGATATACGATTTGATTGTTCGCTTTGCCAATTATGGATTTAACAGAAGCCATGCGGTTGCCTACAGTATGATTGCCTACCAGTTAGCCTATTTAAAAGCAAACTATCCATTGTTTTTTATGGCAGGACTGCTTACTTCTGCTATTGGTAATGAATCAAAAATAGCCCAATACTTTATGGAGACAAAACAAAAAGAAATGACCATTCTGCCTCCCTCCATTAATAATAGCGTATTCTCCTTCCAAGTAGAAAAAGAGGGAATTCGTTATAGTCTGGCAGCTATTAAAGGTGTAGGAGCTGCCGCCTTAAAGGAAATCTTTCAAGCCAGGAAGCAGAAAAAATTTGATGACCTTTTTGATTTTTGTATACGAGTTTCTTTAAAAGTCATTAATCGAAAAACACTAGAATATCTTGTTCACTCAGGCTGTTTTGATGAGTTTGGTGAGGACCGTGCAGTTCTTCTCGCTAGTTTAGATGTAGCAATTGAACATGCGCAAATTTTTAAACCTGATGATTCAAGCCAATTTGACTTATTTGAAGATGAGTTCATGCTTAAGCCAAAATATGTTCAAGTTGATTCTATTGATCTGGAGCACAAATTGGCCTTTGAGAAAGAGGCACTTGGCTTTTACCTTTCTGATCATCCTATCTCGCTTTATGAAAAAGAGCTTAAGCGACGAGGAGCCACGGTCCTATTTCAGTTAAGAAATGATGATAAAAGGGTTTCATCTGGCGTGTATATTTCAGCAATGAAGGCGATTCGGACGAAAAAAGGAGATTCGATGGCCTTTTTAACTGTTAGTGATGGAAGCGGTGAAATGGAAGCCGTTGTTTTCCCAAATGTATATAAAAAGTACCAAGCTTTTTTAGGACAAGGGAATTTTGTATTAATTGAAGGAAAGATGGAGGAACGAGAAGGAAAGTTGCAATTTATTATTCAACAAGTGTTTGATTTAGATCAATGGCTACAAACACAGTCGCTAAAACAGCCAATATTATATTTGAAAATTTCTGCAGAATTACAAGATGAGAACATTCTAAATAAAATAAAACTGCTTTTGACGGAATACAAAGGGGGAGATTCCGTTATTTTACATGATGAAACGACTCGTAAAACCGTTAAATTAGGTGCAGAAAATCAGGTTCAGCCAACCCCGGAATTACAGCAAAAATTAAGAATGATTCTTGGGGAAAAAAATGTAGTACTGAGAGATTAATCTTTACAACTATGGCAGATATGTTATAGTGATAATGAGACGAGTGTGGTCTGACCACTATTGTTGGACTTAAATTTAGCAAAGTTATTATTCTATTGTAATCATTTAAGGGGTGACATATCTTGACTTTACGTGAAGAAGCATTGCATATGCATCGAATTAATAAAGGAAAATTAGAGTCGAAGTCCAAAGTTCCTGTTCGGAATGCTCATGATTTAAGTTTAGCTTATTCTCCAGGTGTGGCAGAGCCATGTAAAGATATTTATGAAAAACCAGAGATGGTTTACGAATATACCATGAAAGGAAACATGGTTGCTGTTGTTTCCGATGGTACTGCAGTGTTAGGTCTTGGAAATATTGGACCTGAAGCAGCCCTGCCTGTAATGGAAGGGAAAGCAGTATTATTTAAAAGCTTTGCTGGTGTAGATGCCTTTCCAATCTGTTTAAATACAACGGATGTGGATAAGATTGTTGAAACGGTTAAGCTGCTTGAACCGACCTTTGGGGGCGTAAATCTTGAAGATATCGCTGCTCCAAATTGTTTTGTTATTGAAGAAAGACTAAAAAAAGAAGCCAATATTCCTATTTTCCATGATGATCAGCATGGTACTGCCATTGTTACTGTGGCTGGCCTCGTTAATGCACTAAAATTAGTTGGCAAGAAGATGACTGAAATTAAAGTAGTCGCAAACGGTGCTGGTGCTGCAGGGATTGCGATTATTAAATTATTATATAGCTATGGTGTAAGAGACATTATCATGTGTGATACAAAGGGAGCCATTTACGAAGGACGCCCACAGGGAATGAATGTAGTAAAAGCAGAAGTAGCAAAGTATACCAACCGGGATAGCTTATCAGGCAGCCTTGCAGATGTTATTAAAGGTGCGGATGTATTTATTGGTGTATCTGTAGCAGGCGCTTTAACCAAGGATATGGTCGCTTCCATGAACAATGATTCCATTATTTTTGCCATGGCTAATCCAGTACCAGAAATTATGCCGGATGAAGCAAAAGAAGCCGGAGCAAAAGTAGTTGGGACAGGCCGTTCTGATTTTCCGAACCAAGTAAACAATGTACTTGCTTTTCCTGGTATTTTCCGTGGAGCTCTTGATGTTCGTGCTACACATATAAATGAAAAAATGAAAGTGGCTGCTGTTGAAGCGATTGCGAACTTAATCAATGAGGACGAGCTAAATGCAGATTATGTGATTCCAGCACCTTTCGACCCAAGAGTTGCCCCTGATGTAGCAGCTGCGGTAGCGAAAGCGGCAATGGAAACAGGTGTTGCTCGCCTAAAGGTTGACCCAGAAGATGTAAAAGAAAAAACACAGAGGCTCGCTATTATCGGTAAAAGTGAGTGATCAAGTAAGTGACGAATACAAAAGTATATATAGAGATTGTAAAGCAGCTGCGAGAAATGATTACAATGGATGGTCTAAAGACTGGAGATAAAATACCTTCTGAACGTGAATTGTCTGAGCGCCTGAATTTCGGGCGCTCTTCCGTTCGAGAAGCCCTTCGTGCATTGGAATTACTTGGATTAATTGAAACACGTAGAGGCGAAGGGACTTTTATTCGAGATTTTCGCGGACATCAGCTAGTACAGCTCCTCAGCACATTCATTCTGCAGGATGAGAAAGCGATACGAGATGTTTATGAGACAAAAAATTATATTGAGATGGACTGTCTCCGATTAGCAATTCAGCGAATGGACATTCAAACGATTGAGCATATGAAAGAATGGGTAAAAAAATCAAATCGTGTACAGGATGATGAGTTTTTTTATCGAATCATAGAATTGGCTGATAACCATCTATTTTTAAGATTGTGGGGAATATTAAAGGAATATTATTATTCTTTAGATTTTCCACAAAGGGACTATAAGAAAGAAAACTATTTATTAATACTTGAAGCATTAGCTTCAAAAGATGAAGCAAAAACAGTGTCTGCTTATTATGAGCTTCGAAATTTGTCATGTTTTAACGACAAAAACTAACAGATTTTGAATTCTTTTTAATTTATAGTGAAAGTGATACAAGCCCTCTTATCAAGGGTATTTTTTACAAGATGGTGGTCTGACCACTTATCACAGATAGGTATGAAGTTAATGTAGGATAGAAAGACTTCTAGGATAGCATTAGATTGAGAATCTTGCTAAATGGCAGGAGCGTTCACAAGGGAGGTTTCATTTTGGCGCTTAAAGATCTTTTTTCAAAAAATCACACAAAGAAGAAGAAATATGCAACAATTCCAACAGAAACAGCTAAAAATGACGTACCTGAAGGGATTATGACAAAGTGTACTTCATGTAAAAAAATCATGTACACAAAGGAACTAGTAAAAAACTATAAGGTTTGTTTACATTGCGGTTTTCATTTTCAAATGAATTCGTATGAGCGGATTAATAGCTTTTTAGATGAAGGAAGTTTTGAAGAAATTAATGAGGACATGATTTCTGAAAACCCACTTGGTTTCCCCGATTATCTGGAGAAGCTAGAAAAAGACCGACAAAAAAGTAAGTTGAACGAGGCTGTTGTAACAGGTGTAGGAGCCGTAAATGGCAAAAAAATAGTTTTGGCGATAATGGATGCTTCCTTCCGCATGGGAAGTATGGGTTCTGTAGTGGGTGAAAAAATTACCCGTGCAATTGAGAAAGCAGATGAACTCTCCTTGCCTTTTATTATATTTACTGCTTCGGGTGGTGCCCGAATGCAAGAAGGTGCATTAAGTTTAATGCAAATGGCAAAAACAAGTGTCGCGTTAAAGCGGTTTAGTGAAAATGGTGGTCTCATCATTTCTATAATGACACACCCAACGACTGGCGGGGTATCTGCAAGCTTTGCATCATTAGGTGATTTCAACTTTGCTGAACCAGGAGCCCTTATTGCCTTTGCCGGACGACGCGTTATTGAACAATCGATTAGAGAAGAATTACCTGAAGATTTTCAAACGGCGGAGTTCCTATTAAAGCACGGTCAGCTGGATGCCATCATTTCTCGTGAGGACCTAGTAGAGAAAATCACAAATATATTAGAAATTCATCAACCTGGAGGTGAGCTCGAATGGTAGGCGAATTAGAATTTGAACGCCCAATAGTGGAGTTAAGAAGAAAAATTACCGAACTAAAAGAGTTCACTAAAACAGCAGATGTCGATTTAAGTTCTGAAATTATTAAGTTAGAAGCTCGACTTGAAAAGCTTGAGCAGGATATATATGAGAATATTAAACCATGGGATCGTGTACAAATTGCCCGTCATCCAAATAGACCCACAACTCTTGATTATATTTCTTATCTATTTGAGGATTTCTTTGAATTACATGGCGACCGGACCTTTGCGGATGACGAAGCCATCGTAGGAGGAGTTGCCAAGTTTAAGGGATTGCCTGTAACAGTTATTGGTCATCAACGAGGAAAAGACACGAAAGAAAATATCCGCAGAAACTTTGGAATGCCGCATCCTGAAGGATATCGAAAAGCACTTCGTCTCATGAAACAGGCTGATAAATTTAAACGGCCAATTATCTGTTTTATTGATACGAAGGGAGCATATCCAGGTAAGGCTGCAGAAGAACGTGGCCAAAGTGAAGCCATTGCACGAAATTTATTTGAAATGGCGGGTCTTAGAGTTCCTGTGATTTGTATTGTTATTGGAGAAGGCGGAAGTGGCGGTGCTCTTGCACTTGGAGTGGGTAACCGAATCTATATGCTGGAAAACTCTACCTACTCCGTTATTTCCCCAGAAGGAGCGGCAGCTATTCTATGGAAGGATGCATCCTTAGCTAAAAATGCTGCAGAAACAATGAAAATCACAGCTCCTGATTTGAAGGAACTGGGAGTAATCGATGATATTATCTCTGAAATTAAAGGCGGCGCACATAAGGATGTTAAACAGCAATCAGAAGAAATTGAAAAATGTCTGATGTCTTCACTTAAACAACTTCTTAAACTATCAGAGGATGAATTAATTGCCGACCGATATAACCGTTTTAGGACAATTGGCGAATACACAATAGTTAATGATTACATTGGTGCTAAATAAAAAATCGTGCTCCTAGGGGGCACGATTTTTTCACGTTCACATATTGTTCAAGGAAATTCCAATGATGACGCTTTCAATTGTGAATAAAACGCTTCCAGTTTACTAATTATTCCGTCTATTATATTTACTACTATGAATCGGTTGTTATGGTGATTTCTTCGTGTTATTTTATAAATATTCGTAGGTTTTATGTTAATAATAAAGGAAGTACATCCTGAGATAATTTAATGTTATTAACATTCGTATAATGAGGGTTTCTTAATCAATGATTGAGGTGATAGGTGTGAAAAGAATTGGGGTATTAACGAGCGGTGGAGATTCACCAGGAATGAATCCGGCCATCCGTGCCGTTGTGCGGAAAGCAATTTATCATAATGTAGAGGTTTACGGTATTTATGGCGGTTATGCAGGATTAATTTCTGGTAATATAAAGAAGCTTGAGCTAGGTTCTGTTGGTGATATCATTCATCGTGGCGGTACCATGCTGCATTCAGCGCGCTGTTTAGAATTTAAAACAAAAGAAGGACAGCAGCAAGGAATTGAACAAATGAAAGCTCTTGGAATTGAAGGGCTTGTAGTTATCGGTGGGGATGGTTCCTATCGTGGAGCAAAGGCATTAACAGAACAAGGTTTTCCTTGTGTTGGTGTACCCGGCACGATTGATAACGATATTCCAGGTACAGAGCTTACGATTGGCTTTGATACCGCCTTAAATACAGTAATCGATGCAGTAGACAAAATTCGTGATACCGCTACCTCTCATGAAAGAACGTTTGTAATCGAAGTAATGGGACGCGATGCGGGTGATATTGCTTTATGGGCGGGTCTTGCTGGTGGAGCAGAAACCATCTTAATTCCTGAAGAAAACTATGAAATGAATGAAATTGCCGAAAGACTTCGCAAAGGGCAAGAGCGTGGTAAAAAGCATAGTATCATCATTGTGGCTGAAGGAGTCTGCAGTGGAGTTGAATTCGCTAAGCAGCTGTCAGAAGCAACAAACTTTGATACAAGAGTTTCTGTGTTAGGCCATATCCAGCGTGGTGGTTCTCCAACTGCAGCTGACCGAGTACTTGCCAGCCGATTAGGTGCAAGGGCAGTAGAACTATTAATCGAAGGAAAAGGCGGCCGTGCAGTAGGTATTGAAAAGAATCAGCTTGTTGATTATGACATCATTGAAGCTTTAGGTAGAAAACATACATTAGATCTTGAACTGTTCAAGTTGTCCAAGGAATTATCAATTTAAAGAATAGCGTTTGTCTTTTCTAAAATGGGAGGAAATATAGCATGCTACGAAAAACAAAAATCGTTTGTACGATTGGTCCTGCTAGTGAAAGTGTTGAAAAGTTAACTCAATTAATAAATTCGGGGATGAACGTTGCTCGTTTGAACTTTTCTCACGGTGATTTTGAAGAGCATGGTGCTCGAATCAGAAATATTCGTGAAGCAGCAAAAGCAACGGGTAAAACAGTAGCGATTCTACTTGATACAAAAGGTCCGGAAATCCGCACAAACAATATGGTAAACGGTGCAATTGAGCTTAAGGCTGGAGAAAATGTGATTGTTTCTATGACAGAAGTCGAAGGAACAGCTGAGAAGTTCTCTGTTACATATCAAGGTTTAATTGAAGATGTACATGTTGGTTCAAAGATACTCTTAGATGACGGCTTAATCGGTCTTGAAGTAACGGAAGTGAATAAAGCCGCAAATGAAATCTATACAAAGATTTTAAACAGCGGAACATTAAAAAATAAAAAAGGTGTAAATGTTCCTGGTGTGTCAGTGAACCTTCCAGGAATCACTGAGAAGGATACTAAAGATATCATGTTCGGTATTGAACAAGGAATTGATTTCATCGCTGCTTCCTTCGTCCGCCGTGCAAAAGATGTCTTAGAAATCCGTCAACTTTTAGAGGAAAACAATGCAACACATATCCATATTATCCCTAAAATTGAAAACCAAGAAGGTGTTGACAACATCGATGAAATCCTTGAGATTTCTGATGGCTTGATGGTTGCACGTGGTGACCTTGGCGTGGAAATTCCTGCTGAAGAGGTTCCTCTTGTTCAAAAAATGTTAATTAAGAAATGTAATGCCCTTGGTAAACCAGTTATTACTGCAACACAAATGCTTGATTCCATGCAGCGTAATCCAAGACCTACGCGTGCAGAAGCTAGTGACGTAGCCAATGCTATTTTTGATGGTACTGACGCAATCATGCTTTCAGGTGAAACAGCTGCTGGTATTTATCCTGTAGAAGCAGTTCAGACTATGCATAATATTGCTTCAAGAGCGGAGCAGGCATTAGATCATAAAGAAATCTTATCAAGCCGCAGCAAAGACACTGGACATAATCTAACAGATGCAATCGGTCAGTCTGTTGCCCATACAGCTTTAAATTTAGAAGTTAATGCCATCATTACACCAACTGAAAGCGGACATACTGCTAGAATGATTTCTAAGTATCGTCCGAAGGCACCGATTGTTGCTGTTGCAGCAAATGACAAGGTTTCTCGACAGTTGTCACTTGTTTGGGGTGTCTATTCACGTATCACATCAATGTGCTCAACTACTGACGAAATGCTTGAGCTTTCCGTTCAAGAAAGCTTAAACAGTGGTATTGTAAAACACGGTGATTTAGTAGTTATTACTGCAGGGGTTCCTGTTGGTGAAGCTGGTACAACGAATTTGATGAAGATTCATGTTGTCGGCGATATTATTGCTAAGGCACAAGGAATTGGCCGTAAATCCGCATTTGGGAAAGTAGTTGTTGCCCATGATGCAAAAGAAGCTTTAGAAAATGTGAAGCAAGGTTCTATTCTTGTTACATTAGGAACGGATCGTGATATGGTTCCTGCACTAGAAAAATGTGCTGCTCTTATCACACAAGAAGGCGGATTAACAAGCCATGCGGCTGTTGTAGGTCTAAACCTTGGAATTCCTGTCATTGTTGGAGTCGACAATGCGTTAGAATTATTTAAAGATGGTCAAGAGATCACTGTTGATTCATCGAGAGGTGTTATTTACAACGGCCACGCTAGTGTCCTATAGGTAAAAAAAGAAAAGAAGGGGAAACCCTTCTTTTTCTACATAATAAAACTAATTCGTCACCAATCGTAATATAATGGAAACAAGCCGATTGGAAGGGGACAAAACATGCGGTATTTATTTTTGTTGATTATTGTAATTCCTGCTATTGATATTGGAGTGCTACTCTTGTCTGGGAAAACAATAGGGGTTTGGCCCACTATAGCGATCATTATTTTAACGGGTGTCCTTGGTGCCTATATGGCAAAACGAGAGGGGCTTCAGACCATTCGCAGGGCTAGGGAGCAGCTTCGGTATGGGGAGATTCCTAGTGAAGCAGTTTTGGATGGAATATGTATAATTATTGGTGGAACCCTACTGATTACACCAGGTTTTGTCACTGATTTAACAGGGTTTCTCTTGCTTTTTCCACTAACCAGAAGGCCATTTAAATATTTAATAAAAAATCTGTGGCGAAAAAGTATTGATAAAGGAAATATAAAAATCATAAAATAGAAAAACGTCAGCTGATATACACAGGCTGACGTTTTTTACTATGCTTCTTTTCCTTTAATGAACGTCCAGACATCATGAAACACATTTGCTCGGTAAAGCGTGCTGATAATAACCAGAGTAACAGGACCGACAATTAAGCCTAAAAAGCCAATGGTTTTAAATCCAACAAATAAGGCGATTAGTGTGGCTAATGGATCTAAACCGATACTAGAAGAGAGGATTTTCGGTTCCATAATCTGTCTTTGAACAAGGACAATGATATAAAGTACACCTAAACCAATAGCAAGGCCCATATTCCCTGAAATGGCCGAGTAAATGATCCAAGGTACGAAAACTGCTCCAGTTCCAAGGTATGGGATGATATCGACAATCCCCGTTAGCAGCGCTATGGTTATGGCATAATCAACCCTTAGGATAAGTAGGCCAATTAGAATGATAACCGTAGTTATAGAAATCAGTGTTAATTGAGCTTTAATAAAACCAAATAAAGCCTTTTTTAAGTCAATAAAGACCTTTTGCCCGCTTGTTTTTGCTTTCTCAGGTAAAATCCTACCACCAAGTATGGATAGTCGATACCAATCCTTACTGATAAAGAATGTAGCTAATAATGAGAAAATAAGGACTGTGGCTGCGTTAGGAAACCATGATAAAATATTTGGAATATTCCCGAACAAACCTTGGATAAACGATCCAACGGTGGTTCCTATTTTTTGACCAACATTTTGAATGTTACCAATGATTGTATCCTGTTGACCAGCTTCGAGCTTATTGAATACACTTGTTAACTGATTATAAAGAGGGATAATCTGACCAGTAAAATAATTCTCGATATATTCAATTAATGTATCAAGGTGTTCAGGTACGACTTTAGCTAAATAAGCTGCTCCAGAGACGATCTCTGCAACTAAAAGTGTGATCAACCCTGCAAAAAAAGCAAAGATAATAATGAGTGCAATTAAAACCGCAAGCGCTCGAGGCATTTTTGCTTTAAGTTCAAAAAAATTGACGAGCGGGTTAATTAAAAAGGCGATCGCAAGAGCAATTAAAAATGGATAAGTTACTTTTGACAAATAAAAAAAAGAGTACAGGGCCAAAACAACGGCTCCAATGACAAGAAGAAATCTAATTGTCCGATTTATGTACTTTGAATTCAAAGACAACCCTCCTTAAAATATAATTTATAGTTTTTAGTTTATCATTTTATGAATAAAACTGCATAATTTTCCAAAAAATCATGTCTGTGTAATAGATTACTACGTAATTAAAATAGGAAAGGTTTCAGATATAGATAGAGAATATTTGCCACATTTTTACTCCATTAAGTTATTATGGTACGATAATTTGGATAAAGGATGGTGAACAAATGGTTAGTGAGTCGTTGCTTTTTCTTTTATTGCTTCTAATCATTGGCTTTATTGCTAAGAATAGCTCGTTATTGGTGGCTGTTGGGATATTACTTATATTAAAAGCCGGGGGGCTAGATGCGAAGTCCTTTTCCTTTGTGCAGTCTAAAGGAATCAACTGGGGAGTGACGATTATTACGGTAGCTGTTCTAGCACCGATTGCAAGTGGGGACATAGGTTTTAAGGATTTAACAAGTGCATTTAAGTCCTCTTATGCCTGGATTGCCCTCATTTCTGGAATGGCTGTGGCATTACTCGCAAAAGGTGGAGTGAAATTACTAGCGGATGACCCACAAATTACAACCGCACTAGTATTAGGAACCATTTTATCTGTATCTCTTTTCAAAGGGGTGGCGGTAGGTCCGTTAATTGGTGCAGGTATTGCTTATGCAGCGATGAAAGTTTTTAGTTTTTTTAGCTAGATTTTTTTTGGAATAATATTTTTTTCGATTTTTCGACGCCTTTTCATTCACAAAAATCTGATAATTGTTTATAATAGGCTTGTAAGCGTATCCTTTTCTACATAAACCATATATATATGCTGAATTACTTGTAAAATAGTTTTTTTATTGTGATTGAAAGGGCATACATCTTTTTGTGACTATCCCGAGCAATCGCTCAGTCATTTTTTACGAATGAAGCAATAGGTAGAGTATTATACTCAGATAATACCATTTGTCATTATTACATCCGTGTTAATCAGTAAAGGGGTTTTATTTCTCTGTGTTTGTTTTCCAATGGGGATATTAAGAATGTGAGGAGAGATTTATTATGACAGTAACACGCGGTCTTGAAGGGGTAGTGGCAACAACTTCTTCCATCAGCTCTATTATTGATGACACGCTAACATATGTTGGCTATGACATTGATGATTTAGCAAAAAACGCAAGCTTTGAGGAAGTCATTTATTTATTATGGCACCGCCAACTGCCAAATGCTGAACAATTAGCTGAACTAAAACAGCAACTTGCAGAAAATGCTGCACTTCCACAGGAAGTGATTGAGCATTTTAAAATGTACCCTATTGATAAAGTACATCCAATGGCAGCGCTCCGTTCTGCTGTTTCCTTGTTAGGTTTATATGATGAAGAAGCAGATTTAATGGATTCTGAAGCCAATTATCGTAAAGCAGTACGACTCCAGGCAAAAATGCCAGCAATTGTTACTACATTTGCCCGAGTAAGAAAAGGTCTTGATCCAATTGCTCCAAGACAGGATCTAAGCTTTGCAGCAAACTTCCTTTACATGTTATCTGGGAATGTGCCTGAGCCAATTGCTGTTGAAGCAATTGATAAAGCGCTTGTCTTACATGCGGATCATGAGTTGAATGCTTCTACATTTACAGCACGTGTTTGTGTAGCTACACTTTCTGATGTTTACTCTGGAGTAACGGCTGCAATCGGTGCACTTAAAGGTCCTCTACACGGTGGCGCCAATGAAGCGGTGATGAAGATGCTTACGGAAATTGGTACAATCGAAAATGTTGAGCCATATGTTCGCGGTAAGCTTGAAAAGAAAGAAAAAATTATGGGCTTTGGTCACAGAGTATACCGTCAAGGTGATCCACGTGCGAAACACTTAAAAGAAATGTCTAAGAAATTAACAGAACTTACTGGTGAGCCGCACTGGTATGATATGTCTGTTAAGATCGAAGGAATCGTCACTGGTGAGAAGAAGCTTCCACCAAACGTTGATTTCTATTCCGCTTCTGTATATCACAGCTTAGGAATTGATCACGATTTAATGACGCCAATTTTCGCTGTAAGCCGTGTTTCTGGCTGGTTAGCTCATATTTTAGAACAATATGAAAACAATCGGTTAATCCGTCCAAGAGCAGAATATACTGGTCCTGGAATGCAAAAATATGTACCAATCGAACAAAGAGTTTAATATTTTACTTTTTTTCAAAAAATTGATTCAATATGATAGAATGAATCAAAGGTTAGAGGTAAACTCTCTAACCTTTGATTCAGCATTTTTTTCTATGGGAACGAACAAAGTTCAAAGTTTTTTACATAACTAGGAGGGAGAACAACTATGCAAGGCGAAAAAATTACAGTTACAAATGGAGTATTAAATGTACCAAACAACCCAATTATCCCATTTATTGAAGGGGACGGTATTGGACCAGATATTTGGGCTGCTTCAGAGCGAGTATTAAATGCAGCAGTTGAAAAGGCTTATAAAGGCGAGCGTAAATTAGTATGGAAGGAAGTTCTAGCTGGTGAAAAAGCATTCAACCAAACAGGCGAATGGCTTCCTAAAGAAACACTTGATGTAATCAATGAATACTTGATTGCAATCAAAGGTCCACTAACCACTCCTGTTGGCGGAGGGATCCGTTCCTTAAACGTTGCTTTACGCCAAGAGTTAGACCTATTTGTTTGCTTACGTCCGGTAAGATGGTTTGAAGGTGTTCCTTCACCAGTAAAGCGTCCACAAGATACAGATATGGTAATCTTCCGTGAAAACACTGAAGATATTTATGCAGGAATTGAATATGAAAAAGGTTCTGAAGCGGTTAAAAAAGTAATCGACTTCCTTCAAAATGAAATGGGAGTAAATAAAATCAGATTCCCTGAAACTTCAGGAATTGGTATTAAACCTGTTTCAGAAGAAGGGACAACTCGTCTAGTACGTGCAGCTATTAATTATGCAATTAAAGAGGGTCGCAAATCTGTTACACTCGTGCATAAAGGCAATATCATGAAATATACTGAAGGCGCGTTTAAAAACTGGGGTTATGAGCTTGCAGAAAAAGAATTTGGTGATAAAGTCTTTACTTGGGCTCAATATGACCGCATTAAGGCTGAGCAAGGTGCAGACGCTGCAAACAAAGCACAATCAGATGCAGAAGCTGCTGGAAAGATCATTGTAAAAGATGCTATTGCTGATATCTTCTTACAACAAATTCTTACTCGCCCACGTGAGTTTGATGTGGTAGCTACAATGAACTTAAACGGTGACTTCATTTCTGATGCACTTGCAGCACAAGTTGGTGGAATTGGAATTGCTCCAGGAGCTAACATCAACTATGAAACAGGACATGCTATCTTTGAAGCAACACATGGTACTGCTCCTAAATACGCTGGTCTTGATAAAGTAAATCCTTCATCTGTTATTTTATCAGGTGTGTTAATGCTTGAGCACTTAGGCTGGAACGAAGCAGCTGATATGGTAATTAAATCAGTTGAAAAAACCATCGCATCTAAAGTTGTAACTTATGATTTCGCACGTTTGATGGACGGTGCAACTGAAGTTAAAACATCTGAATTCGGTGATGAACTAATTAAAAATATGGAATAAGCTAACTGGAATAGGCATAAACAAGAATAGTTGCAGGGTCTGTCTTTAACAGCCCTGCAAAATAAATAATCCTACATATAAGGGGAGAGTTACATGTCATTAAAACGTAAAAAGGTTTCAGTAATCGGCGGCGGATTCACTGGCGCGACGACAGCATTTTTGCTTGCACAAAAAGAACTTGGTGATGTAGTTTTAGTTGATATTCCTCAAATGGAAAACCCAACTAAAGGGAAAGCATTAGATATGCTTGAAGCAAGTCCTGTTCAAGGGTTCGACTCAAACATTACTGGTACCTCTAATTACGAAGACACACGCGATTCTGATATTGTAGTTATTACTGCGGGTATTGCACGTAAACCAGGCATGAGCCGTGACGATTTAGTGCAAACAAACCAAAAAGTAATGAAAAGTGTAACGCAGGAGATTGTGAAATATTCTCCAAACTGTACTATTCTTGTCTTAACTAACCCAGTGGATGCTATGACCTACACAGTATTCAAAGAATCTGGTTTCCCTAAAAACCGTGTTATCGGTCAATCAGGAGTCCTTGATTCTGCTCGTTTCCGTACGTTTGTTGCTCAAGAATTAAATCTTTCTGTAAAAGATGTTACTGGATTTGTTTTAGGCGGACACGGAGATGACATGGTTCCACTTGTTCGTTATTCTTATGCTGGTGGTATTCCATTAGAAACATTGATTCCTAAAGATCGTTTAGAAGCCATTGTTGAGCGCACTAGAAAAGGCGGCGGCGAAATCGTTAACCTTCTTGGTAACGGAAGTGCATACTATGCACCGGCTGCATCACTAGTTGAAATGTGTGAAGCAATCCTTAAGGATCAACGTCGTGTATTACCTTCTATTGCTTACCTTGAAGGCGAGTTTGGCTACGATGGCATATACCTAGGCGTTCCAACTATCCTTGGGGCAAATGGTATTGAAAAGGTGATCGAGCTTAACCTTACTGCTGAAGAAAAAGCAGCATTAGATAAGTCCGCTGATTCTGTTCGTAATGTAATGAACGTATTAGTATAATAGAAAACATAGGATTCGGGGTGCATGCCCCGAATTTTCTCTATATTTATATGAAATCGCTTACAATGGAGGTGTAATGGATGCTTTTAGGGAAGAAAAGAAAGTTAGGTCGAAAGATTGAAGAAATAACAGTTGGTGAAAAACTATCATTAACAGAAAAAATTGAAGACAAGGATATCCTTCTTTATTTAGGATTAACAGATGACTCAAACCCTTTATACATACAGCATGATTATGCATCACAAACACCATTTGAAAAACCGATTGTACCTAATATTATGTTAACAGGTATTATCACCTCGGCTATCTCAAAATATTTACCTGGCCCAGGAAGTCATATTTTAAGTCAAGAAATTAACTTTCCGAAGCCTGTCTATCATTATGGAACAGTCGAATGCCTATTTGAAGTGATTGATGTACAGAGGAAAGAACATACCATCTTAATCAGTGTAGTGGGAACCAATGAAAAAAATGAGACGGTCATTCAGGGAAAAGTAAAAGTCTGCCCTCCACACCGGTTAGAAGATATACACGGAAAAGCATTAGAGAATTTTTAATAGAAATGAACGAAGGAATGTGTTTTCAGCATTCCTTTTTGCTTTTTTTATCAGTGTATAAAGAACATTGTTGATTTTTATACACTGTTGATTGGAGCGGAAGGCGCGAAGACTCCTGTGGGAGTACGGTTCAGGGGAGACCCCGCAGGCGTGAGCGCCGAGGAGGCTCGCCGAAACGCCCACGAACCGCTCGCTTCTTGAGCGGAAATCAACAGACAAGTTTACAAAGCCATTTTTATAAAAAACATATATACTTTGTTAATTTTTTGTAAAGATAAGAAATGAGGAAGATGTATCTCTAGGAAATACCTGTTCTTTATTATTATAATGAAGGTATCTTGATTTAGCGGGGGATATTATGAAAAACAAAGTACTGGTTGTAGATGATGAACAATCGATTGTGACATTACTCCAATATAATTTAGAACAGTCGGGATTTGAGGTTTTAACAGCTATGGATGGTCAAGAGGGGAAGGAAATAGCAGAAACGGAATCTCCTGATATAATTGTTTTAGATTTAATGCTGCCAAAATTAGATGGAATGGAAGTATGCAAACAGCTTCGTCAAAAGAATATCATGATTCCTATTTTAATGTTAACAGCGAAAGATGATGAATTAGATAAAATAATTGGTTTAGAGCTTGGTGCAGACGACTATATGGTCAAACCATTTAGCCCAAGAGAAGTGATTGCACGTGTGAAAGCCATATTAAGAAGAACACAGATTCAACATGAGGTTCCAGAAGAAGCAGAAAAGAATAACGATGAACTAATTCAAATCGGTAAATTAAAAATTTATCCAGAAAAATATGAAGCTTATTTTCAGGAGGAACTCCTTGAATTAACATTAAAAGAGTTTGAATTACTTCTTTATTTGGCACAGAATAAAGGACGGGTATTAACACGGGATCAGTTATTAAGTGCTGTTTGGAATTATGAGTTTGCTGGCGATACTAGAATAGTTGATGTACATATCTCTCACCTTAGGGAAAAAATTGAAGAAGAAACGAAGAGGCCTGTTTATATTAAGACACTTCGTGGTCTAGGTTATAAGCTGGAGGGACCAAAAGAAGAATGACAAAATCTCGTACAAAGCTGTTAATTCCATTAGTTTTCACTATTATTACAGTGTTGATTGCGATTGGAATATGGTTGACCCATTTATTTAGAAATGACGTTTTAGAATTACTAAAGGGTCAATATAAAATTGAAGTATTACTTATACTCTTCCTAATACTTGTTATGGTCTTAATTGTCATCAGCTTCTTCTGCGTCAGAACTACCTCGAAGTATTCAAAGCAAATAGAAGCAGCAACTGATGTTGCCATTCAATTGGCAAACGGTAATTACCGTGCGAGAACATCTGTAGGTAAGCTTAACGGAACAGGAATGTTGGGATCAGCTATTAACATGTTGGCTGAAAATCTGCAAGAATTAGCTAAATCACAAGAAATGCAGCAGGATCGCTTAGGTGCATTAATAGAAAATATGGGTTCTGGGTTAGTATTAATTGATAGCCGCGGATATATCAGTCTCATAAACAAAGGCTTTGTGGAGATATTTCACATGGATCCTACCAATTACTTAAATAAACTTTATTATGAAGTAGTTGATTCTGAAGAAATATGTCAATTAGTTGCCGAAGTATTTCGAACCGAACAGAAAGTAAGTAAGCAATTATCTATTCCCTTATTGATAGAAAGAAAATTTTTTATGGTTTATGGTGTGCCTATTATTGGGAAAAACAATGTTTGGAAAGGGGTATTACTTGTTTTTCACGATATTACGGAAATAAAAAAGCTTGAACAAATTCGCAAGGATTTCGTGGCCAACGTATCCCATGAACTAAAAACACCTGTTACGTCTATTAAGGGATTTTCTGAAACCCTTTTAGATGGTGCGATGAATAATAAAGAAACATTAGAATCTTTTTTATCTATTATCTTAAAAGAAAGTGATCGTCTCCAAACCCTGATTCAGGACCTATTGGACCTTTCAAAAATTGAGCAGCAAGGCTTTCAATTACTATTAAAAGAAGTAGACTTAAAGCTATTGCTTGAAGAGGTAATTACTCTTTTAAGTGGAAAGGCAGAAGCTAAAAACATACGCCTTGAATTTTATAATAAGCAGGAAAAGGTGCCAATCATTGGTGATGTGGATCGTTTAAAACAAGTGTTTATCAATTTAATTGGTAATGCCATTTCCTACACGCCATCCGGAGGCGATGTGAAAATCATCCTCCTGGAACACAATGAAAAAGTCCGAATCCATGTGAAGGACTCTGGGGTAGGTATAAAGAAAGAAGAGATTCCAAGAATTTTTGAACGTTTTTACCGGGTGGACCGTGCAAGAAGCCGTAACTCAGGTGGAACAGGTCTTGGTTTAGCGATTGTTAAACATTTAGTGGAGGCTCATCATGGGCAGATCAGTGTTAGAAGTATGTTAGGGGAAGGCAGTGAGTTTATCCTAGAGCTTCATAAATATTTGAAATGATATTGGATGGTGAAGAAGTTGGAAAAGAAAAAGCTTGTGTTGATAGACGGTAATAGTATAGCTTATCGTGCTTTTTTCGCACTACCGCTCCTTAATAATGATAAGGGGATTCATACGAATGCAGTTTATGGTTTTACGATGATGTTGATGAAGATTTTGGAGGATGAAAAACCAACGCATATGCTTGTTGCCTTTGACGCGGGAAAAACGACCTTCAGACATAAAACCTTTGGAGAGTACAAAGGAGGAAGACAAAAAACGCCACCAGAGTTATCTGAGCAATTCCCGTTTATTCGTGATTTATTAGATGCCTACGGGATTTCTAGGTATGAGCTAGAAAATTACGAGGCGGATGATATAATTGGAACGCTTTCCCTAACGGCTGAAAAGGATGGGTTTGAAGTCAAAGTTATTTCTGGGGATAAAGATTTAACTCAGTTGTCATCGCCCCATACCACTGTAGGAATCACTAGAAAAGGAATTACGGATATAGAGGAATATACTCCTCGGCATATAACTGAAAAATATGGTCTTACACCCGAACAGATTATCGATATGAAAGGTCTTATGGGGGATGCATCTGATAATATTCCTGGTGTGCCCGGAGTGGGTGAAAAGACTGCTATTAAGCTGTTAAAAGAATTTACAACCCTTGAAAAACTGCTTCAATCTATTGATCAAGTAAGCGGAAATAAGCTTAAGGAAAAATTAGAGGAATTCAAAGACCAGGCAATAATGAGTAAAGAGCTGGCAACGATTGAAAGGCAAGCACCCGTCGAAGTCGATTTAGAAACAATCGCCTTTGAAGGCTATATTAGAGAGAAGTTAGTGCCCCTCTTTAAAGAATTAGGCTTTCATTCCTTATTAGACAAGCTGGGGGAAGATACAACCGTACATAACGATCAGGAGCTTGTAGATATTGAATATGTCACTCCTTCCGAAATAACCGAAGATATGTTTGCTGAAAATAATTATTTTTATGTAGAACTTCTTGATGATAATTATCATTATGCAGAGATTATTGGGTTTTCCCTTAAAAATGAAAATGGACAATTCTACCTGCCAACGGAACTAGCATTGAAATCAGAGGCGTTTAAAAACTGGGCAGAAGATGAAGGGAAAAAGAAGACCGTTTATGATGCAAAGCGGTCGGAGGTTTCTTTAAGAAGGCAGAATATCCATCTGAAAGGTACAGACTTTGATATTTTAATGGCTTCCTATCTAATTAATCCTTCGGAGACCCAAGAAGATCTTGCTGCGATTGCACATAAATATCACTATCATAACATTCAAGCGGATGATTCCTTTTATGGGAAGGGAGCTAAACGAAAAGTCCCTGAAGAGCCAAAGCTAGCAGAACATCTTGTACGTAAAGGGCTTGCCATGGCTGAAATAAAGGATAAATTGGAAGATGAATTACGAGCAAATGAACAATATGAATTATTCAATGAGCTTGAGATGCCACTTTCACTCATTTTAGCTGATATGGAATCGTGTGGTATAAAAGTAGAACGGGAACGTCTGCAGACAATGGGCAAAGAACTGAATGAACGACTAGTGGAAATTGAAGAGAAGATTTGTGAACTTGCGGGAGAAAAATTTAATATTAATTCTCCAAAACAATTAGGTGTCATTCTATTTGAAAAGTTAGGTCTTCAAGCATTAAAGAAAACAAAGACGGGCTATTCTACTTCGGCTGATGTTTTGGAAAAGTTAGCTGAGGATCATGAAATAATTGAGCATATCCTTCTGTATCGGCAATTAGGCAAACTCCAATCTACCTATATTGAAGGTTTATTAAAAGTGATTGATCCAAAAACAGAAAAAGTGCATACAAGGTACCAGCAAACATTAACCGCAACTGGACGATTAAGCTCTATCGACCCGAACCTACAAAATATTCCGATTCGACTGGAAGAAGGAAGAAAAATTCGCCAGGCGTTTGTCCCTTCTGAGGAAGGCTGGGTGATTTTTGCTTCCGATTACTCGCAAATAGAACTTCGTGTACTTGCCCATATTGCTGGGGATGAAAAGCTAATCCAAGCATTCAAAGATGATCTTGATATTCATACAAAAACGGCAATGGAGGTATTCCATGTGTCGGAAGATGAAGTAACCTCTAATATGAGACGTCAAGCAAAGGCTGTTAACTTTGGAATTGTTTACGGAATCAGTGACTATGGACTATCACAGTCCTTAGGGATCACCCGTAAGGAAGCTGGACGTTTCATTGAGAGATACTTAGATACTTACCCTGGTGTGAAAGAATATATGGATGATATTATTCACTCGGCAAAGCAAAAAGGCTATGTTTCCACGTTAATGCAGAGAAGACGTTATCTTCCTGAAATCACGGCCCGAAACTTTAATTTGAGAAGTTTTGCAGAACGTACAGCCATGAATACGCCTATTCAGGGCAGTGCGGCAGATATTATCAAGAAAGCAATGATTGATATGGATGAGGCGTTAAAAGATAAAGGTTTAAAGACACGCTTATTGCTCCAGGTACACGATGAATTGATTTTTGAGGCTCCAGAGGATGAAGTGGCTATTCTTCAAGAGCTAGTTCCAAGTGTCATGGAAAATGCTCTTGAATTGAAGGTGCCATTAAAAGTGGATTATTCCTATGGTCCAACCTGGTTTGATGCGAAATAAATAAAAGGAGAATCTATATTGCCAGAGCTTCCAGAGGTAGAAACAGTACGCAAGACGTTAAAAAAACTGGTTCTTAATAAGACTATTGAAAAAATCACCGTCTACTGGCCTAAAATCATTAAAAATCCTGTAGAGGTCGAGCAGTTTATTGATGCATTAAAAAATGAGACCATTATTGATGTTGGTCGAAGAGGGAAGTTTCTTATCATATATACAGATCACTTTGCGTTAGTATCACATTTACGGATGGAAGGAAAGTATGGACTTCATCCGAAGGAACTTCCTTTTGATAAACATACACATGTCATTTTCCATTTTACTGACGATACAGAATTACGGTATAGAGATGTCCGGAAGTTTGGAACGATGCATTTATATAAAAAGGGAGAAGAATTTACAAAACCTCCATTGATAGAGCTTGGTCCTGAACCCTTTTCAGAAGCGTTTACTCAAGCGTACCTGTCTCAGAAACTGAAAAAAACCAATAGGAAAATAAAACCTGCCTTACTCGATCAAAAATTACTAGTAGGTCTTGGCAACATATACGTGGATGAGGCCCTTTTCCGGGCTGGAATACATCCAGAGCGGCTTGCTAGTACTTTAACTGAGGACGAAGTTAGTATTCTTCATAGTGAAATTGTTGCTACTTTAGGAGAAGCGGTGAAAAAGGGAGGGAGTACGATTCGTTCCTATGTTAATTCCCAAGGGGAGATTGGTATGTTCCAGCTTGAATTATATGCGTATGGGCGAAAAGGGGAACCTTGTAAAAATTGCGGAATTCCTCTAGAAAAAACAACAGTCGGAGGAAGAGGCACCCATTATTGCCCAAGCTGTCAGAAACTATGAGGTAAGCAAAATGAATGTGAGAACAACAATTCAATAACACTGGATGGGCTCCTGCCATATACTATCGTAGTGATTTTCAGGAAGGAGTCCTAGACGTAATGGTTCAGTTGTTATCACTTCTCATATTAGCATTTGCCCTTAGTCTTGATAGCTTTAGTGTAGGGTTTACCTATGGATTAAGGAAAATGGTCATGCCGATTAAATCCGTTCTCGTTATTGCAACCTGTTCGGCAGCCTCATTAATGATTGCTGTGTCAATTGGACATGGCTTAGAAAAAGTAATATCACCGAATATTACGGCAAAACTAGGGGGATTTATTCTGATTGCTCTAGGTGCCTGGGTATTGTACCAATTTTTTCGGCCCGAAAAAGAAAAAGAATTAGTGGAACATGAAAAAACAATCGTAAACCTTGAAATCCGCTCCCTAGGATTAGCTATTAGTATATTAAAAAAACCCATGTCTGCTGACTTTGACCAGTCAGGGACCATTACAGGGATCGAAGCATTAATGCTGGGCTTTGCCTTGTCATTAGATGCCTTCGGGGCTGGGATTGGAGCGGCTATGCTTGGATTTCCTCCACTATATTTAGCTCTTACTGTCGCAGTCATGAGCTCTTTATTCGTCCTATTAGGAATAAAAAGTGGCACTTTTTTCCATAAGTTCGATTGGATTCAAAAGTTTACGTTTTTACCTGGGGTTTTATTAATCATTATTGGTATTTGGAAATTATGATACCTGAAAGGAAAAAGCATGTCATTAGTTATCGGTTTAACTGGCGGAATTGCCAGTGGAAAAAGTACTGTATCAACAATGTTCAAGGAAATGAATATACCAGTTGTCGATGCTGATGTGGAGGCTCGCCTTGCTGTGATGAAAGGTGAAGCCGCCTACTTTCAAATAATTGATACGTTTGGAAAGGACATTTTATTAGAGGACGGGGAGATTGATCGGCAAAAATTGGGCTCGATTATTTTCCATCAAGAAGAGAAACGAAAGCTTTTAAATGAAATAGTCCATCCGGAAGTTAGAAAGAGAATGATGGGGCAGGTTGAAGAGGCTCAGTTGAATGGGGAAGAAGTCATTGTCCTGGATATCCCTCTATTGTTTGAAAGCAAGCTAACCTATATGGCTGAGAAGACGATTCTTGTATACGTGGATTATGACATACAATTAGAGAGACTTATGAAGCGAAATAGCCTTTCGATAGATGATGCTAAGGCCCGAATACAGTCTCAGATGCCGCTCAACGAAAAAATAAAATTAGCAGATGCTGTGATTAATAATAATGGATCAATAGAAGAAACAAAAAAACAACTCATAAACGTATTATCCCAATTTGGAATAAAAATTTAATAACATAAGAGGAGAAGGGAAGCCCCCTTCTCCTTTTTTGAATTTGGCTGTGATAAAGAACAGTGTTGATTTTTACACACTGTTGACGAGGAGGCTCACCGAAACACCCACGAACCGCTTGTGCCTGGAGCGGAAATCAACAGGCAAGTAGAAAAAACTACTAATTTATCAGAATTATAAAACATTTAAAAATCCGCAGTTTATTCATCGCAATTCAACCTATATATGTTATACTAATTACAAGAATACAACTTAAAAGTATAACATTAATACGGAAGGGGCCGTAAAATGAAGTCACGAATTGCAATAAATGGGTTTGGGAGAATTGGAAGGATGGTCTTTAGAAAAGCAATCCTTGAAAAAAAATTTGATGTAGTAGCAATAAATGCGAGCTATCCGTCTGAAACATTAGCTCATCTACTTAAATATGATACAAATCATGGACCTTTTCAGGGAGAAGTTATCCCTTTAGATAACGAATTAATTGTAAATGGTAAAAGAATAAAATTACTAAGTGAACGTAACCCGGAGCAGCTTCCATGGAGAGAGCTAGGGATTGATATCGTGATCGAAGCAACTGGAAAATTCAACTCCAGAGAAAAGGCTGCCCTGCATCTTACAGCAGGTGCTAAAAAAGTGATTTTAACTGCACCAGGGAAAAATGAGGATGTTACAATCGTTATGGGTGTAAATGATGAAATGCTTGATATTAATCAGCATGATATTATTTCAAACGCATCCTGCACAACGAATTGTCTTGCACCAGTTGCAAAGGTACTAGATGAGAAATTTGGAATTGAAAGTGGCTTAATGACAACAATTCATGCCTACACAAATGACCAAAAGAATATTGATAATCCTCATAAAGATTTACGGAGAGCCCGTGCCTGTGGACAATCTATTATCCCTACAACAACAGGTGCGGCTAAAGCACTATCGCTGGTATTGCCACAATTGAAGGGTAAATTACATGGGATGGCACTACGAGTACCGACACCAAATGTTTCACTTGTTGATTTAGTAGTAGACCTACACCAAGATGTAACGGTTGATGATATTAATAATGCCTTTATGGAAGCTGCACATGGCAGTTTAAGAGGGATTTTGGATTTAACAATGGAACCGCTCGTTTCAGTGGACTTTAATACAAACGAGAATTCAGCAATCATTGATGGACTTTCGACAATGGTAATGGGGACCAGAAAGGTTAAGGTTTTAGCTTGGTATGATAATGAGTGGGGATATTCGTCTCGTGTCGTAGACTTGGCTCTATATGTGTCAGAGCAAATAGCTAAATCCTCACAGGTTAAGGTCGGCTAGAACAGATTAAAAAGGTAGAAAAATGCTGTCGATTGACAGCATTTTTTTCTGTCCTAGCCTGTTCCATTTTTGTACATTTTGGCATAAAATGCTTTTGAACTAATGACTTTTTATTATTATATATAGAGGAATATGCCCACCTTGCCTTGTTACAAAAATATCTTATGAAAATTTTAATTTGATAGGTTGCAAAAAAAATATAAACAAAGTATACTAGTCATCGTGAACTTCTTGAAATTAGGTACCTATTAATTACTTAAAGGGTTAGGACCTCTCTGGACTAACTTTCCCCCGTGGTAGTTATAAGATACCGTCAATAACCGGATTTCAGGAAACCATCATAAAAGGTTAGAGGGGGAAATAAGAATATGGAAACAATGGGACGACACGTAATCTCTGAACTTTGGGGATGCGACTTTGAAAAATTAAATGATATGGATTTTATTGAAACAACTTTTGTAGAAGCGGCTCTTAAATCAGGTGCGGAAATCCGCGAAGTAGCTTTTCATAAATTTGCTCCACAAGGCGTTAGCGGTGTTGTAATAATTTCTGAATCACATCTTACAATTCACAGCTTCCCTGAACATGGATATGCAAGCATTGATGTATATACTTGTGGTGATTTAAACCCTAATGTAGCTGCTGATTATATTGCTGAGGCTTTAAATGCTCAAACGCGTGAAAATATTGAAATTCCACGTGGTATGGGTCCAGTAAATGTTAAGCAAGCAAAAGTACTTTAATCTAAAAAAATGATCGAAGGGGTGTACGAACTATGTACACCTCTTTTTATATTTTCCTCATAATGTTGTAAACTAATTAGAAAAGCGCAAGCGCCTTGGTCAGCCCCGACAGGCAAATGTTCTTAGGTAAGAAAAGTCCGCCTTTTGACTTTTATTGCCGAAGGTTATTTGACCCGAGGGGCTAGGCGCTGGAGCTGGACAATTCTCGAAGCCGCATTTTATACTTTCTTATAAAAATAAAAAGGAAGAATTTTTGGAGGGTTATATTTAAATGAGTTTATTCGGACGCTTTAGAAGTCAAATTGAAACATCTGATCAAAACAAGGATGCTTCTTTAAAGACTCATTACTATAAAGGCAATTTTAATAAAATTTTTGAATCGGTTGAAAAGGTATTTCATGAAGATGCTGACTGTCGCATTTTAACGGTCTCAAAAGAACATGGAGAGATTGCGGTAGAAATTAAAAAGCCCTTCCCTTGTTTTCTGATTGTGACCATTGTTTCTGTGAAAGCACTAGAAACGGCTGTAGACTTTAATATTTCAACTGAACGATTCTCTATCTTAGGTAATTACCCTGAACTAAAAAAAAGAGTGGTTTCTTATTACGATCGGGTGAATCAATTACATACGGTTATTAAAGAAAAACAAAACTCCTAATACTTGTACTTGTGCAAAGGTCTGCTTTTTTATAAGATAAAAGTAGGATATTGTTCGGATTTCGTTAGATTTGGAGTTGATTAACAATGAAATGCCCTTCATGTCAAAATTATGGTACACGTGTGCTTGATTCTCGGCCTGTTGATGAAGGACGTGCAACACGGCGAAGACGCGAATGTGAGGAATGCGGATATCGCTTTACTACATTTGAAAAAATTGAAGAGATTCCCTTAATAGTTGTAAAGAAGGAAGGGACAAGGGAAGAATTCAGCCGTGATAAAATACTTAGGGGCTTGATTAAGGCGTGTGAAAAGCGGCCTGTTGCCTTAAAGGAGTTAGAAGATATTACGCACGGTGTGGAAAAGGACCTTCGAAGTCAGGGGATTTCTGAAATTAAAAGTGAAGCTGTTGGCGAAATGGTAATGGATCGACTTGCCCATGTTGATGAAGTCGCATATGTAAGATTTGCTTCCGTTTATCGTCAATTTAAGGATATTAATGTATTTATCGACGAATTAAAGGAACTGATAAAAAAAGAAAAATCGTAATGAGCTAAAGGGTCGTCTTTGGCTCTTTTTTCACTATTGAAAGAGAAAGGTTGGAATCATATGGCGCAGCATTGGCAGGAAATTCTTCCTATCGATCGTTATATTGTAGCAGCCGATGGGCTGCTCCATGAGTATGACCGGAAAGTGCTGACGTTTCTATACCAGCCCTTGATTGGGTCAACTTGTTTAAGCTTGTATATGACACTTTGGGCGGAACTGGAGGAAAATAAACTCTGGTCTGATTCATCCACCCACCATCTGTTAATGAACCTGTTAGGGTTAAATTTAAAGGATATATATGAAGCGCGTCTAAAGTTAGAGGGAATAGGGTTATTAAAGACTTTCGTTAAAATAGATGAAGAGGGAGACCGGTCCTTTATTTATGAGCTGCTTCCTCCTTTAACGCCTGAACAATTCTTTTTGGATGGAATGTTAAATATATTTCTTTATCGGAAAATTGGAAAAAAACATTTTGCTCGTCTAAAACGGTTTTTCTCTGACCAGCAAATGACAAAGGATAAGGAATATCAGGATGTAACCAAGGCCTTCCAAGATGTGTTTGCTTCAGCTACGCCTGGTAGCCTTCAGTATCTTCAGGATGTAACAGAGGATCTTGAAGCAGAACAAAATCAACAGTTTATCGGTCGTAATGAACAAAAGCCACTTCAAATTGATACAAATACGTTTGATTTTGATTTATTAGCTGCAGGACTTAATGAATCTTTGGTTCCCAAAAAAGCACTAACACCAAAAGTAAAGAATGTTATTAGTAATCTTGCTTTTCTGTATAACATAAATCCGATTGAAATGAAAAATTTTATCTTAGGTGCCATAAATCCGAATGAAGAAATTGATATAGAAGACTTAAGAAAAGGCGCACGTGATTGGTATCAATTTGTTCATTATGACAAGCTCCCGAGCCTTATAAACAGAACACAGCCTGTAATTCACCAAGTTCAAGTTACTGAGCCAAAAACCCCAGAAGAAAAACTGATTCGTTATTATGAAACTACTTCTCCTTTAACTGTTTTTAAGGACATTTCAGGTGGTGTGGAACCTTCAAATGCTAATTTGGATATCTTAGAGGAGATTATGATTAAGTATAAACTTCCTCCAGGGGTAGTGAATGTTCTTATTGAGGTTGTCATGATAAAATCAGATATGAAGTTTACTAAAGCATTTGTCGACTCAATAGCCAGTCATTGGGCACGAAAGCAAGTGAAGACGGTAAAGGAAGCAATGGAACTTGCAAAGAAGGACGAGCGCATACGGAAAGAAAGCAAAAAAACTGCAAAAAGTACAAAAGGTACAAATAAGAAGCCTCTTCGGACAGAGCTTCTTCCTGAATGGTTTGATAAAGAAAAACCAAAAAAGTCGGAGAAGGTAGAGAAGAGTCCTGATTTAGAAGCTAAAAAGCGTGAGATAGAAGAAATGCTAAAGGCATTAGATGACTAGAGGTGACTTATGGAGAAAATAAATCAAACATTGAAACGGTTATCCTCACAAGGAGATTTTCAAAGACGATACGATAAAATGCGCCGCGAAACCCTCGAAAACCCAGATGTCGAAGAATTTATTTTAAAGAATGAACAAGCAATAACGAAAGAAATCATTGATAAAAGTTTAGGTAAGCTTTTTGAATATACAAATCAAAGTAAGGATTGTGAGAAATGCGAAAGCCTTGATAATTGTATCAATATGATGAAAGGCTATCGGCCTGAATTGGTTTTAACACGAAATTTCATAGATGTTCGATACGAACGCTGTCATCGAAAAATCATGCATGACGAAAAGAAAAAAAATGAAACTTTAATTAAGAGTTTATATGTCCCGAAAGATATCTTAAACGCTACCTTTGACAACTTTTTTACTGATGATGAGCGAATAGATGCTTTTAAGAAGACAATCGCATTTGTAGCTGATTTTAAACAAGGAAAACCAACAAAGGGGCTATATTTCTATGGTGAATTTGGAGTAGGGAAATCTTATTTGTTGGGTGCAATTGCAAATAAATTGGCCCAAAAACAAATCTCTTCTATGATTGTCTATGTACCTGAACTTCTTAGAGAGATGAAAAGTTCGATTGCAGATTCGACCTTAAATGGAAAAATTGAAGCTTTGAAGAAAGAGCCGATTTTGATGCTGGACGATATTGGGGCAGAGTCGATGTCGAGTTGGACAAGGGACGAGGTATTAGGTCCAATTCTTCAGTTTAGGATGCTGGAAAGTTTGCCGACGTTTTTTACTTCGAACTTCGATTTTAATGAGTTGGAACATCATTTGACTTATAGCCAGCGTGGGGAAGAAGAGAGAATGAAAGCGAGAAGAATCATGGAGCGAATTCGCACCTTAAGTGAGCCGGTTCTAGTTAGTGGTCCTAATAGGCGTTAGGAATAATATGTGTTTCCATCGGATTACCGGATCACCCGGTAGTCCTTTTTACATTTAAAGTATAAAATTCGGCTTCGAGAATTGTCCAGCTCCAGCGCCTAGCCCCTCGGGTCAAATAACCTTCGGCAATAAAAGTCAAAAGGCGGACTTTTCTTGCCGAAGAACATTTGCCTGTCGGGGCTGAACAAGGCGCTTGCGCTTTTCTTAATTATTATAGTAAAACTGTGGTTATCTAACTTCTATTTTGGCCAAGTCCCCCATATATATTAAACAGACAATGCCTCAAAGGGGGGATTTGGTTGGCGGAAATCATCTTCCAAAGCAAGCTGGATGCACAAAAACTTTATAACCACTTGCTGATGTACGTACCATATAATCCAATGAATGAAACTATTCTTCTTTTAGAAGATCGACATATAGTAAAGATAGTTGATATTTGCTTTTCTACGTCTCTGTTTGACAGGGTGAAATCGGCCTTTTATCAGTTTATAACAAATACGAAACGGGATCATTGGTTTCGAGAGATAGTAAGGGATCATTATTATTATACCGACATGGAAGAGCAACAGCAGATTATTGATATTATCTATTCCATACTGGACGGGCAAAGAGAGGATCTTGCTGTTTTATTAAAAGAAATAAATGAAGAGCCTAACCTAATTAGTGAGGCTATTGATGAGATTCTTCATGAAAATGTCACGTTCTCTTTCGACTCTTTTGTTAAATTTCGCCTGCGTTCCTATCTACATGCTCTAGAAAGCTATGTTGAGATTGCCATTGATGAATACAAAATGGAGCAGGAATATCAAATGTTTGTACACATGCTAAGAGACTTTTTAGTGAACCGTGAACCAAAAATGGATACGCTTCATTTATTGTTCGATGAGGAAATTACTTTTTTTAATGAGGATTTTGTTGAAATTAAAAGAGGTGAATTAACAAGATTGATTGACAGAAGGTTATTGGTGAATCATCCTGTTTATGTTGACTCTGCTTCCATTGCACCGCTGCTGTCACTTGCACCAACGTCTATTTTTATTTATACAAAAGATCCTGATGAGCCGCTGGTAAGAACCATCAAGAATATATTTGAGGAAAGAGTAACCCTTAAGGAGTATGGCGCACTTCGTGAGATTAAAAAATGGACTACTGAAAAAAATTCATCGGAAAATCATGCATAAAAAATAAAATAATGTCAATATTTAGTTTTATGCACCTTGCAATTTTAAAAGTAAATCATTATAATAACGTACATAGCAAATATGTAGTAAAAGTAATGATAAGGACAACAGTATTTCATTTACGGTTTCTAGAGAGGAAGACCACCGGCTGAAAGTCTTCTAACACGGGATAAATACTTACCACCTTTAAACTTCAGCAGTGAACATTTCCTGTTCTATGGAATTAGTAATTGTTGACGGCAACAGCCGTTACCTGACCAAAGTCATGATTAATCGTTTGTATTGAACATGAAAAATTGGGTGGAACCACGTGTTAATCAAAACTCGTCCCTATTCCAGGGACGGGTTTTTTTATTTTTATGCTGTGTTAAAGAACAGTGTTGATTTTTACACCCTGTTGATTGGAGCGGAAGGCGCGAAGACTCCTGTGGGAGTACGGTTCAGGGGAGACCCCGCAGGCGCAAGCGCCGAGGAGGTTCGCCGAAACGCCCACGGAAAGCGAAGCGCCTGGAGCGGAAATCAACAGGAAAATTTAACATAGCCTATTTTTTAAAGCGTTTGACGGATATTGATAGTCCATGAACGCTCAAAATCAAAGGAGGAATTACCATGTCAGACGTTGTTAAGATTTCGTTTCCAGATGGGGCAGTAAAGGAGTTTCCACGGGGAACAACAACGGAAGATATTGCCGCTTCCATTAGCCCTGGCCTCAAGAAAAAAGCTATTGCTGGTAAATGGAATGGAACTATGTTCGATCTTCGTCGTCCCATTATGGAGGACGGTTCTATAGAAATCGTTGTTCCTGAATCAAGTGATGCGCTAGAGGTATTGCGTCACAGTACAGCACACTTAATGGCTCAAGCTGTAAGAAGACTGTATCCAAATGCAAACCTTGGTGTAGGTCCGGTGATCGAGGGTGGATTTTATTATGATATGGACCTTGAGGTGTCGTTAACACCAGAGGACCTTCCAAAAATCGAAAAAGAAATGGCGAAAATCGTTAATGAAAATATCGAGATTGTTCGCAAAGAAGTAAGCCGTGCTGATGCTGTTCAATTATTTAAAGAAGCAGGAGACCCTTACAAGCTTGAACTAATTGAAGCGATTCCTGATGAAGAAACCGTGACAATCTACGAACAAGGTGATTTTTTCGACCTTTGCCGTGGGGTTCATGTTCCTTCAACAGGAAAAATTAAAGAATTTAAACTTTTGAGCATTGCGGGTGCTTACTGGCGCGGTGATAGCAATAATAAAATGCTGCAACGTGTCTACGGAACAGCCTTTTTTAAGAAAGAGGATTTAGCTGAACACCTTCGCCTTCTTGAAGAAGCAAAAGAGCGTGACCACCGTAAAATTGGTAAAGAGCTGAGCTTATTTACAACTAATCAATTAGTCGGTCAAGGGTTGCCACTATGGCTTCCTAAAGGGGCTACTATCCGCCGTGTAATCGAACGATATATCGTTGATAAAGAACAGCGACTTGGTTACGACCATGTTTATACACCAGTTATGGGTAGCGTTGATTTATATAAAACTTCTGGTCACTGGGATCACTATCATGAAGATATGTTCCCGGTTATGGAGATGGATAATGAGCAATTAGTTCTTCGTCCAATGAACTGTCCGCATCATATGATGGTTTACAAGAACAGCATTCACAGTTATCGTGAGCTTCCGATTCGAATTGCTGAGCTCGGTACACAGCATCGTTATGAAATGTCTGGTGCCCTTTCTGGTCTGCAGCGTGTTCGGGGAATGACTCTAAATGATGCGCATATTTTTGTTCGCCCTGATCAAATTAAAGAGGAATTCAAACGCGTCGTTAACCTTATTTTAGCGGTCTATAAAGACTTCAATCTGAATGAGTATTCTTTCCGTCTTTCCTATCGTGACCCTCAGGACACTGAAAAATATTTTGATGATGATGCAATGTGGGAAAAAGCTCAGGGGATGTTGAAGGAAGCTATGGACGAACTTGGACTTAATTATTATGAGGCTGAAGGCGAAGCTGCTTTCTATGGTCCAAAGCTTGATGTTCAAGTTAGAACAGCTTTAGGTAAAGATGAAACTCTTTCCACTGTTCAACTTGACTTCTTACTTCCAGAGCGATTTGACTTAACTTATGTGGGTGAAGATGGTAAGCCGCATCGTCCTGTTGTTATCCATCGTGGTGTCGTATCAACAATGGAACGTTTTGTTGCCTTCTTAATAGAAGAGTATAAAGGAGCATTCCCTACTTGGTTGGCACCAGTTCAAGTTCAAGTGATTCCTGTTTCTCCAGGTGTTCACTACGATTATGCTAAGCAAGTACAGGAACAGCTTCAAAATGAAGGCTTCCGTGTAGAATTAGATGGCCGTGATGAAAAGATTGGTTATAAAATTCGTGAAGCACAAATGCAAAAAATACCATATATGCTCGTTGTCGGTGACAAAGAAGTAGAAGATCATGCGGTTAACGTTCGTAAATATGGTGAGCAAAACTCAGAAACAAAGCCGTTTGCAGACTTCCTAGCCGAAATAAAAGCGGAAGTGCAAAGAGGATAAATTTTTCAGAAAGAGAGGGTCATTCCTCTCTTTCTTTTTGTTTTTGAAAAAAATATATTGAATAATTTTTGGTTTCTTGCTACAATAAATTTCGTTGTCATGAATAAATAGTTCGTTTGACAATACGTCTTTGTTTATGTTATAGTTACAAAGGTTAAATTGAATATGATTTTGGGAAAAGAAGAAGCACCCGCTTCTCACCTGATTGACGCATACGGCAGTTGGCAGGTTTTACGTGAACTTTTTGTTTATTTACTTATGTTTCGTAAAGTGTGGGTGTATTCATCCGCACTTTTTTGTTTGTGTACTTAAGAAATAGCATTTATAAAAAGTTTTATACCTGTCGATTCCAACTAGGGTGTCAAATAGTAAGGTGAATCATTCTTGTACCCAAGACGTTGTATTCGTGAAAAAACCTTGGAGGTGGCTAATTATTAGCAAAGACATGTTGTTAAATGAGGGCATCCGCGCTCGCGAAGTTCGTCTGATTGACCAAAATGGCGAACAGTTAGGGATCAAATCCAAAAACGAAGCGTTGGAGATTGCTGGACGAGTAAATCTTGATTTGGTACTTGTAGCACCAAATGCAAAGCCTCCGGTAGCCCGGATTATGGACTATGGCAAATTCAAATTCGAGAATCAAAAGAAAGAAAAAGAAGCTCGTAAGAATCAAAAGATTATTACTACTAAAGAAGTTCGTCTAAGCCCAACGATAGATGAGCATGACTTTAATACAAAGCTTCGTAATGCTATTAAGTTTTTGGAAAAAGGCGACAAGGTAAAAGCATCCATCCGATTTAAGGGTCGGGCAATTACCCATAAAGAAATTGGTCAACGTGTATTAGACCGTTTCTCTGAAGCATGCAAGGAAGTAGCGACTATTGAGTCACATCCAAAAATGGATGGCCGAAGCATGTTCTTGGTTTTAGCACCTAAAGCTGATAAGTAATAAGGAGGATATTCCAATGCCAAAAATGAAAACTCACCGCGGCGCTGCAAAGCGTTTCAAAAAGACTGGTTCTGGTCAACTTAAGCGTGACCATGCTTATACAAGCCATTTATTCGCGAACAAATCTACAAAAGCTAAGCGTAAACTTCGCAAAGGATCTCTTGTTTCTAAAGGCGATTTCAAACGCATTCGTCAATTATTAACTTACGTTAAGTAATCTCGGACAGATTGATTTATTATAGGAGGGAAATTACATGCCACGTGTAAAAGGCGGTACAGTTACTCGCAAACGTCGTAAAAAAGTTCTTAAATTAGCAAAAGGTTATTACGGTTCAAAACATACATTATATAAAGTTGCTAACCAACAGGTTATGAAATCTTTAATGTATGCGTTCCGCGATCGTCGTCAAAAGAAGCGCGACTTCCGCAAACTTTGGATTACTCGTATCAATGCAGCAGCTCGTATGAACGGTCTTTCTTACAGCCGTTTAATGCATGGCTTAAAGCTTGCTGGTATCGAAGTAAACCGCAAGATGCTTGCTGAATTAGCAGTAAGCGATGCTAACGCATTTGCTGAATTAGCAAACCAAGCTAAACAACAACAAAAATAATTAAAGATATAAAGCCATTCTCTCTTGAGGATGGCTTTTTCTATAAGGGGGATACAGCTTTGGATAGTAAACTGGTTTTACTTTTGGTTTATGTCGTAATGAGTCTAATAGGACTTTTTATTATGGGAGAAGATAAAAAGCGTGCCAAGAAGCATCAATATCGAATTTCTGAGCGGACATTATGGCTGGTAGCATTATTCGGCGGTGCCATCGGAACGACTGCAGGAATGCAGATTTACCGTCATAAAACAAAGCATTTAGCATTTCAAATCGGCTTTCCCTTTCTAGCGGGAGTCGAACTGATACTTTTAATAAAGGCTTGGTGGTAATCGTATGCAACTTAAAAAACTATTTGAGATGCAAAAGGCATTAGATTCACATATAGAAGAAAAACATCAACTGCAAAATGAGGCTTTATTTGATCGCAAGGTTCTTGCCTTGCTTGTGGAAATTGGAGAATTGGCAAATGAAACTCGTTGTTTTAAGTTTTGGAGTGTCAAGCCTTCCTCAGATAAAGCTGTGATTCTTGAGGAGTTTGTGGACGGAATCCATTTCATATTGTCACTAGGGATTGAATGTGGTTTTAATGACATGGAACTTAATTTAAAGGTGAATCAAACAAGTTCGGATGTGACCGAACAATTCCTGATAGTATATGAGACAATTGGTTTGTTTCAAAAGAGCAAAAAGTTTAATGATTACATTAGGGTTTTTGAAGCATATTTGCAGCTGGCTTCCTTGCTTGGATTCAACGAGAAAGAAATGGAGCAGGCATATTTTCTTAAAAACGAAGTAAATTATCAAAGACAACAAAATAACTATTAGCAGAAAAATTGTAAATTTACAGTTTTTTTAGGTATAATGAAGGTCGGATATACATAATTAGGGGGGCTAAATAAGTGGCAAAACTTGATGAAACATTATTGATGTTAAAAGACTTAACCGATGCCAAAGGGATTCCCGGCAATGAGCGTGAAGTACGCGAAGTAATGAAGAAATACATAACTCCATTGGCTGATGAAGTAACTACTGACGGCCTTGGCAGTTTAATTGCTAAGAAGGTTGGTAAAGAAGGCGGCCCGAAAATTATGGTTGCTGGTCATTTAGATGAAGTCGGTTTCATGATCACACAAATCGACGATAAAGGCTTTCTACGTTTTCAACCAGTTGGCGGTTGGTGGGGACAAGTTATGCTTGCACAGCGCGTTACCATCGTTACAAAAAAAGGCGATGTAACGGGTATTATCGGTTCAAAGCCACCACATGTTTTATCAGCTGAAGCTCGTAAGAAACCAGTTGAAATTAAAGATATGTTCATTGATATCGGTGCGTCCAGCCGTGATGAGGCACAGGAGTGGGGCGTACGTCCTGGAGATATGGTTGTTCCATACTTTGAGTTTACTGTGATGAACAACCAAAAGATGCTTTTGGCTAAAGCTTGGGATAACCGCATTGGCTGTGCCATTGCGATTGATGTATTACGACAGCTACAAGGCACTGACCATCCGAACGTTGTTTATGGTGTAGGAGCCGTTCAAGAGGAAGTTGGTCTGCGTGGGGCGAAGACTGCCGCTGCTAAAATCCAACCGGATATCGGTTTTGCTGTTGATGTCGGTATTGCGGGTGATACGCCTGGAATCACTGAAAAAGAAGCAATGAGCAAAATGGGCAAAGGTCCACAAGTGGTCATTTACGATGCTTCCTTAGTGGCACATAAAGGGCTTCGCGATTTCGTTACAGATACAGCAGAGGAACTAAACATTCCTTTCCAATACGAGTCCATCCCTGGCGGTGGTACAGATGCTGGTTCAATCCATCTAACACATAATGGGGTTCCTGCATTAGCGATCACGATTGCGACCCGTTATATCCATTCGCATGCAGCGATGCTTCATCGTGATGATTATGAAAATGCGGTTAAGCTAATTGTCGAAGTTATCAAACGCCTAGACCGTGAGGCAGTTGATAAAATTACATTTGAATAATAAAAAGGAAATCCCTGGTGGAAGTTGCCAGGGGTTTTTTGCAGAAAAAAGCTGCCGATTTCATTTCGGCAGCTACACGGAGTTTACTTTAACCCGCTTTCAAGAGTTTCAAGCATTTCTTTTTTCTCTTCTTCAGAAGAATTCTTCCAAATGATTTCAAATAGAACGCCAAGACCTGGGAGCATTTTTTCTTCTCCATTTTGAATAGCATCTACAATTGTATCTTCTAATTGATCCTGCGTATTACCAGAGACATTGTGAATAATCGCATTTCGCAAATTTAAGTTCATAAACACACACTCCTTTTTATAACCTTCATTCTTTTATATCATTTCTATTATGTGGTTTTATTATGTATCCTTTTTAGGCTATAATGAGAAAATCAGAAGAGTTTTTTAAAGGAGAACCAGTTTTGAAACATATTGAATCAGTAAATAATCCTAAGGTAAAACAATGGAAAAAGCTTTTAACGAAAAAAGAGCGCGATAACACCGAATCATTTATCGTAGAAGGCTTTCATTTAGTTGAAGAAGCACTAAAACAAGGAGAACAGGTATTAGAAATTATTGTTTCCGAGAAAGTTGGCCTGCCGCCGCGTTGGGATGTAAGTTCTACTCCAGTTACTCTTGTTACGGAGGAGATTTCTGATCTGTTAACAGAAACGGAAGCACCGCAAGGTATTTACGCCGTTTGCAGAATGCCAAGTAAGAGGACGGAGGCTCAGGCGGAAGAAGGTCAAACCTACTTATTGATCGATGCGGTCCAGGATCCAGGAAACCTTGGCACGATGATTCGCACAGCTGATGCAGCAGGGATTGACGCAGTGATCGTTGGGCGTGGGAGTGTGGATATTTATAACTCCAAGGTTTTAAGAGCTGCACAAGGAAGCCATTTTCACCTTCCAATTCTACGAGCTGACCTTCATGAATGGGTGGATAAGCTCCATGAAAAAAATATTCCTGTATATGGGACAGCGCTTGAAGGAGCAGCAGTTTATACAGAAATTGCAGGTGGAAAATCCTTCGCTTTAATTGTGGGTAACGAAGGCAGCGGTGTTGGGAAAGATTTGCTTTCTACCACAACGAAGAATCTTTATATCCCAATTTACGGAAAAAGCGAATCATTAAACGTAGCCGTGGCCACAGGGGTTCTTCTTTATTATTTGAAAAAATAGGCGAAAACTAGTTTGACCTTAAAAGGAAAATTATTATATAATAATGCAATATTGAATAGTAAAGACGATGACGGAGAAAAGTATCTGATTCAGAACCATTTAGGGAGAAAGTGTCGTGACTGAAAACACTTTTATGGAAAGGTTCAGAGAAGTTCACCTCCTGAGTTGGCATCGGGACCACAATCGGGCACCTGCCCTTTAGTGTAAAGATGCACCGGCCTAAGCCGTTATCCCAATGAAGCGAACACATGTGTTTCTACATACCGTGTTTACAAGGGTGGTACCGCGAATCAACAACCTCGTCCCTTTCCAGGGATGGGGTTTTTTTGTTTGTTTGCAGGACTACAAACATAATGACAATTTATAAGGAGGAATAGACATGCAAGAACGTTTAAAGGAATTGCAGGAAGAGGCTATTCAAAAAGTTGAACAGTCCACAAGCTTAAAAGAACTAAATGATATACGTGTTGCGTATTTAGGCAAAAAAGGCCCAATTACGGAAGTGCTTCGCGGTATGGGTAAGCTTTCAGCGGAAGAAAGACCAGTTATGGGGGCTCTTGCGAATGAAGTACGTGAAGCTATTGCAGTTAAAATTGAAGAGAAGCAAAAGGGACTAGAAGAAGCGGCTGTTTTAGAAAAATTAGCTTCTGAAAGTATTGATGTTACTCTTCCAGGACGCCCTGTTAAGGTAGGAAACCATCATCCATTAACAAGAATCATTGAGGAAATTGAAGATTTATTTATTGGAATGGGCTATCAAGTTGCAGAAGGTCCAGAAGTGGAGCAGGATTATTATAACTTTGAAGCTCTTAACTTACCGAAAGGGCACCCTGCCCGTGATATGCAGGATTCTTTCTATATTACAGAGGAAATCCTTCTTCGTACACATACATCGCCAGTACAAGCGCGGACGATGGAAAAGCATCAAGGTAAAGGTCCAATTAAGATTATCTGCCCTGGTAAAGTGTACCGCCGCGATAATGATGATGCGACACACTCCCATCAGTTCATGCAAATCGAAGGATTAGTTGTCGGCGAAAACATCCGCATGAGCGATTTAAAAGGAACATTAGAGGTATTTGCGAAGAAAATGTTTGGGGAAGACCGTGAAATTCGCCTAAGACCAAGTTTCTTCCCTTTCACAGAGCCTTCTGTTGAAATGGATATCTCTTGTAAAATTTGCGGTGGCAAAGGCTGTAACGTGTGTAAGCAAACGGGCTGGATTGAAATTTTAGGAGCAGGAATGGTTCATCCGAATGTTCTTGAAATGGCAGGCTACGATTCTAAGAAATACACTGGATTTGCTTTCGGTATGGGACCAGAACGGATTGCAATGCTGAAATACGGTGTGGATGACATTAGACATTTCTATACCAATGATGTACGTTTCTTAAAACAATTTTCAAAACATGAATAGGAGGTTACGACATGTTCGTTTCATATAAATGGCTTCAGGATTATATCGATTTAACTGGAGTAACAGCTGATGAGCTAGCTGAAAAAATTACGAAGAGCGGAATTGAAGTTGAAGGAGTAGACATTCTTAACGAAGGTATCAAAGGAGTGGTTGTTGGTCATGTTCTAGAGCGTGAGCAGCATCCAAATGCCGATAAATTAAGTAAATGTCTGGTTGATGTGGGCGAAGAGCAGCCTGTACAAATTATCTGTGGTGCACCAAATGTGGCACAAGGACAAAAGGTAGCAGTAGCGAAGGTTGGAGCAGTTCTACCAGGTAATTTTAAAATTAAACGCGCGAAGCTTCGCGGCGAAGAATCAAATGGCATGATTTGCTCTCTTACCGAGCTTGGAATGGAAGGGAAAGTCGTTCCAAAGGAATATTCTGAAGGAATCTTTGTTTTTCCAGCCGATGCAGAGGTCGGTGTAGATGCACTTGAATTACTTAATCGTGATGACGAAGTTCTAGAGCTTAGCTTAACGCCAAACCGTTCGGATTGCTTGAGCATGCTTGGTGTTGCTTATGAAGTGGCAGCGATTCTTGGAAGAGAGGTTAAACTTCCAGAAACGAGCTTGGAGCCTACTAGTGAAAAAGCATCTGATTACGTTAAGGTAGTGGTTGAAGCGAAAGACGATAACCCGCTTTACGTGGCAAAAATTATTAAAAATGTAAAAATTAGTCCTTCACCACTTTGGATGCAAACACGTTTAATGTCTGCAGGCATTCGTCCGCACAATAACGTTGTCGATATTACCAACTATATTTTATTAGAATACGGTCAGCCATTACACGCATTTGATTATGATCGCCTAGGTTCAAAAGAGATTCTTGTTCGCCGTGCAAACCATGGCGAAAAGTTTGTAACACTTGATGACGTAGAACGGACATTATCATCGGATCATCTTGTGATTACTAATGGTTCAGAACCTGTAGCTCTTGCTGGTGTCATGGGTGGTGCCAATTCGGAGGTAACTTCAGACACAACCACTGTTTTATTAGAGGCTGCTTATTTTAACGGTGGGACTGTTAGAAAAGCATCCAAGGATCATGGATTAAGAAGTGAAGCGAGCGCTCGCTTTGAAAAGGGTGTGGATCCAAACCGTGTCCGTGTAGCTGGTGAACGTGCAGCCTATCTGATGGCAAAATACGCTGGCGGAGAAGTGTTAGAGGGAGCTTCAGAGGTAGATACACTTACTGTCGAACCAGCAGTGGTATCAATTACTCTTGAAAAAATCAATCGTGTCCTAGGCACAGAGCTTCAAATGAGCGATGTAAAGGATATCTTTGATCGTCTTCAATTCTCAGTTAGTGTAGAGCAGGATACGATTACTGTTACGGCACCAACACGACGCGGAGATATCCGAATCGAAGAAGATCTATTAGAAGAAGTAGCTCGTCTATACGGCTATGATAACATTCCAAAGACATTACCAATCGGTTCTACTACTGCTGGAAAGTTGTCCGAGTATCAAAAGAAGCGTCGAGTGGTCCGTCAGTATCTTGAAGGAGCAGGCTTGTATCAAGCCGTTACTTATTCCTTAACAAGTGAGGAAAAAGCGGCACAATTTGCTCTTGAAAAGCGCGATACCATCCGTTTAGCAATGCCGATGAGCGAGGAACGCAGCGTGCTTCGTTTGAGCATCATGCCACAGCTGTTAGAAGTATTAAAATATAATAGCGCTCGTCAAAACGATAGCTTAGCCGTATATGAAACAGGTGCTGTATTCTTGGCAAATGGCGAAGATACGCTTCCAACCGAAAAAGAACATGTTGCAGGTGCAGTAACTGGTCTTTGGCACAGTCATTCATGGCAGGGTGAAAAGAAGGCAGTAGATTTCTTCGTTGTAAAAGGTATTTTAGAAGGAATGTTTACTAAGCTTGGCTTATCTGACAAAGTCCAATATGTTCAAGCACAGGTAGAAGGAATGCATCCTGGCCGTACAGCGGAAGTTCTCTTTAACGGTGAGAAAATCGGCTTTGTGGGTCAAGTACACCCAAATGTGCAGAAAGATCTAGACTTAAAAGATACGTATGTATTCGAACTTTCTTTACAAGCGATCCTTGAAGCAGAAGCACCAGTATTACAATATGAAGCGATTCCACGCTTCCCATCTATCACAAGAGACATTGCTCTAGTGGTAAACAGTGAAATGGTGTCAGGCACCTTGAAGGATATCATTTTAACGACAGGTGCACCGCTTCTTAAAGAGGTTCATGTGTTTGATTTATATGAAGGCGACAAGATGGAAGAAGGCAAGAAGTCGATTGCATTCTCATTAAAATATGCGGATCCTGAACGTACACTGACTGATGAGGAAGTAACAAAGGTTCACAGCAGTGTTCTTAAGGCATTAGAAGAAAAAGCAGGCGCGGTTTTACGCGGATAATTTCATAAAAATAGAAAGAGGCCGGCTCGGAAAAATTTTTCGGGCTGGTTTTTTTATTGATTTTTTCTAATGAAATTCTTATGTTTGTAACAATTTTCGCTAAAATTCGGCAGGGATTTTGAAATTCTTTTAGAAAAACATTATTAAATTGAAAGGAGTGAAAATGATTGGTTGTTAAAGAAAGGAATATTCCATTAGTAATGCTTATTTTAGAGGCTTTGTCCAGACGGCTGCCCTTAAATTATCCTAAATACCAGCAGGTTTTAGAGGAATTAGGAAGGAGGCAAGCTGGATACAAAGGTGAGGTAAGTCTTGATTATTACTTACGTTTACTCCCAATGGATAAGTACACAATACTCCACGATTTAAACCTTCCAGATGGTGACTACAACTGCCAAATAGATACTCTCCTCCTAACAGAAGAATTCGCCCTTATTATTGAAGTGAAAAATATGGCTGGCAAACTAATTTTTGATACAGAAAATGAACAGTTTATGCAAGTAAATAATGAGAAGGAAAAAGGTTATCCTTATCCCATAGCTCAAGCAGAAAGGCATAGAGATCACCTTGAGAAACTAATGGCAGAATATAAATTTCCTGCTGTTCCAATTTTATACCTTGTGGTTATCAGCAATGGGTATTCTTCGTACGTAATTACCGGAAAAAATTCTCATAAAGTAAAGGCTCGCGTATGTAAAGCAGATGTTTTACTAAAAAGAATTTCTAGTATTGAAAATCAGTATTCCAAGCCTACTCTCAATGCTAAAGGGATCCGAAAGCTTAGTCGTCTATTGATAAAACTGAATACAATTCCAACCAATTATATTTTTAAAAAATATCAAATCAATAAAACGGATGTATTAACTGGTGTCTTTTGCCCTACCTGCAATCATGTTCCATTGATTCGTAAGAAAAAGAAATGGTACTGCACTTCATGTAACATATACTCAAAAGATGCACATGTAACTGCCCTAAAGGATTATTTTTTGCTAATAGATTTAATAATTACAAATCAGCAATTCCGAGTATTTGTTCAACTAGATTCAATTGATACAGCTGGAAGAATGTTACGATCTGAAAAAAATATAAAAGCCGATGGGACAAAGAAGATGCGTATGTATATTCCGGTTAATTTTCCGTGAATTGTACGAACGCAAATAAAACTAGCTTTATCGCAAATAAACATATTCTTTTCGCAAATAAAACCGCTACTTACGCAAATAAAAGACCATTTTTCGCAAATAAACCTATCAAAACACGATAAGAAAGTATAAAAAGAGGAAGTCTCTAAGTAAATTAACTAGAGACTTCCTCTTTTTTTCTATTTTTCTTTATATTTTTCATAAAAAGCATCATATTTCTTCGCCAATTCCACATCCAAATCAGTCAATCCCCCGGCATTCCATGATGTGAGCCGCAAAGTAACTAATTTATAGTCGATCGCGATAAATGGATGATGGTTGACCTGTTCAGACAACTCCGCAATTTCATTCACGAAAGCAACACCTTTTAAAAATTCATGAAAACGATATTTTTTCACGATGAATTTACCGTCGAGTTTCCAACCTGTTAACTCCGCAAGGAATTGACCAATCTCTGTTAAACTAAGTCTATTTGCCAAAATATCCCCTCCCACAATAAGTGTATTCGCCACACCTGTCAGAACTTCCTTTTATTTACTAGAGCCATTGCTTTATCCGTGTTAGCGAAGTGGAGTTTCACAAAGGAGGGGAGAATATCACGCCCTTTACTCACAATCAGCTTGGCCGCAGCCACATCTACCTGTGCCCCTGCACCCTTTGGAATCTTAAAACCTGCTGCTTCACTCAGCTTGTCAATATATTGGACGAAGGCGTAGCGAGCTAGAATACTGGCAGCAGCAACAGCTAAATGAATCCCTTCTGCTTTCGTACTGAAACAAACTTTTTCTTTAGCAATCGCTTTTTGGCTTTTCAGATGCTGAAAATAAGTACTCGGCTGTACAAATTGATCAATGAGGATCGCTTCTGGCTGATTGGGGGCAATCTTCTCCAGAACATTTAATATCGCCTGATTATGAAGAATCGCCTTCATTTTCCCTTGTGACATACCCGACTGCTGCAGCTTATTATATTTATCATTTTTCAAAGTCATTAAGCTGAACGGTACAACATCCTTGATAACCTTTGCAATCGCAATGATTTTTTCATCATTTAAGTCCTTTGAATCGCGGACACCTAATTCTTTTAATAGAGGGATATGTTCTTTTTTTACATAGGCGGCAACAACGGTAATCGGACCGAAAAAGTCTCCCGTCCCCACTTCATCAGAACCAATAGCAGACATTTGACTGATGCCAGGTGGCAAATCCCCTTTAGCAGAAGAAACAACCTTTTTAGCACCACCAGCCCCAGCTGATAAAGCAACACTGCCCCATCTACCAGCTTCCTTTTCACTATCATTTCCCTGAAATAACACCTTGCCGGAATTGTATGCTGTGATGACACAACCTGGAGTCTTGGCCGAAAACACGCTTCCAGGCGGATTTTTTTCCACAAGCTGCTTCGAGTAATACTTCTTCATTTCCGTAATTTCATTTATTCCTAATTTAATTACCACATTTCCCAAGTAAAAAACACCACATTTCCACTTATTATTATCTCTTAAACTCAAGCTATCTCTAGTTTTTAATTAGTTTGACTTTTCCAGTTCGAATAGTTCATGTTATGATAGAGAGTAGGATTCTTTGATTGGAGGCATTTGCGTTGTCAAACACACAAAAACACAGAACAACCGTAGATATTTACGGTCAGCAATACGTTATTATGGGTACGGAAAGCCCAAGTCATATTAGGCTTGTAGCATCTTTAGTTGACGATAAAATGCGGGAAATCAGTTCTAAGAATCCATCTCTGGACGTTAGTAAGCTTGCCGTTTTAACAGCCGTAAACGCAGTCAATGATTATATTAAAATTAAGGACCAATTCGACCGACTGCAAACAGAACTACTAAAGGAAAAGGACTAATTTATCATGTTAGATTTAGCTATTATTATTCTCTTAATTATTGGATTCTTTGTTGGCCTTAAAAGAGGCTTTATACTGCAACTTGTGCATTTAACCAGTTTTATTATTGCATATGTAGTCGCTACAATATACTATGAAGAGCTGGCTCCAAAGTTAACCCTGTGGATTCCCTATCCAAACCTAGGTGAAGGAACAACTTTAAAGCTCTTAACTGATAGCACTAATATGGAGACCGCATTCTATCGTGCCATCTCTTTTGTAATTATCTTTTTTGCTGTGAAAATCCTCTTGCAAGTAATAGGGTCCATGCTGGATTTCATTGCTCATTTGCCGGTTCTACGCCAGTTAAATGTGTGGGCAGGAGGAATCTTCGGTTTCTTGGAAGTCTATCTCATTATATTTATTTTATTATATATTGCTGCTTTGATTCCAATAGATTTTTTACAAAATCCTTTGGACAACTCGTTTATGGCAAAAGCAATTGTGAACCACACCCCTATCCTTTCACAGCAAATAAAGAGCTTGTGGATTGAATATACAGCTGCTTGAACTTCTCTGTAGCAGAGAAGTTTTTCTATTCTGCCATAAAGTAGGCTAAAATGAAAATGCTAAATATGAGGCGGGTGAATCATAATGGAAGTTAATAAAAAAGATTTGATTCGTTTACTAGAAACGATTGCTATTTATATGGAATTAAAAGGAGAGAATCCTTTCAAGGTATCGGCCTTCCGTAAGGCAGCTACTGCACTTGAAACAGATGAGCGAACTTTAACAGAAATTGAGGATTTTACAGCGATCTCAGGAATTGGAAAAGGGACTGCCGCTGTAATAGAAGAATACATGAAAGAGGGATCCTCTTCCGTGTTAGCTGAGCTCAAGGAAGAAGTCCCATCAGGACTCATTCCGTTACTGCAGCTTCCTGGTCTTGGCGGTAAGAAAATTGCCAAGCTATACAAAGAATTAGGGGTCGTAGACGTTTCTAGCTTAAAAGAGGCCTGCCAAACAGGAAAAGTGCAGGCGCTTGCTGGATTTGGTAAGAAGACGGAAGAGAAAATCTTAAGTGCTATTGCAAATGTGGGAAATCGACCTGAGCGGCTACCGCTAGCTTACATGCTCCCAATTGCGGAACAGATTGAGGTAAGACTTGCTGAAACCCCGGCTATCGATCGTTTTTCAAGGGCAGGAAGCCTGCGAAGAATGAGAGAGACGATTAAAGATTTAGACTTTATTATAGCAACCACTCAACCAGAGAATGTTCGTCAATCTCTATTAGAATGGCCAAATATCAAAGAAGTGGTTGGTGCGGGTGATACAAAGGTCTCCTTAGTTTTTGCCTTTGATTATGATGTCTCCGTTGATTTTCGTTTGGTGAAGCCGGAGGAATTTATTACAACCTTGCATCATTTTACAGGGTCAAAGGACCACAATGTCCGCATGAGGCAGCTTGCTAAAGAACGCGGGGAGAAGATTAGTGAGTATGGAGTAGAGAATGTTGAGACTGGTGAAATTCTTACCTTCTCGTCTGAAGATGAATTTTTCAAGCATTTTGAACTCCCGTTTATTCCACCTGAAATTAGGGAGGACGGCAGAGAAGTAGATACATTCACAGCTCAGCAAGAATTAATTGAGCTTGAAGATATAAAAGGGGATCTCCACATGCATTCTACGTGGAGTGATGGGGCCCATTCCATTGAGGAAATGGCGGAAGCGTGTCGTGCTCGAGGATATCAGTATATGGCAATTACCGACCATTCCCAATATTTAAAGGTTGCGAATGGACTGACGCGTGAAAGGCTGTTAAAGCAGAGGGAAGAAATCAAACAATTAAATGAGAAATACGATGATTTTCTCATCCTTTCTGGAGTAGAAATGGATATTCTTCCTGATGGGACGTTGGATTATGAGGATGACCTCCTAGCTGAAATGGATTTTGTTATTGCCTCCATTCATTCGGCCTTTTCTCAGTCGAGGGAAAAAATCATGGAGCGTTTAAAAACCGCTTTAACCAATCACCATGTGGATTTAATTGCCCACCCGACAGGCAGGAAAATTGGTCGTCGAGAAGGATATGACGTGGATATTGATTTACTGATCGAGCTAGCTAAAGAAACCAATACAGCTTTAGAACTAAATGCAAATCCAAATCGACTTGATTTGGCTTCAGAATATTTAAGAAAAGCACAGGATTCAGGTGTAAAGATTCTCATCAATACAGATGCACACAAAATGGATACATTAAAGCATATGGAAATAGGTGTTTCCACTGCCAAAAAGGGCTGGATAAAAAAATCATCCGTGTTAAATGCACTCGACAAGAATGATCTGCTTGAATTCCTGCACAATCGACAATAAGGAGGATTTACTCCATGCAAGAAAGAGCATTAAAAGTATTAGAATTCACCAAAGTGAAGGAACAGCTGTTAAACCATGCTTCTTCTTCACTTGGTATGGAAAAAATAAAGAACTTGATGCCATCAATTGATTTTGATGAAGTGGTTGCACTTCAAGCAGAAACAGATGAGGCTGCCACTGTCTTACGTATAAAAGGGAATGTCCCACTATCAGGGGTTTATGATATTCGTGCTCATGTAAAACGGTCGATCATTGGGGGTGTTCTTAGCCCACAAGAGTTGGTCCAAATTGCCAGCACCATTCATGCCAGTCGACAGATGAAACGTTTTATTGAGGAGATTGCTGCTGAGAGAACCGAGCTTCCAATCTTATCCGAACAAGTGGAGCGAATTATCCCCCTTACAAACCTAGAGCAAGCTATCAAATATGCCATCGATGAAAGTGGAGAAGTATTAGATGGAGCAAGCGAACTTTTACGTTCCTTAAGACATCAGCTTCGCTCGAATGAAGCGAGGGTACGGGAAAAATTAGAAAGTATGATTCGTTCCTCCAATGCAAGTAAAATGCTTTCCGATGCGATTGTTACCATTCGTAATGACAGGTTTGTTATTCCTGTTAAGCAGGAGTACCGCGGCCATTACGGTGGGATTATCCATGACCAAAGTTCATCCGGACAAACCTTATTTATTGAGCCCCAAGTGATTGTGCAGTTAAATAATCAATTGCAGGATATTCGGGTCAAGGAACAACTAGAAATTGAACGGATCCTTTCCGAACTTTCCGCGCAAGCAGCAGAGCATGAAAGTGAGCTGCAGGTGATTGTTGCCGTGTTAGCAAATTTGGATTTTATTTTTGCAAAAGCTAGATATGGCAAACAAATGAAAGCTTCCATGCCGATTATGAATCATGAGGGAAGAATTGCCTTATATAAGGCGAGACATCCATTAATTCCAATCGATGAAGTCGTTGCCAATGACATTATGCTTGGGAAAGACTACACGACGATTGTCATTACCGGACCGAATACAGGGGGAAAAACGGTAACTTTAAAAACGCTAGGATTGTGTTCCTTAATGGCTCAGGCGGGATTACAAGTGCCTGCCTATGACGGGTCAGAACTAGCTGTCTTTGATGCGATTTATGCGGATATTGGTGATGAACAGTCGATTGAACAAAGCCTAAGTACGTTTTCATCACATATGGTCAATATTGTCGACATTTTAAATAAAGTGGACTTTAACAGCCTTGTTTTGTTTGATGAGCTTGGTGCAGGAACGGATCCTCAGGAAGGTGCGGCACTAGCCATCTCTATATTAGATGAAGTGCATAGAAGAGGTGCGAGGGTAATCGCAACGACACACTACCCTGAATTAAAAGCCTATGGCTACAACCGGGAAGGCGTACTAAACGCCAGTGTGGAGTTTGATGTAGAGACATTAAGTCCAACGTATAAATTGCTGTTAGGCGTCCCAGGGAGAAGTAATGCCTTTGAGATTTCAAAACGATTAGGACTTAATGATCGAGTCATACAATCGGCGCGTTCACATGTTAGCGAGGATACGAATCAAATCGATAAAATGATTGCTTCCTTAGAGGAAAGCAAACGGCAAGCAGAGAAAGAACAAGAGGAAGCCCGCGATTTCTTGAAGCAAGCAGAGATGCTGCATAAAGATTTGCAAAAGCAAATGATGGAATTTTACGAGAAGAAAGACTCCATGCTGGAAAAAGCGGCTGAAAAAGCGGAAGAGATTGTAGAAGAGGCTAAGACGGAGGCAGAGAAGGTTATTCGGGACCTCCGCAAAATGAGAACGGAAAAGCATGCGGACATTAAAGAGCATGAATTAATTGATGCGAAAAAGCGTCTTGAAGAAGCAGCTCCGGAAATTAAGAAATCAGCGAAGCTGACCAATAAGAAAAATAAGACGCATACCTATATGCCTGGAGATGAAGTAAAAGTCCTTACCTTTGGCCAAAAAGGCACACTTGTCGAACGTGTGTCTGAAAATGAATGGCAGGTTCAGATCGGGATCTTGAAGATGAAGGTCAAGGAGAAGGATATGGAGTATATGAGCACGCCGAAGCAAGTGGAGACAAAACCAATTGCTATTGTAAAAGGGCGGGACTCATATGTTAAACTAGAACTAGACCTTCGCGGTGAGAGATATGAAGATGCTTTATTAAAAGTAGAAAAGTATATTGATGATGCCCTTCTATCAAGTTATCCACGCGTATCCATCATCCATGGGAAAGGGACTGGGGCCTTAAGGCAGGGAGTTCAGGAGTATTTAAAAAATCATCGTTCCGTTAAAAAAATTCGCTTTGGAGAAGCTGGAGAAGGCGGGTCTGGCGTTACCATAGTAGAATTTAAATAATGACCGGGGAGATTAAGCTATGGACCAGTTTTGGGAGAACGAATACATTCAAATAGCTGCCTATTATAGTGTTGTTATTTTATGTATGATTGTTTTTTTAGCCATCTTTGAAGTAGTAACGAAGTATAAAAATTGGGTGGAAATAAAAAATGGAAATATTTCTGTTGCGATGGCTACCGGCGGGAAAATATTTGGTGTAGCTAATATTTTTCGCCATACTATTGAGGCACATAATTCCTTACTTAACATGATTGGCTGGGGAATATATGGTTTTACGCTTTTATTAATTGGCTATTTTATTTTCGAATTTTTAACACCAAAATTCAAGATTGACGAAGAAATTCAAAAAGACAATCGTGCAGTGGGGCTGATTTCCATGGTCATTTCAATTGGATTATCCTATGTCATTGGGGCAGGAATTTAGTTAGGGGAGAAAAGAGTGGAGACATTAGCTAAAATCCTTCTTGGATTATGTGGCTTATTTTTACTAATAGGAATTATATATATGGTGTTTTTTGCATAAAGAACTACTAAACAATCTTTAGGATGAAAGAGGCTGACATCAATCAGCCTCTTTTTTCTGTACTATTATTCAGTGGTTTCATTGTTAATTTTCACACGCTGTACTATAATAGATAGTGAAATTAGAATTTTTAAAATTATTTATACAAAAAGGGAGGTTTATTATGTTAGAGTCTAAACCGTGGTTAGACATTTATCCGAAAGACATTCCCGCTACACTGCACTACTCCCAAGATCCTGTTCAAAGTTACTTGCAAAAAACAGCGGAAAGGTTTCCAGATAAGATTGGGATTCATTTCATGGGAAAAGAGTTAACCTACAAGAAACTTTATGAAGAAGCCTTGAATTTTGCAGGGTATTTACAGGAAATAGGTATCTCAAAAGATGACCGAATTGCCATCATGCTCCCAAATACTCCGCAGGCTGTCATAAGTTATTTTGGTATTCTGATGGCAGGCGGAATTGTTGTACAGACCAATCCTTTATATACGGAACGTGAGCTTGAATACCAAATGAAGGATTCCGGAGCAAAGGCCATCATCACATTAGATATCCTCTACCCCCGTGTATCGAAAATCATGCCGCAGACTGATTTACAGCATATTATTGTAACCGCTATCAAAGATTACCTGCCATTCCCGAAAAATCTTGCCTATCCTTTCATCCAGAAAAAACAATATGGAATCGTCGTAAAAGTAAAACATGAAGGAAGTACCCATCTGTTCACAGAAATTGTAAAAATGAAACCGAAGAAATTAACCACGTATGAAGTCAATCCTGAAGAGGACATTGCGTTACTTCAGTATACTGGGGGAACAACCGGTTCTCCAAAGGGAGTCATGCTTACCCACAAAAACTTAATTTCAAATACAGCAATGAGTGAAGCCTGGTTATACAAAGCGAAATTGGGTGAAGAATCGATGCTGGGAATTGTCCCCTTTTTCCATGTCTATGGAATGACAGTTTGCATGATTTTATCGATAAAGATGGCATGTAAAATGATTCTATTGCCTAAATTTGATGCTGTAACCACTTTGAAAACGATTCACAAACAGCGGCCAACCTTATTTCCTGGGGCACCAACCATTTATATTGGATTATTAAACCATCCGGATTTGAAAAAATATGACCTTTCTTCTATTGAAGCCTGTATCAGTGGCTCAGCACCACTTCCACTCGAGGTTCAGGACAAATTTGAAGAAGTTACAGGTGGTAAGCTTGTAGAGGGGTATGGCTTATCAGAAGCTTCTCCGGTTACCCATTCCAACTTCTTGTGGGATGTAGAACGAGTGAAGGGAAGCATTGGCGTACCTTATCCCGATACGGATGTCAAAATCCTTTCAGTCGATACAGGTGAGCCTGTACCAATAAAAGAAATAGGAGAAATTGTAATCAAGGGACCGCAAGTGATGAAGGGCTACTGGAATCGGCCTTCAGAAACCGAGGAAGTCTTAAAAGATGGCTGGCTATATACTGGTGACCTTGGGTATATGGATGATAAAGGTTATTTTTACGTCGTTGACCGTAAAAAAGATATGATTATTGCAGGTGGATATAATATTTATCCACGAGAAATAGAAGAAGTTTTATATGAACATCCAGATGTGCTTGAGGCAGTTGCGGCCGGGGTGCCAGACCCATACCGCGGAGAAACAGTCAAAGCCTACATCGTTTTAAAAGATGGTTCATCTGTGACAGAAGAAGAAATGAATCAATTTGCAAGAAAATATTTGGCTGCCTATAAAGCACCAAGGCTATATGAATTTAGAAAAGAATTGCCTAAAACAGCCGTTGGAAAAATTTTAAGAAGAATGCTTGTAGAAGAAGAGATGAGAAAAATAGAAGAAGAAAGTACAAAGCAGGCCTAACAGCCAATAGCTCAGATTTTTTTTTGAATTCATATGCTTGTCTATAAAAAGAAATCATACTATCATTAAGTTGTTCAACAGTATTTCTTGACAGAAATACATATAATCACTATTATTAAAATATGAATGATGATTCATTCATATTTTTTGATTAAAAGAATGTATAAAATGCGACTTCGAGAATTGTCCAGCTCCAGCGCCTAGCCCCTCGGGTCAAATAACCTTCGGCAATAAAAGTCAAAAGACGGACTTTTCTTGCCGAAGAACATTTGCCTGTCGGGGCTGACCAAGGCGCTTGCGCTTTTCTAATTGCTTAAAGCTTCAAAGGAGGGTTAGACATGAAAAAGAGTAAGCCGAAATATATGCAGATCATTGATGCAGCAGTGATTGCTATTGCTGAAAATGGCTACCATCAAGCACAGGTTTCGAAAATTGCGAAACAGGCTGGGGTAGCAGATGGCACCATTTATCTGTACTTTAAGAACAAAGAAGACATCCTAATCTCTCTCTTTGAAGAAAAAATGGGAAATTTCATTGAAAAAATAGATAACATGATTGCAGGAAAAGGGACGGCGGCAGAGAAATTATTAAAGATGATAGAAGCTCATTTCAGTATGCTCTATGAGGATCATCACTTAGCAATTGTCACGCAGCTAGAGCTCCGTCAATCCAATAAGGAATTGAGACTCCGCATCAACAACGTTCTAAAAGGATATTTAAAGGTAATTGATAAGGTGCTAATTGAAGGCAAAGAAACCGGTGAGTTTTCAAATGACCTTGATATTCGCCTTGCCCGACAAATGATTTTTGGAACGATTGATGAAACGGCAACATCATGGGTAATGAATGAAGAAAAGTATGATTTACTTGCATTGGCATCACCAGTTCATCGGCTTTTAATCAATGGAATTGGAGGCCGGTAAAGTTTAGAGGAGGAGAAATTATTGGAATACTTAAAGTGGTCTAATCAAAATCGTATTGCTACCATTACGATTCAACGTCCTCCGGCAAACGCCCTTTCATCAGGTTTATTAAGGGAACTGTCGGCGGTACTTGACGAAATTGAACCGAACCGTGATATACGTGTTATTGTTATTCATGGTGAAGGACGCTTTTTTTCAGCAGGTGCCGATATTAAGGAATTTACGACAGTTACTTCTTCAGAAGGCTTTGCTAACCTTGGGAAGTTTGGACAAGATTTATTTGATCGCATGGAGAAATTTCCTAAACCTATTATCGCAGCTATTCATGGGGCCGCTCTTGGCGGTGGATTAGAGCTTGCAATGGCATGCCATATCCGCCTTGTCAGTGAGAATGCAAAGCTTGGCTTACCTGAATTACAGCTTGGTCTAATTCCAGGATTTGCAGGGACACAGCGTCTTCCTAAATATGTAGGTGTGGCAAGGGCAGCTGAAATGCTGTTCACTTCTGAGCCTATTACAGGCGTAGAGGCAGTCCAATATGGGCTGGCTAATCATGCGTACCCAGAAAGCGAAGTATTAGAGCAAGCCTACATACTTGCAGAAAAAATTGCTAAGAAAAGTCCTGGCTCCATCAGTGCAACGATTCAATTATTGAATTTTGCCAAGACGGAAGAATTTTATGAAGGTTCACAGAAAGAAGCAGAGCTGTTTGGTCAAGTTTTTGTTTCTAATGATGCAAAAGAAGGGATCCAAGCCTTTCTTGAAAAAAGAGAGCCACATTTTAAAGGTGAATAAAGCTTCTTAAGTTTTGCTTAAGAAGTTTTTATAAAAAAATTTTTTTCTATAAAATTTTCTCAATCTTTAGAACTGAAAAAATGTTTGAATTTTCTTAGGAGGCGAAACCATGAACATTTATGTATTAATGAAAAGAACCTTTGATACAGAGGAAAAGATTACGATTTCAGGCGGCAAAATCAATGAAGACGGTGCAGAATTTATTATCAATCCATACGACGAATATGCGATTGAAGAAGCGATTCAAGTCCGTGATGCAAAGGGTGGAGAAGTGAATGTTATTTCTGTAGGGAATGAAGAAACAGAAAAACAATTGCGTACAGCCCTTGCAATGGGTGCAGATAAAGCTGTTCTAATTAATACTGAAGATGATGTGGAAAACGGTGACCAATTTACAACTGCTAAAATCCTTGCCGAATATCTAAAGGATAAAGAAGTTGATTTAATTATTGGTGGAAATGTGGCTATTGACGGTGGAACAGGACAAGTAGGACCAAGAGTAGCCGAACTCCTCAATATTCCGTATGTAACTACCATTACGAAACTCGAAATTGATGGAACAAATGTGACTGTTACTCGTGACGTTGAAGGTGATTCAGAAGTCATTGAAACAAGCCTTCCACTTTTAGTTACAGCACAACAAGGGCTTAATGAGCCGCGCTATCCATCTTTACCTGGAATTATGAAAGCGAAGAAAAAGCCGCTTGAGGAATTAGAATTAGATGATCTTGATCTTGAAGAAGAGGATGTAGAAGCAAAAACTAAAACAATTGAAATTTATTTGCCGCCTAAAAAAGAGGCTGGAAAGGTCTTAGCTGGCGATTTAAATGATCAGGTTAAAGAACTTGTTCAACTTCTTCATACTGAAGCAAAAGTAATCTAATCGTAACTTCATAAAAATTGTTTTCAGGAGGTAAATGAAATGACTAGAAAAGTATTGGTATTAGGAGAAGTTCGTGACGGATCATTACGTAATGTATCTTTCGAAGCTGTTGCAGCAGCAAAAACAGTTGCAGAGGGCGGAGAAGTTGTTGGTGTATTAGTGGGCGAATCTGTAAGCGCTTTAGGTGCGGAGTTAGTTCAATACGGGGCTGACCGTGTAGTGGTAGTTGAGCATGAGAATTTAAAACAATATTCTTCTGATGGTTATGCTCAAGCCTTATTAGCTGTCATTGATCAAGAGAAGCCTGAAGGATTAGTGTTTGGTCATACTGCATTAGGAAAAGACCTTTCACCAAGGATTGCTGGTAAGCTCTCATCGGGTCTAATCTCCGATGCAACAGCAGTAGAGACAGCGGGTGGAAACATTGTATTTACTAGACCAATTTATTCTGGTAAAGCATTTGAAAAGAAAATTGTAACAGACGGCGTAATTTTTGCTACCGTACGTCCGAACAATATTGCCCCATTAGCAAAAGATGAAAGCAGAAGCGGTGAGGTTTCCTCACTATCTGTGGAAATTAAAGACCTTCGTGCAATTATTAAAGAAGTAGTAAGAAAAGCAAGTGAAGGTGTGGATCTAAGTGAGGCTAAAGTAGTTATTTCTGGCGGCCGTGGTGTGAAAAGTGCAGAAGGATTCAAACCGCTAAAAGAACTTGCTGACGTACTAGGAGGAGCAGTTGGTGCTTCTCGAGGTGCATGTGATGCCGACTATTGTGATTATTCCTTACAAATTGGGCAAACAGGAAAGGTTGTAACTCCCGATCTATACATTGCCTGCGGTATTTCAGGTGCAATCCAGCATTTAGCCGGTATGTCTAACTCGAAAGTGATTGTTGCCATTAACAAGGATCCAGAAGCCAACATTTTCAAAGTGGCAGATTACGGAATCGTTGGTGACCTTTTCGAGGTTGTACCTTTACTAACAGAAGAGTTTAAAAAACTTAAAGTTCACTCATAATAATAAAGTGGAGAGCGAGCGGTCAAAATCCGCTCGCTTTTATCATTATGCTGTGTTAAAGAACATTGTTGATTTTTACACTCTGTTGATTGGAGCGGAAGGAGCGAAGACTCCTGTGGGAGTATGGTTCAGGGGAGACCCCGCAGGCGCTAGCGCCGAGGAGGCTCGCCGAAACACCCACGGAAAGCGAAGCTCCTGGAGCGGAAATCAACTGACTTGGTACAAAGAGAGAATACTTAATGCTTTATGGGGTATATTAGTTGCGAAACATATTATTAGCTTGATATTCCAAACGATGGTATACTTTCGGTAGTAATTCAGTATTCAATAGGAGGTCAATATATAATGGCTATTTCACATTTAACAGATCAAAATTTCTCATCAGAAACAGGTTCAGGTACTGTACTTGTTGATTTCTGGGCACCTTGGTGTGGACCTTGTAAAATGATCGCTCCAGTTCTTGAAGAACTTGATGCAGAAATGGGAGACAAAGTAAAAATCACTAAATTAGATGTAGATGATAACCCACAAACAGCAGCTAATTTTGGCGTTATGAGCATCCCAACCTTATTAGTTTTAAAAAATGGTGAAGTTGTAGATAAAGTAGTCGGCTTCCAACCTAAAGATGCTTTAGCAAGTGTGTTACAAAAGCACGTATAAACCTATAGAAATTAAAACCTTAGCTGGACACGTTCTGGCTAAGGTTTTTTTGTTGATTACAAAACCTCCCACTTTCCTTTATCAACAGATGTGTTAAAATTTTATGGATAGCATAAAAGAAAGAGGAGTGGCCGGAGTGAATGAAAATATTAAACAAAAATTAACCCTGCTGCCTGACCAGCCTGGCTGCTACTTAATGAAAGACCGTCAGGGGACAATTATTTATGTAGGGAAGGCAAAAATATTAAAGAACCGCGTTCGTTCTTATTTTACCGGCTCACACGACGGAAAGACGTTAAGACTTGTTAATGAAATAGAAGACTTTGAGTACATTGTGACCTCATCCAATATAGAAGCTTTGATACTTGAACTAAATCTCATCAAAAAATATGATCCAAAATACAATATCATGCTGAAGGATGACAAAAGCTATCCGTTTATTAAGCTGACAGCAGAGAGACATCCCAAGCTGATTATCACAAGAAAAGTAAAAAAAGATAAAGGCAAATACTTTGGTCCTTACCCTAACGTTGGAGCAGCAAATGAAACAAAGAAACTACTAGACCGTATTTATCCGTTGCGAAAATGTGCGACTCTCCCTGACCGAGTATGTTTATATTACCATTTAGGCCAGTGTCTCGCCCCATGTGTAAACGAAGTTCCTGAGGAACAGTATAAGCAAATGACGGATGAAATTACTCGATTTTTAAATGGCGGATATAAGGAAATAAAAAAAGAACTAACCGAAAAAATGACGGCAGCAGCAGAAGAATTGGATTTTGAAAGAGCAAAAGAGTTCCGTGATAAAATCGTCCACATTGAAACCATCATGGAAAAGCAAAAAATTACCATGACGGATTTCACGGACCGGGATGTGTTTGGTTATGCTGTTGACAAAGGCTGGATGTGTGTACAGGTCTTTTTTGTCCGTCAAGGAAAGCTGATTGAGCGGGATGTTTCCATGTTTCCCATCTACAATGAGCCAGAGGAAGAAATCCTTACGTTTTTAGGACAATTTTATCAAAAAGCCAATCACTTTAAGCCAAAGGAAATCCTGATCCAAGATGAAATTGATTTGAATATGACTGCACAGCTCTTAGAAGTGAAGGTTCTTCAACCGAAAAAGGGACAAAAGAAGGAGCTTGTTAACCTTGCAATCAAAAATGCAAAAATTGCCCTAAATGAAAAGTTTTCATTAATTGAGAAGGATGAAGAACGAACTATTAAGGCAGTAGAAAACCTCGGAAAGCTTCTTGGAATTTATACACCCCATCGGATTGAGTCTTTCGATAACTCTAATATACAAGGGACAGATCCTGTTTCAGCGATGGTTGTGTTTACGGATGGGAAAGCGAATAAGAGAGAATATCGCAAGTATAAAATCAAGTCTGTAAAGGGACCGGATGATTATGAATCGATGAGGGAAGTAACTAGAAGAAGATACTCGAGAGCCTTAAAAGAAAATCTTCCTCTACCGGACCTTATTATTATTGATGGTGGAAAAGGACATGTAGAAACGGTAAGGGATGTTTTAGAAAATGAATTAGGATTAGATATCCCACTATCGGGTCTTGTAAAGGATGAAAAACACCGTACATCGCAATTGTTATACGGCAATCCGTTAGAAATTGTTCCACTTGAACGGAACAGCCAGGAGTTTTATTTACTGCAACGTATTCAAGATGAGGTTCACCGCTTTGCCATTACCTTTCACCGCCAAATACGTGGAAAGAGCGCCTTTCAATCATTGTTGGATGATATCCCGGGGATTGGGGAGAAACGCAAAAAACTATTGCTTAAACAGTTTGGTTCTGTAAAAAAAATGAAGGAAGCCAGTCTGGAGGAATTTACCGACATGGGTATTCCATCAAATGTGGCAGAAGAGTTAATGAAAAAACTTCAAGAATAGTTATTGTCAGAATAAATTGACCATGCTATAATTAGTGAAAATTTAAATTACTATCACTTTATAGTACTAAAGTGAAGGTAGAGGTGCGAGCTTCAAGAGTAATGATTCTGAGAAGGATGAGCTTCAAGGAAGAATCATGAAAGGGGATGTTCGCCGAAGTAAAGAAAGTCTCATTTCTTTCTTTGCTGGTCCTGTATTGAATAAATGCCGGATTGTCAAGACGCAGGTCTTGGAGAGCTATCTTACGTTATTTGTACAGGAATTTATTTTTCGTGTTCAAAAAGCAATGAGATGCCTCTCATTGCTTTTTTATTTATGTTTTGTAGCAAAATAGGTAGAGCATAACTGAAAGAAGGGGAAATGATGGGCTTAGTTGTACAAAAATTCGGGGGAACCTCCGTTGGCAGTGTAGAAAGAATTTTAAATGTAGCAGCCTGTGTAAAAGATGAAACAGAGAGAGGCAATAACGTTGTTGTCGTTGTTTCTGCTATGGGAAAATCCACGGACAAGCTTGTTGGTCTAGCGAAGGAAATTTCCAATCAACCTAATAAACGGGAAATGGATATGCTCCTTTCGACAGGCGAGCAGGTAACCATTGCCTTATTATCTATGGCTTTAAATCAACAAGGTCTACCAGCGGTTTCCTATACAGGCTGGCAAGCGGGAATTGTAACAGAACCTGTCCATGGAAACGCACGAATTTCAACGATCAAGACAGAATCCATTAAAAACCAACTTACAGAAGGCAAGGTTGTTATTGTAGCAGGATTCCAAGGAATAACTGAAGATGGGGAAATCACCACTCTTGGTCGAGGGGGTTCTGATACGACAGCGGTTGCATTAGCAGCGGCGTTAAAAGCAGATAAATGTGATATTTACACGGATGTAACAGGTGTATTTACAACAGATCCAAGATATGTGAAAGAGGCCCGTAAGTTATTATCCGTTTCCTATGACGAAATGCTGGAGCTTGCCAATCTCGGTGCAGGTGTACTGCATCCAAGAGCGGTAGAATTTGCTAAAAATTATCAAGTAAGACTTGAAGTCCGTTCAAGCATGGAGAAAATCGAAGGAACAGTCATTGAGGGGGAAGCAACAATGGAACAAAATTTAGTTGTACGTGGTGTCGCGTTTGAAGATGATATTACAAAGGTTACCGTTTTGGGGTTAACCAATTCCTTAACCAGCCTATCAACGATTTTTACTACTCTTGCTCAAAATCACATTAACGTTGATATTATTATTCAAAGCACAACAGAAGGAGGAACGGCTAATTTATCTTTCTCCATACATACCGATGATTTGTTAGAGACATTAAAGGTATTAGAAGACAATAAAGCTGTACTTGGCTATGAACAACTTGATGCAGAGAATAAACTGGCAAAGGTTTCTATTGTGGGTTCAGGCATGATTTCTAATCCGGGTGTGGCTGCGAAAATGTTTGAAGTTCTTGCTTCAAATGGCATCCAAATCAAAATGGTCAGCACCTCTGAAATTAAAGTGTCTGCTGTGTTAGAAGAGAAGAATATGTTAAAAGCAGTTGAACTCCTCCACCGTGCATTTGAGCTTGGAAATTAACAAAGAAGAGGCTGACTCGTTGGAATGTGAGTCAGCCTCTTTCCGATATTAAATTAGATCTTTCCGATCCCATTTAACAGTAAATTGGACTTTGTTTGCTTTTTTTACAGGGTGTTCAAACGCTTCTGCAATCACTTCTTTTTGTAGTTCAATTTGTTGGGCAAGGAAGCCGGCTTCGAGTTGGAAGAAGTGTTCTGCTTTTGATTTTACACGAGAAACAATGAGTGGGCTTACTAGTTCGAATTCGATTTCATTTTTCGTCTCTTTTATTATTTCAAGCTGTCCCCAAGAAGCATTAGTAAAAAATTCAACTAATGTTTCGTGGTCAGGTAATGGGAACTTTCGTGCAAGACGTTTTCCTGCCCAGTATAAGATTTCAGGAGTGTCTTTGCCTAGGATTTCTGGCAAAAGGTATTCCCTAATGATTTCATACCCAAACATTGAAATGGTTCTTGGTTCTGGCTCTTCATTATCAAAATGTTGATTAACGGCTGTACTTTCTTTCACAAGCTTCCCCTCTTTCTATCATTCTATTATATACAATTTGATTTATTTTTCAGTACTGAATTGCTGAAAATGTGAATAAATCCTTTTGTGAATGATATATTATTTTGGAATATCTTATCTTATTTATCATCATAATTATCTTATCCGTTTAAGGGGAAATACCAACCGTAAGATGTTGGTAATTAAATGTAATAATATGGGTTGTGTGGGTGGCTGAAGCAGCTTTTTTTCTAGAAAAGGTACTATCCTATTATAATATCAATATATTTTAAAAATTTTATTTTTTGATAAAGTTTGTGTATCCGTTTTCTTGACGCTCTATGTCGATGGGAGTAAAATGGACATGTCACATTATTGTCACAGTAGTATTGGGTTAAGTTTCTTTAAGGGGTACATAGAAGAAAGAGCTTAACATCATTTTTTAAAAATTAAGGGGGGTAAATGTATGGCGGGGAATCGAGAGTTTGCTAATCGCAGATTACATTCGCTGCTAGGGGTCATTCCGATTGGAGTGTTTCTTACACAGCATCTTGTAGTCAACCATTTTATCACTGGAGGTCCAGAGTCTTTCAACAAGGCTGCAGGCTTTATGGGAAGTCTACCATTCCGCATTGTCTTAGAAACTGTAATTATTTATTTACCATTGCTTTTTCATGCAATCTATGGACTTTATATTGCTTTTACCGCTAAAAGTAATGTAAAAAGATTTGGTTTCTTTAGGAACTGGATGTTCATGCTTCAACGTGTATCAGGCGTAATCACGCTCATCTTTATTACGTGGCACGTTTGGCAAACACGTGTAGCAGCGGCGTTTGGTGCGGAAGTATCCTATGATATGATGCATAATATTCTTTCATCACCATTTATGTTTGTTTTCTATTTAGTGGGAATCCTTTCGGCTATTTTCCACTTTGCAAACGGACTTTGGTCCTTCTTTGTTAGTTGGGGGATCACAGTATCACCTCGCTCACAAGTTATTTCTACATACGTGACCGTTGGTGTTTTTATTGTTCTTTCTTTTATTGGAATTCAAACACTTATCGCATTTGTTCAATAATCATTTTAAGGTCGGAAAATATAGTATTTTTTGGATTAAGGGAGTGAGTCACGAATGAGTAAAGGTAAAGTGATCGTAGTCGGCGGCGGCTTAGCTGGCTTAATGGCTACCATCAAGGCTGCAGAATCAGGAACTCCGGTAGAGCTTTTTTCTCTTGTTCCGGTTAAACGTTCTCACTCTGTTTGTGCCCAAGGCGGTATTAATGGAGCAGTAAACACAAAAGGTGAAGGGGATTCCCCGTGGATTCACTTTGACGATACGATTTATGGCGGAGACTTTTTAGCGAATCAGCCGCCAGTTAAAGCCATGTGTGATGCAGCACCTGGTATTATCAATTTATTTGACCGGATGGGTGTTATGTTTAACCGTACACCAGAGGGTCTTTTAGACTTCCGCCGTTTTGGAGGAACACAACATCACCGTACAGCTTTTGCTGGTGCGACAACTGGTCAGCAATTGTTATATGCATTAGATGAGCAAGTTCGCCGCCACGAAGTGGACGGATTAGTTACAAAATATGAAGGCTGGGAATTCCTTGGTGCGGTCGTTGACGATGAAGGCGTTTGCCGTGGGATTGTTGCTCAGGACTTAAAAACAATGGAAATTAAATCATTTGCCGCGGATGCAGTCATTATGGCAACCGGTGGACCTGGTATTATTTTCGGTAAGTCAACAAACTCTGTAATAAATACAGGCTCCGCTGCTTCTATTGTTTATCAACAGGGTGCATCTTATGCAAACGGAGAAATGATTCAAATTCATCCAACTGCTATTCCTGGTGATGATAAGCTTCGTTTAATGAGTGAGTCCGCTCGTGGTGAAGGTGGTCGTATTTGGACGTACAAAGACGGAAAACCTTGGTATTTCCTAGAAGAAAAATATCCGGCTTATGGAAACCTTGTTCCACGTGATATTGCGACACGTGAAATCTTTGATGTTTGCGTTAGCCAGAAACTTGGAATTAACGGCGAAAACATGGTTTTCCTTGACTTATCTCATAAGGATCCACATGAGTTAGACGTAAAACTGGGCGGAATCATTGAAATTTATGAAAAGTTCATGGGAGATAATCCACGTAAAGTCCCAATGAAGATTTTCCCAGCTGTTCACTACTCAATGGGTGGACTATGGGTTGATTATGATCAAATGACAAGTATCCCAGGTCTTTTTGCAGCTGGTGAGTGTGATTATTCACAACACGGTGCCAATCGATTAGGTGCAAACTCCTTGCTTTCAGCTGTATACGGAGGAATGGTTGCAGGACCAAATGCAGTTAAATATATCAGCGGCCTTGAGAAGAGTTCTGATGCTGTATCTTCTACTGTTTTTGACCGTCATGTAATGGAACAGGAAGAAAAATGGAATTCAATCATGTCATTGAACGGTACAGAAAATGCCTACATCATTCACAAGGAACTTGGTGAATGGATGACAGATAACGTAACTGTTGTTCGTTACAATGACAAGCTGTTAAAGACAGATCAAAAGATTCAAGAGCTATTAGAGCGCTATCAAAATATTAATATCAATGATACATCGAAATGGAGCAACCAAGGAGCTGCGTTCACTAGACAGTTACAAAATATGCTTCAATTAGCACGTGTTATTACAATCGGAGCGTATAACCGAAATGAGAGCCGTGGTGCTCACTATAAACCAGAATTCCCTGAGCGTAACGATGAAGAGTTTATGAAAACAACAATGGCGAAATTTGTGGATGCTAAATCAGCTCCAGCATTCCATTATGAAGAGATTGACGTATCTTTAATTAAGCCACGGAAACGAGATTACACAACAAAGCATTAATAGAAAGGGGAGTGGATAATAATGTCTGAAAATAAAACAGTTAAGTTTCTAGTTATGCGTCAGGATACCCCGGATGCTACTCCTTACGAGGAGGAATTTGAGGTTCCATATCGTCCAAATATGAACGTCATTTCCGCTTTGATGGAAATTCGTAAGAATCCTGTGAACGCAAAGGGACAAGCCTCTACCCCAATCACTTGGGAAATGAACTGTCTCGAAGAAGTCTGTGGTGCTTGTTCAATGGTTATTAACGGTAAGCCTCGTCAATCCTGTTCGGCATTGATTGATCAATTAGAGCAACCTATCCGTTTAGAGCCAATGAGAACATTCCCAGTTGTGAGGGACCTTGCGGTAGACCGAAGCAGAATGTTTGATGCTTTAAAGAAAGTAAAAGCATGGATTCCTATTGATGGAACATACGATTTAGGACCAGGACCTCGTATGCCGGAGAAAAAGCGTCAGTGGGCATATGAGCTTTCAAAGTGTATGACATGTGGTGTCTGCCTAGAAGCATGTCCAAATGTGAACAGTAAATCTGACTTTATCGGGCCGCAGCCGCTTTCTCAGGTTCGCCTATTTAACGCACATCCTACAGGGGAAATGAATAAGGCTGAGCGTTTAGAAGCGATCATGGGTGAGGGTGGTCTTGCCAACTGTGGTAACTCACAAAACTGTGTTCAATCTTGTCCAAAAGGTATTCCGTTGACTACCTCCATTGCTGCATTGAACCGTGACACCACTTTCCAATCGTTTAGAAACTTCTTCGGAAGTGACCATAGTTAATAAGTTCAAGGTCTCTAGTGCCTATGATTTCAATCTTAAAACCTTCTTTTCTAGTATGAAAAGGAGGTTTTTTCGTACTATAGGAAAGTATAAATTTTTTGACTTCGAGAATGGTCCAGCTCCAGCGCCTAGCCCCTCGGGTCAAATAACCTTCGGCAATAAAAGTCAAAGGGCGGACTTTTCTTGCCGAAGAACATTTGCCTGTCGGGGCTGATCAAGGCGCTTGCGCTTTTCTTATTTTAAATGCGGACGAATACTTTGTTATACTATACATATCATTACCATTAAAAATAGGGAGGGGATTTATTGAAATCAAAACTTCCACTACTCATTATATTAATAGGTGTTATTGTATTAGGAATCGGCATTTGGCAGCTAATTGATGGTAAGCTCCAAACAAATGATTCACTGCAGAAAGCAAAAGAATTAGTTTCAAGGCAGACAGTGAATACACATGAAGGGAAGAAAAACGATAGCCCACCTCCTCAAACGGGAGATACGGTCGGACTATTAACGATTCCCAAAATTAAAGCTGAACTAGCTATTATTGAAGGAACAGACCCGGATGACCTTGAGAAGGGAGTCGGACATTACAAAGGCTCTTTTTACCCTGGTGACGCAGGGCAGATTGTTTTATCAGGGCATAGGGATACGGTATTTCGGCGATTAGGGGAGCTGAAAATTGGTGATTCACTAAAGATGCAAATGCCCTATGGAAATTTCACCTATGAAATTACCCACACTAAAGTTGTTCAATCAAATGATACAAGTATTATCACCTTACAAAAGCAGAAAGAAGAACTAATTTTAACCACCTGCTATCCATTTCGTTATATAGGAAATGCGCCAAAACGATATATCATTTATGCGAAGCTTACAGGTTCCTAATTGTTAGGGCCTTTTTTTTATTTTCTCATAAGAAAAAAAGTCACTACATTTGTATCGTTCACATAAGATATGGTGACTAAATATATACCCACCCCGTGTTCATAACTGGCGAGGCAAGGAGGGTTACATTACTTGAAGGAGAATGATTATAATCACAAGCCGTTACTCACCAAACGTGAAAGAGAAGTATTCGAATTACTAGTACAAGACAAAACAACGAAAGAAATCGCTGGTGAATTATTTATAAGCGAAAAAACGGTTCGAAATCACATATCAAATGCCATGCAAAAGCTTGGTGTTAAGGGGCGTTCACAAGCAGTTGTAGAGCTCCTTCGAATGGGAGAGCTAGAACTTTAAATATGACCGGCGTCCGTTTAGGAGGCCGGTTCATATGTCTCAGACCATAAAAGAGCTATAGTTTTTACCAATGTTTGATTTAATGATTGGTAATGTAAATATAGAATAAGTAAATGGAAAAATGTTCAAAAAATATTGAAAAAATAATTAGTTAAATTTACAATGAAATTAGGATAAAAGATTCAATACCTTTATCTTAATTAGGGGCAAATTGCAATTTTAACTAGATAAGATTGATTGTTCTTTTCAGCTTCAAAAGCGAAAGAGTGGACTTGAATTAGACAAAAACTATTGTTCTAAAAGCAAGCCAAGATGGGAATAAATCCATCTTGGCTTTTTATATAATGACTGGTGACTACGGGAAAGGAACTGATAAAGAGAGATGAATGGTTCTGTAGAAGCAATTAAGAGTGAAAAGAAACTGTTATTAAGACATTTTTTAGATGACAATCTAAGCAGATTTGAAACCTTGTTTGCTTGTAATCCAGATAGTATTTTTACCATGGACTTAGAAGGACATATTGTTCAAGTGAATCCTGCATTTGAAAGCTTAACAGAATTCTCAGAGGAAGAGTCTTTGCAATTGAAACTCCAATTTCTTTTTCCAATCGAAGATATGAATAAAATATTTCACCATTTTCATAAAGCTTCTTTCGGCGAATTTCAAAATTTTGATTGTAGGATACAAAATAAAGCAGGAAAGCTCATTGATTTGAATGTCACACAAATTCCTATTAGTGTTAATAACCAAATAGTAGGCGTCTCTGCGGTTGCAAAAGATATAACCCATTTAAAAAGAAAAAAAGAAGAAGCTAGAAAAGTAGAAGTCATGCATCATATATTGACTGATAATGTACTCGATATCATTATTAGTACCAATTTATCGGGCGAAATTCTTTATGTTTCCCCCTCCAGTGAGCATATCCTTGGATATTCATCTGAAGAATTATACAGAAAAAATATTTTTTCATTCATACATACGGATGACGCTGTTCGTGCTTTTCAGGATCGCAAAAATGTTTTGAATGAACATATAAATGGAAGAGGCTCCTATCGTATTGCCAAAAAGAATGGAGAGTATATTTGGGTTGAAATTCTTTGCAAACCAGTTATTGACCCCGATACCCATCTTGTTTTAGAAATAGTCAGTGTCATAAGAGATATAACAGAGCAGATCAACACAAAGGAGCTCTTACTAAACTCGGAAAAATTAAGCGTTGCAGGACAGTTGGCTGCGGGGATTGCACACGAGGTTCGGAATCCACTTACTGCAATTAAAGGCTTTCTACAGCTAATGGAAAATCAATTAGATAATAAGACATACTTTACTATTATCCAATCTGAAATCGATCGGATTGAGCTCATTTTAAGCGAATTATTGGTACTAGCTAAGCCTCAAGACTTGAAATTTGAAGTAGAGAATATCATTACACTTATGGAAAACGTAAAGACCTTAATAAATACGCAAGCCATTATGAATGGAGTTCAAATAGAAACCATTTATGACAGTGATAGCTTTAGCATTCGCTGTGATAGAAACCAGTTAAAACAAGTGTTCATTAATATCTTGAAGAACTCTATCGATGCGATGCCAAAAGGTGGAGTGATTACCGTTGGAATGAAACAGCACAGTGAGGGTAAGGTCAAGATTATTTTTAAGGATACAGGGTGTGGCATGCCACAGCATATTTTAAAGAGAATTGGAGAACCCTTCTTTACAACTAAAGAAAGCGGTACAGGTTTAGGGATTATGATTTCAAAGCAAATTGTTGAAAATCATCATGGCAGTGTTCATTTTTGGAGTGATAAAAAGGGAACAATTGTTGAACTTATTCTGCCTGTAGAAAGTTAGTATGCTAAGTCGGCATCCGTTTTTCTTACTTAAGTCTTGAATTTTTTGCGAAAAAAGTAGAAAATAAGTACAAGCTTGAGACGTTCATCGTGGCATAAGGGCTTTAATGAAAAGTCTTGAGGAGAAGCCTACTAATAGGAGTGTATAAATAGATGAAACTCGAAAATTCACAAAAGGTGAATGGGGACGTAGTAGCAAACATTGAAAAGGATTTAAGGTATATTTCCGGTATTATCAAACAAAAAGGTAGAGAAATGCTGGGTAATTATAAGATTACTCCGCCCCAATTTGTTGCATTACAATGGCTCTTTGAAGACGGTGACATGACCATCGGTGAGCTTTCTAATAAAATGTATTTGGCGTGCAGTACAACCACGGATTTGGTCGATCGCATGGAGAAGAATTTGCTTGTGGAACGAGTAAAGGACCCAAGTGACCGCCGCGTGGTTAGAATTCATTTATTAGAAGAAGGAAAGCGAATTATCGATGAGGTGATTAAAAAACGTCAGGTATATCTAGAGGAAATTTTAATTGATTTCACTTCAGAAGAAATCCTTCTTCTTCAACAGAGTTTAAAGAAATTACATCAAGAAATGCGTTAAGAATGAGGCGAGAAGTTTGAAGCAACCAATAGGTGTCATTGATTCAGGTGTCGGAGGATTAACCGTTGCCAAAGAGGTAATGAGGCAGCTTCCAAATGAAAAAATCATCTATTTAGGTGATACCGCACGCTGCCCCTATGGTCCAAGGACAACCAAAGAGGTAAAGAGATTTACATGGGAGATGACCCGTTTCTTATTAGAAAAAAACATCAAAATGCTTGTTATTGCTTGTAATACAGCAACCGCTGCAGCTCTGGAAGACATTCGTAAGGAACTTTCCATTCCTGTAGTCGGAGTCATTAATCCAGGAGCACGTGCTGCAATTAAACGAACAAAGAATTATCGGGTTGGAATGATTGGTACAGAAGTAACGGTTAAGAGCGGTGCATATGAAAAGGCGTTGAAATCGCTGAATAGCCGGATTTTTGTAAAGGGACATGCGTGTCCGAAATTTGTCCCGCTTGTTGAGAGTGGGGAATATGATGGCCCGATAGCTGAAAAAATTGTGAACGAGTCGTTAAAACCCATGCTGCAGCAAAACTTAGATACGCTTATTTTAGGCTGTACGCACTATCCATTACTTGAACCACTCATTAAAAAGACGATGGGTACTGAAGTGAATGTGATTAGTTCTGGTGATGAAACGGCACGTGAAATCAGTGCCATCCTCGAATATAATGGTTTGCTAGAGACCTGTGAGGAAGAGCCTGAACATGAGTTTTACACGACTGGTTCAAGAAGGATCTTTTCGAAAATTGCTTCACAATGGCTGGGATTTCCTATTAATCCTGTTAATAAAATTAAACTCTAATTAGAAGAGGCTGTCTCAAAAGGCAGCCTCTTCTTTGTTTTTTGGCGCTTTTAAAGTTGCCTGTTGATTTCCTCTCCAGGCTCTTCGCTTTCCGTGGGCGTTTCGGCGAGCCTCCTCGGCGCTTGCGCCTGCGGGGTCTCCCCTGAACCGTACTCCCACAGGAGTCTTCGAGCCTTCCGCTCCAATCAACAGGGTATAAAAATTAACATTGTTCTTTAACACAGCCTACTTTCTAAAAAAATTTTTTAATAGAAAAGTTCTATTTTTCTTTCATAAGGCGGTCTAATTTCTGACAAGGCTCGTATACATGTTAGTACAAACTGTCTTAGGGGGGAATTATGATGTCTAATAATAAAGCAAAAATTATTGGTTTAACTGTTCTTACTTCAACCGTTCTACTTTCTGGCTGTGGCTTGTTTGGGACCGAAACACAAAAGAAAATCGACCCGCCAAAAACTGTCGTGGAAAACAAGACAAGTAAAGAAACAACTGCAGCTAAAAAAGAAAATGCGGAAAATGTCGTAAAGACAGAATTATACTTAATTGATAAAAATGGCTATGTGGTACCACAGACCCTAGCTTTGCCGAAAACATCTTCCGTAGCTAAACAAGCATTAGAATACCTAGTGGCCAATGGACCTGTTTCCGAACTGCTTCCTAATGATTTTAGAGCTGTCCTGCCAGAGGATACCGAGCTATCTGTTGATATTAATAAAGAAGGTGTCGCTACAGTCAACTTCTCGAAGGAATTTAAAAATTATCAGCCAGAGGATGAGATGAAAATTCTTCAGTCCGTAACATGGACACTAACTCAATTTGATAATGTGAAATCAGTCAAACTTAAGATGAATGGTCATGACTTAACGGAAATGCCTGTAAATGGAACACCAATCAGTGAAAATCTTTCAAGAGCAACAGGTATTAACTACGATACAACGGATGTAGTAGATATCACGAATACAAAGCCTGTAACCGTCTATTATATTGGTGGAGAAGAGGGCTCTTACTACTATGTTCCAGTTACTCGCAGGGTGAGTGCGAGCGAGTCAAATAATATCGTTGCAGTGGTGAATGAGTTAATAAAAGGGCCTAGTGAAAAATCAAACCTTGTTTCAGAATTTATGCCAGATGTAAAGCTTCTTGAGGCTCCTAAATACGAGGATGGAAAAGTTACCTTAAACTTTAATGAGAATATTTATGGCAGCTTTGAAGAAAAGGTAATCTCTCAACATCTACTAGATGCACTGGTTCTTTCCTTAACGGAACAAACAGGCGTTGAGAAGGTTGCTGTCCAAGTAAAAGGAAAAGCTGAGTTAAAAAATGATAAAGGGAAAAAATTGACTGAGCCGGTAACTCGACCAGAAAAAGTCAACACAGGTAGTTTTTAAAAAAAGTTTTTTGTTATACTATATAGTGACAATGAAAGAGGTTGGCTAGAAGGCCGCCTCTTCTTTATTTGGAATAATAAACATGAAGTAATGCTTTACGAAATGAAGGAGGAAGTACAAGTGCGAGTGGATGGAAGAGAACCATTACAGCTAAGACCAATACATATTGAAACCAATTATTTAATGCATCCTGAAGGTTCTGTCCTTATTTCTGTTGGGAATACAAAGGTGATTTGTACAGCCAGTATTGAAGAGAGAGTCCCTCATTTTATGAGAGGGGAAGGAAAGGGCTGGATTACCGCAGAGTACTCAATGCTTCCTAGAGCGACAGAGACTAGAAACATTCGAGAATCATCAAAAGGAAAAGTGTCCGGCCGTACGATGGAGATTCAACGCTTAATAGGCCGTGCGCTGAGAGCGATTGTAGATCTTTCAGCTCTAGGAGAAAGAACGGTTTGGATAGATTGTGACGTGATTCAAGCAGATGGAGGCACACGTACAGCCTCCATTACTGGTGCGTTTGTCGCGATGACGATTGCTCTTAACAAACTTGCAGAGAAAAAGTCACTTTCAAAGTTTCCAATTACAGATTATTTAGCTGCAACTAGTGTAGGAATCTTGCAAAATAAACAAATTGTACTGGATTTAAACTACGCGGAAGATTCCCAAGCTGAGGTCGATATGAATGTTGTCATGACAGGAGCCGGTGAATTTGTTGAATTACAGGGAACGGGAGAGGAATCGACGTTCTCTTATGAACAGCTTCAAGGACTGCTTTCAGCGGCTCAGGAAGGGCTAATGGAGCTATTTGAACAGCAAAAAGCTGCTTTGGGTGAGATCATTACGAAGAAAATTGAAGCACGTAGAAAAAAATAAGAGGGGAACCATGATGAAAGAAGTTATTATTGCTACTAAAAATTCTGGGAAGGCCAGAGAATTTGAACATATTTTTGCATCAAGAGGTATTGAGGTCAAAACATTGCTAGATTTTCCAGAGATTCCAGAGGTGGAAGAAACCGGCACTACGTTTGAAGAAAACGCCATTTTAAAAGCCGAGGCAGTCTCTAAAGCCTTAAATAAAATGGTCATTGGTGATGATTCTGGTTTGATTGTTGATGCTCTTGAAGGAAGGCCGGGAATCTATTCTGCCCGTTATGCAGGGGAACCGAAGAATGATCAGAATAATACCGAAAAAGTGTTAGCTGAATTAAAAAATGTCCCTGATCAAACCAGGACAGCCAGATTTTACTGTGCATTGGCTGTTGCCGTACCAGGTCAAAAAACGATGACGGTGTCAGGCACCTGTGAAGGTCGTATACTTAATGAACCTAGAGGGGTAAATGGGTTTGGATATGACCCGGTGTTTTATGTGCCGGAGAAAGGTCTTGCTATGGCCGAGTTATCTGCTGATGTGAAAAATAAAATCAGCCATCGTGCAAATGCGTTGAAAAAGCTCGATGTATTGCTTGATTCTATATTAGAAAGCCCTGAACAGTCATGAGCAAGGTTTTAATTGTCAGTGATAGTCACGGGTTAACTAAAGAGCTCGAAATCATTAGAGAAAGGCATTTAAGCGACGTAGATGTTATGATTCACTGCGGAGATTCACAGTTAATGCCTGATGACCGGGCGATATCCGGCTATGTAACTGTGATGGGAAATTGTGATTTTGGTGGTGGCTTTCCGTTAGAGACGGTATTAGAGACTGCTGGACATAAATTTTTTGTTACACATGGGCATCGATACTCTGTCAAAACTTCATTGATGAGTTTAAAATACAAGGCACAAGAAGTGGATGCGGACATCGTCTGTTTTGGTCATTCCCATGTATTAGGTGCAGAAGAAATCGGTGGAACATTATTTTTAAATCCTGGAAGCATACGCCTCCCTCGTGAGCGGTTGGAAAAAACCTATGTGATCCTGGATTTGAAGGATGAGAAAGTGAAAATGTCCGTATACGAGGTCAATGGTCACGAATTAACAGATTTAGCTTGTGAATTCAATCTACGAAGATAAGGGGGAACCTTTCCCCCATTTATTTTATTGAAAAAATAAAAGGAAGTGTGTTGACATTTTAATAGTAGGATAATATAATAAATCTTGTCTTAAAGAACAATTAATATGTCCCAGTAGCTCAGCCGGATAGAGCATACGCCTTCTAAGCGTACGGTCGGGAGTTCGAATCTCTCCTGGGACGCCATTTTCTTGTAAGAAGTAACTACATACCAATCATATAACTCACCAGCGCTGGTGAGTTTTTTTTATGTTCTAATTATGCTACACTAATGTCCAACAATAATCTGAAGGACGGTATACTATGAAAAAACGGGAACAAGCCAAAAGAAAAGATAATATCATTTACTTTCCCGGACTAGAAAAAAGGTTAACAGATAAAGGGTTGGAAAGCCTTGAAAAGAAAAAATTTAAAGAAGCCATCACTCTTTTAGAAGAAGCTAAAGAACTTGACCCGGATAACGATAATATATTAATTGGGCTAGTGCTCGCTTATTTTGAAGCAGGCTCTTTCAAGAACGCCAAGGTACTTGCGAAGGAGATGCTGCTTAAGGGAATTGGTGAATATTTTCAGTTAGTTGATTTGTATTTGACTGTGTTGATTCAGTTGCATGAATACCATGAGATTGTCTCTACTATTGAGGCTCTCTTTGAAGAAAAGGAAATTCCGACAGAAAAACATGATCACTTCTTAACCATCCTTCAATTCAGCCGAAGGATGGCGGAAAATCGTCAGGCACCAGAAGAAAAAAACGTGTCCGAGGAAGCCAATGCAAAAGAGCTTAATCTATTAAAAATCAATAACTTAAACGATCAGCTACTTCTTATTTCAGGCTTAGCGGAAAAAAACATTCGCCCCTATATAAATGAAATTGCTGATTATTTAAAAGTAGAAACAGGGCATCCGTTTCTTAAAACAATGCTATTAACTCTTTTAAAAGAGCAAGAAATAGATAGAGAATTTGTGATAAAGAAATTTACGAGTGAACAAAGCTTCCACCCAGTCAACCTACCTGAAGTAAGGGTTCACCCGAAAATGAAAAGGGTAAAGGAACTACTAGAAGCACAGTTAGAGAGCAGTGATCCTATACTATTTGAACACACCATCGGGATGGTAGAACGAACCTTTTTTATCACTTATCCATTTGATTTCCAACCGGAGAAACCAAATGCTTGGGCGGCAGCCTTTCATTTAGTAGCTGAAAATTATTTGGGGATGGATGGAAAAGTTGAGAGGCTATCAAGTGATTATCAAATTCCAATAGAAGAAATTGAGCAGGCGAGGGTTCAAATAGAGGAAATTGAGAAAATTTCTTATCCTAATATATAGGCTTCGCTGTTGAAAGAAAACAATCCTGTGTTATAATGTAGGGGTTGCATTGTGTAAAAAACTATATTTTACATTTAAAAATGGAAGATTGGCTTGATGGACAAGACAATTTCCGACTCAATTCGTTACGAATGATATGAGAATAGATTTGTTGGAGGGAAAAAGGTATGACAGTAAAATGGGAAAAATTAGAAGGAAACCAAGGCGTCCTTACAGTTGAAGTAAGTGCTGAAGAGGTAACAAAAGGTCTAGACGCAGCATTCCAAAAGGTTGTTAAAACAGTAAGCGTTCCAGGCTTCCGTAAAGGTAAAATGCCTCGTGGAATGTTTGAAAAGCGCTTTGGCGTAGAAGCACTTTATCAAGATGCATTAGATTTCATTCTTCCAGAAGCATATGGAAAGGCAATCGATGAAACTGGAATCGAGCCAGTTGATCGTCCTGAAATCGATATCGAGCAAATGGAAAAAGGCAAAGAGCTTATCTTCAAGGCAACTGTTACAGTAAAGCCAGAAGTGAAATTAGGCGAATACAAAGGCCTTGAAGTTGAAGAATTAGATGCTAACGTAACGGATGAAGACGTTGCAAACGAATTAAAAACTCTTCAAGAACGTCAAGCTGAGTTAGTTGTTAAAGAAGAAGGAACTGCTGAAAACGGTGATACAGTTGTTATCGATTTCGAAGGATTCGTTGATGGCGAAGCTTTCGAAGGTGGAAAAGCTGAAAACCACTCATTAGAATTAGGTACTGGATCTTTCATCCCTGGTTTTGAAGAGCAATTAGTTGGAGTAAAAGCTGGTGAATCTAAAGATGTTGAAGTAACATTCCCTGAAGAATACCATGCTGCTGAGCTTGCTGGTAAACCTGCTGTATTCAAAGTGACTGTTCACGAAATTAAAGGAAAAGAACTTCCTGCTTTAGATGACGAGTTTGCTAAAGATGTAGATGATGAAGTTGAAACATTAGATGCTCTTAAAGAAAAAATCAACACTCGTTTAGTAGATAGCAAAAAGCATGAAGCAGAGCACCACCTACGTGATACTGTAGTTGAAAAAGCTGCTGAAAATGCTGAAGTTGAAATTCCAGAAGTTATGGTTACAAATGAAGTAAACCGCATGCTTCAAGAGTTTGAACAACGTTTACAAATGCAAGGTATGAACCTTGAGCTTTACTTCCAATTCTCTGGTCAAGACGAAAATGCATTACGTGAGCAAATGAAGGAAGAAGCACAATCCCGCGTAAAAGTGAACTTAACTTTAGAAGCGATTGCTAAAGCTGAAAACCTTGAAGTAACTGACGAAGATGTAGAAGCTGAACTAGAAAAAATGGCTGGTATGTACAACATGACAGTTGATATGATTAAACAAGCTCTTGGCGGTTCTGAAGGTATTAAAACTGACCTTAAACTTAAAAAAGCTGTTGATTTTCTTGTTGAAAACAAGAAATAAATTTTAACCATTTAAAAAACAAGGTGCGATTTTTATCGTGCCTTGTTTTATACATTTTTCTCATTACATATTATAATAAGGACAGGGAAACCTGTTTATTATCCTGTTAAGTTCCTCAGCAGGGAATAATTTTTATTCTTCTATGGGCAGGAAATAGAGTAAACGAAGGCGAATAATTAATTTCCAAATAGTTTTAAGACTTAATTTTAAAAAATATGGTTAAGATTAATGAGTACATAAGTTTTCCATCGACTTACACAAACAAAAAGAGTAAAGAAAAAACATAATGGCATAATGCGTTTTATTTCCAGTCCATTGGCTTCATGTGTTACAATGCAAAATACATACCACCTGAATAGTTAGAAAAATATAGACTTTTGTTTGTGTAAATCACTGCTTCAAATAGGGTACTAACAACGTTTTAAGGGGTGAAAGGATTGTTTAAATTTAATGATGAAAAAGGACAGTTAAAGTGTTCCTTCTGTGGAAAAACACAGGATCAAGTTCGTAAATTAGTTGCCGGGCCTGGAGTTTACATATGCGATGAATGTATCGAGCTTTGCACAGAGATCGTGGAAGAAGAACTTGGAACGGAAGAAGAAGTAGAATTTAAAGACGTTCCAAAGCCAAAGGAAATCTGTGAAATTCTTAAGGAATACGTCATTGGCCAGGACCAGGCGAAAAAATCTCTATCAGTAGCGGTTTACAATCACTATAAGCGAATCAATTCGAACAGCAAAATTGATGACGTAGAGCTTTCAAAGAGTAATATTTGTATGATTGGACCAACTGGTAGCGGTAAAACATTATTAGCACAAACATTGGCTCGAATCTTGAATGTGCCATTTGCAATTGCTGATGCTACTTCCTTAACCGAGGCTGGATATGTTGGGGAAGACGTAGAAAATATTTTATTAAAATTGATCCAAGCTGCTGATTATGATGTGGAAAAAGCAGAAAAAGGAATCATCTATATTGATGAAATTGATAAAATCGCTCGTAAATCAGAGAATCCTTCTATTACACGTGATGTTTCTGGTGAGGGTGTGCAACAAGCATTATTAAAAATTCTTGAAGGTACGGTTGCAAGTGTTCCGCCACAAGGTGGAAGAAAGCATCCACATCAGGAGTTTATCCAAATTGATACTACAAATATTTTATTTATCTGCGGTGGAGCATTTGACGGAATCGAGCCAATTATTAAACGCCGTTTAGGCCAAAAGGTAATTGGATTTGGATCAGATGTGAAGCAGGTAGATGTTTCTCAAAAAGAGCTTCTTTCAAAAGTATTGCCTGAAGACTTACTTCGCTTTGGATTAATTCCAGAATTCATCGGTCGTCTTCCAGTGATTGCTAGCCTTGAGCAATTAGATGAAACAGCATTGATTGAAATTTTAACAAAACCAAAAAATGCGCTTGTTAAACAATATCAAAAAATGCTTGAAATCGATGATGTAGAGCTGCAATTTGAAGATGGCGCATTAGAGGAAATCGCGAAGAAAGCAATTGAACGAAAAACGGGTGCCCGTGGTCTTCGTTCAATAATCGAAGGAATCATGCTTGATGTCATGTTTGATCTTCCTTCACGCGAAGACATTACTAAATGTATTATTACGAAGGAAACTGTCTTAGAAAACAGTGTTCCGAAATTAGTGTTAGAAGATGGAACGGTTGTTGCAGAAGAAAAATCCGCATAAACTTTAAAAGACCTGGCTCTCTGCCAGGTCTTTTTCTATTTCAAGGGATATTAAATTCTACTTCGAGAATTGTCCAGCTCCAGCGCCTAGCCCCTCGGGTCAAATAACCTTCTGCAATAAAAGTCAAAGAGCGACTTTTCTTGCAGAAGAACATTTGCCTGTCGGGGCTGAACAAGTCGCTTCCGCTTTTCTTTTTTTTTGTGGTTTATTCCTTCTTCCAGCAGGAAATACTTATTAATATATTGTGAGTATGTAGTAGGAGGGAAATGTATGAGTTGGACGGGGATTGCCTTATTTATACAGCTATTTTTCGGAATCATTATTGGGCTGTATTTTTGGAATTTGTTGAGGAATCAGCGTACGCAAAAAGTGTCCATTGACCGGGAATCCCGTAAAGAAATGGAGCAGCTTCGCAAAATGAGATCCATTTCATTGACTGAACCATTAGCTGAAAAAGTTCGCCCTACAAGCTTTAAGGATATTGTAGGCCAAGAAGATGGGATTAAATCATTAAAGGCGGCCCTTTGTGGACCGAATCCGCAGCATGTAATTATTTATGGACCACCGGGAGTTGGTAAAACAGCTGCTGCCCGCCTCGTTCTAGAAGAGGCCAAAAAGAATCAAAAGTCACCATTTAAAGCATCCTCTGTGTTTATTGAATTAGACGCCACAACAGCACGGTTTGACGAAAGAGGAATTGCAGACCCTTTAATTGGTTCTGTTCATGATCCTATTTATCAAGGTGCAGGGGCAATGGGACAGGCAGGTATACCACAGCCAAAGCAAGGTGCTGTGACAAATGCACATGGTGGAGTACTCTTTATTGATGAGATTGGCGAATTACATCCAATCCAAATGAATAAACTGCTAAAAGTATTAGAGGATCGAAAGGTCTTTCTGGAAAGTGCCTATTATCATGAAGAAAATACGCAAATACCAACGCATATTCATGATATTTTTAAAAATGGATTACCTGCCGATTTCCGTTTAATTGGTGCCACTACTAGGACTCCAAGTGAAATTCCTCCGGCGATTCGTTCCCGCTGTATGGAGGTTTTCTTCCGTGATCTAAATCAGGAGGAAATTGTGGAGGTAGCGAAGAAAGCGGCTGAAAAAGTAAACTTAGAAATTTTTGAAACAGGTGTGAATACCTTATCTACATATGCGAGAAATGGCCGTGAAACGGTCAATATGATCCAAATTGCAGCTGGGCTTGCTATTACAGAAGACCGTAATTATATCAAGGATGAAGATATTGAGTGGGTCATCCATTCCAGTCAAATGACTCCAAGGATGGAAAGAAAGATTAATGATATTTCACATGTGGGTCTGGTGAATGGATTAGCTGTGTATGGGCCAAACTCTGGTGCCTTGCTCGAGATTGAAGTAACGGTTATCCCTGCAAAAGACAAGGGAACAATCAATATAACTGGGATTGTGGAAGAAGAAAGTATTGGCGGTCAAGGGAAATCCATTCGCCGGAAGAGTATGGCACGTGGTTCGATCGAAAATGTGATTACAGTTCTCCGTTCGATGGGAGTACCCGCTAATGACTACGATATTCACGTTAATTTTCCTGGCGGGGTCCCAATCGATGGACCTTCTGCTGGAATCGCCATGGCAACAGGAATTTATTCCGCCATTTACAAAATTCCCATTGATAACACGGTAGCTATGACTGGTGAGATTAGTATTCATGGCAATGTGAAGCCTATTGGCGGGGTTTATCCTAAAGTGAAGGCAGCAAGAAAGGCAGGAGCCAAAACCGTCATCATTCCAGAGGAAAATATGCAAACCATCTTGAATGAGATTGACGGAATCAACATCGTTCCTGTCACCCATTTACATGAAGTATTCGAGATTGCCCTAGTCCAATCCTTCGGAAAACACGAAGCCATCCCAGCCTCCATCGAGCTAACTAAGAAAGAATCGATTTAATCTAAAAAGAGATTATAGAACTTCGGTTTGTTGTAAAAATCAAACCGGAGTTTTTTTATTGCCATTTTTCTATAAGAAATCCAAAATGAACTTAGGAAGATTTCCTTACGTTTGGGGAAAATATAAATTATATTGAAAAAGAGATCTCGAATCTCTAAAAATAGACACCATATTATAAATACGTTAGAATTGTACAAAGACTAATCTGCTAGTAGTAGTAGGAAAACGAGGATTGCATGTGGAGGTGCATTATATGGCGGAAAAGAACGAATTGATCGTCCCCCTCCTGCCGCTTCGAGGTTTGCTTGTTTATCCGACAATGGTCCTGCATTTAGATGTAGGGCGTGAAAGATCTGTGCAAGCACTTGAAAAAGCAATGGTAGATGACCACTTAATCTTTTTAACAACTCAAAAAGATGTATCAATCGATGATCCATCAGAAGAGGAAATATACAAAGTTGGTACGTTAACAAAAGTGAAGCAAATGCTAAAACTACCAAACGGAACCATTAGAGTATTGGTAGAAGGCTTAAACCGAGCGGAAATTGTTTCATTTTATGAGGAAGAAGAGTATTATTCGGTAAGCGTGGTCACGTATGATGATCCTGACACTAAGGATGTGGAAGACCAAGCCCTGATGAGAACAATGCTTGACTATTTTGAGCAATACATAAAACTCTCAAAAAAAATCTCGGCAGAAACATATGCCTCTGTCGCTGATATTGAAGAACCAGGAAGAATGGCGGATATCATCGCATCTCATTTACCACTCAAGCTAAAGGAAAAGCAAGAAATCCTTGAGACAATTGATGTAAAGAGCCGTGTAAATCGTGTAATTGATACCATTCATAATGAAAAAGAAGTACTTAATTTGGAAAAGAAAATTGGCCAACGAGTAAAACGGTCGATGGAACGGACGCAAAAAGAGTATTATCTTCGTGAGCAAATGAAGGCCATTCAAAAAGAATTAGGCGATAAAGAAGGCAAAACGGGTGAGATTGCGGAGTTGACGAAAAAAATTGAGCAGGCTGAAATGCCTGAGCATGCGAAAAAGGCGGCCCTTAAGGAATTAGATCGATATGAGAAAGTGCCATCTAGTTCGGCAGAAAGTGCAGTCATCCGAAATTATATCGAATGGTTGATAACGATTCCTTGGTCGAAAAAGACAGAGGATGATATTGATATTCTCCGTGCTGAAAAGGTATTAAATCAAGATCATTACGGATTGGAAAAAGTTAAGGAACGGGTACTTGAATATTTGGCGGTACAGAAGCTGACGAATTCCTTAAAAGGCCCTATTCTTTGCTTAGCAGGACCTCCTGGTGTGGGGAAAACAAGCCTTGCCCGCTCTATTGCGTCATCACTGAATCGCAACTTTGTTCGAGTGTCTCTTGGCGGGGTACGCGATGAATCTGAAATTCGCGGCCATAGAAGAACGTATGTGGGAGCCATGCCTGGACGCATTATTCAAGGAATGAAAAAAGCAGGAACGATAAACCCTGTCTTTTTACTTGATGAAATAGATAAAATGTCTAATGATTTCCGTGGAGATCCATCTTCAGCTATGCTAGAAGTATTAGACCCAGAACAAAACCATAATTTTAGTGACCATTATATTGAAGAAACCTACGATTTATCAAAGGTCATGTTTATTGCAACGGCTAATAATTTATCAACCATTCCTGGGCCGCTATTAGACAGAATGGAAATCATTACGATTGCAGGTTACACGGAGCTTGAAAAAGTACACATTTGTAGAGACCATTTGCTACCAAAACAAATTAAAGAAAATGGTTTAACGAAAGGGATTCTTCAAGTTCGTGATGATGCGATACTGAAAGTGGTTCGCTATTATACTCGCGAAGCCGGCGTTCGAAGTTTAGAGCGTCAAATGGCGACCATTTGTAGGAAGACAGCAAAAATCATCGTTTCCGGTGAAAAGAAGCGGGTGATTATCACTGAAAAGAATGTAGAAGAATTTTTAGGAAAGCCAAGATTCCACTATGGAATGGCTGAAACAGAAGATCAAGTAGGAGTGGCAACTGGATTGGCTTATACGACAGTTGGAGGCGACACCCTGCAGATAGAGGTTTCATTGTCTCCTGGTAAAGGGAAGCTTGTTCTAACAGGTAAGCTTGGCGATGTGATGAAGGAATCTGCACAAGCTGCATTTAGTTATGTTCGCTCAAAGGCGACTGAACTGGGCATCGAAGACGATTTCCATGAAAAATATGATATTCATATCCACGTTCCCGAAGGAGCTGTTCCGAAGGATGGACCTTCTGCAGGAATTACAATGGCAACGGCACTCGTATCAGCTTTAACTGGCAAACCGATTCGCAGAGAGGTTGGAATGACGGGTGAGATTACACTAAGAGGAAGAGTTCTACCAATTGGTGGTCTAAAGGAAAAAACCTTAAGTGCCCATCGCGCAGGTCTGACGAAAATCATTCTACCAAAGGACAATGTAAAGGATATTGATGATATTCCAGAAAGTGTAAGGAATGAACTAGAATTTGTACCAGTCTCACATGTGGACGAAGTTCTAAGACATGCCCTTTTAGAAGGTGATACAAAATGAAGGTAGTAAGTTCAGACATTGTCATCAGTGCAGTTAAGCCAGAACAGTATCCAGAAACAGATTTGCCTGAATTTGCTCTTGCGGGGCGTTCAAACGTAGGAAAGTCATCTTTTATTAATAAGATGCTAAACCGGAAAGGATTAGCGAGAATTTCGTCTAAGCCTGGTAAAACCCAAACGTTAAATTTTTACCTGATTAATGAAATCCTTCATTTTGTCGATGTCCCTGGATATGGATATGCCAAGGTTTCGAAGTCAGAAAGGGCCGCATGGGGAAGGATGATTGAAACGTATTTTACCACTCGTGAGCAATTACGGGCAGTCGTCTTAATAGTTGATTTACGCCATCCGCCGACAGCGGATGATGTTATGATGTATGATTTCTTAAAACACTATGAAATCCCGTGCATTGTTATCGCAACTAAGGCAGATAAAATTCCAAAGGGAAAATGGCAAAAGCATCTTAAGGTCACACGCGAAACATTAGACCTTGATAAAAATGACCACTTGATTGTCTTCTCCTCTGAAACGGGAGAGGGAAAAGACAAAGCATGGTCCTTGCTACAGAGTTATATGTAAGTAAGACATAAGAAAACGCCTGGCAGTTAAGTGCCAGGCGTTTTTCTTATGTCAGGCTGGAAAATTTCACTGTTATTTTTTCTTTTTTAGTAGAAAATAAATACCAACAACAATTAAAAGAGCGGGCCAGAATTTCCAAATAAAGCTCATGCCATTTTGTAATAAGCCAAGATAGCCGGCAATTTTATCATAAAATAGTAGCGATACCGCTAAAATGAGAAAGAGGAATGCTTGAAACAAGCCTGTATTTGTTTTTTGGAAACGAAGGAAAAATCCAATTGATATAATGAGAATTAACATGCCAATGGTATGGCTTGGCCAAAAAGACACATGACCGACAAGATGAAAGTGAAGACCGAAACCACTCATGATAACTCCAGGAAGAATGGCTTCATGTTCCTTAGCTGAATAGCCTTGACCTAAAAAAGCAATCCCAACGATCATCAGCAAGGTAGGCCATGTATAAAATTGTTGAAAAATAGTAATTCCTGTTTGCTGTAGTAAAAAGTAAGTTCCAAAACCAATCAGAATAATTCCGGGAAAGATTCGCTGATTTTTCATTAAAAAACACCACTTCCAATAAGGTTCACTTGAATCTATTCTATTTTTTTGATACTGTACTTAAGGAAGTAATAGATAAAACTAAGTCCTATTATTTTTTTATCATAACATATCTTTCGTTTTCTGTTCACATTTTACGAGCAAAAGTCGAAATTGCTCATGATATAATCATACTAGTTAATACTGCTAATGTACTATTAAGTGGGGGTGTACGAAAAAATGCATATTGTAGTAATCGGTCTTAACTATAAAACTGCCCCTGTAGAAATCCGTGAGCGGTTGACATTTAATGAAACCGAACTTTTGGATGCCATAAAAAAGTTAAACACTAAAAAAAGCATCCTAGAAAACATCATCTTGTCTACATGTAATCGTACGGAAATTTATGCGGTTGTCGATCAACTCCATACAGGCCGCTATTATATAAAAGAATTTCTGTCCGAATGGTTCGGTATGGAACAAACGGAATTCTCTCCATTCTTATTTGTTTATGAAGACGATGGAGCTGTAGAGCATTTGTTTAATGTTACATGCGGACTCAATTCCATGGTTTTAGGGGAAACACAAATACTTGGGCAGGTGCGTACTAGCTTTATGCTGGCACAACAAGAGGAAACGACTGGTTCAGTGTTCAATCACTTGTTTAAACAAGCGATTACGGTAGCCAAACGTGGACATTCAGAAACAGATATTGGCGCTAATGCCGTTTCTGTTAGTTATGCTGCGGTTGAGCTGGCAAAGAAAATCTTCGGCTCTCTTGCCAATAAACATGTATTGATTTTCGGTGCGGGAAAAATGGGTGAATTAGCAGCCCAAAACTTGCACGGTAACGGTGTGAAAAAGGTAACAGTGATCAATCGTACTTACGATAAAGCAAAAACCCTTGCCAGCCGTTTTAATGGCGAGGCGAAAACGTTGGCTGACTTACAGCAGTCACTCATTGAAGCGGATATTTTAATTAGCTCAACGGGTGCAAAAGACTTTGTCATTACAAAAGAAATGATGGCTAAGGTTGAGAAAAAGCGTAAGGGCAAACCATTATTTATGGTAGATATTGCTGTACCACGTGATTTGGACCCAAGAATTTCAGAGCTTGAGAATGTCTTTTTATACGATATTGACGATTTAGAAGGCATTGTTGAAGCAAACCTGCAAGAACGCCAAAAAGCAGCAGCTAAAATCAGACTGATGATTGAAAAAGAAATCGTTGATTTCAAGCAATGGCTTGGAATGCTTGGTGTAGTGCCTGTCATTTCCGCTCTTCGCGAAAAAGCTTTGGCTATTCAAGCTGAGACAATGGTAAGTTTGGAAAGAAAATTGCCCAATTTATCAGATCGTGACCTGAAAGTATTAAACAAACATACAAAGAGCATTATCAACCAGCTTTTAAAGGATCCGATTTTACAAGCGAAAGAAATGGCTGCTAGACCAGATGCCGAACAGGCGATGGATTTGTTTATTAAAATATTCAATATTGAAGAGCTTGTTGAAGAACAACATTCGAGAGCAGCCGAAGTTAATACATCACCGGTTCTTAAACCACAGGCTTCCTTTCAGTCATAAGGGGTACCTTCTATGTTCGATGTCTTTATGACAAGGCTTCATGAATTAACGGTTGTTCTATATGCCTTCAGTGTGTTGTTATATTTCTTTGATTTCATTCACCATAACCGGAAGGCAAACCGAATTGCCTTCTGGTTACTTGCATTTGTATGGGTTTTACAAACGATTTTCCTATTTTTTTATATGACAAAAACAGGAAGGTTCCCTGTACTAACGATCTTTGAGGGACTCTATTTTTATGCTTGGGTATTAGTAACATTGTCAATTGGGATAAATCATTTACTGCGAGTCGATTTTATCGTCTTTTTTACGAATATCCTTGGTTTTACCGTAATGGCGATTCATACCTTCGCTCCAATGCAGTACCATTCTCATATCATGGCTAAACAGCTAGTATCAGAACTACTGTTAATCCATATTACAATGGCGATTCTTTCATACGGGGCATTTTCCCTGTCGTTTGTATTTTCAGCCCTGTATCTGCTTCAATATGATCTATTGAAACGGAAAAAATGGGGAACAAGGCTTGTGCGCCTGGCAGATTTAGATAAACTTGAAAAATCATCTTACATATTGGCTGTCATTGGTGTCCCGATGCTCCTGCTCAGCCTTATTTTAGGCTTACAGTGGGCATTTCTAAAGGTTCCTGGGATGCCGTGGTACGATATGAAAATTATTGGGTCGTTTTTGTTGCTAACGGCCTACAGCATCTATTTATATCTCCGGATTGGAAAAAACCTATCTGGCAGAAAGTTAGCCATGTGGAATACGGCTTCATTTTTAATAGTATTAATTAATTTTTTCTTATTTGGTCGATTATCATCTTTCCATTTATGGTATGCATAACCTTAGGAGGCAGTCATGAGAAAAATTATTGTTGGTTCTAGACGAAGCAAGTTGGCATTAACACAAACCAATTGGGTGATTGAACAGCTAAAGAAGCTGGATTCTCGTTTTGAGTTTGAAGTAAAAGAAATCGTAACCAAAGGTGATAAAATCCTCGATGTTACACTTTCAAAAGTGGGCGGAAAAGGGTTATTCGTGAAGGAAATAGAGCAAGCTATGCTTGATAAAGAGATTGATATGGCCGTTCATAGTATGAAAGACATGCCAGCTGTTTTACCTGAGGGTCTTACAATCGGCTGTATTCCTTTCCGTGAAGACCATCGTGATGCTCTTATTTCAAGAGATCATGTTAAGTTGAAAGATTTAAAGCCAGGTGCAATTGTTGGGACGAGTAGCCTTCGCCGCAGTGCTCAGCTATTAATACAACGCCCAGACTTAGAGATTAAATGGATTCGTGGAAATGTGGATACAAGACTAGCAAAATTACAGGAAGAAGAATATGATGCGATCATTTTAGCAGCCGCAGGACTTTCCCGCCTTGGCTGGGCTACTGATGTAGTAACAGAATTTATTGATGCCGATATTTGTGTTCCTGCTGTTGGGCAAGGTGCACTATCCATTGAATGCCGCGAAGATGATAAAGAATTACTAGAGCTGTTTGAGAAATTCACTTGTAAGAAAACAGAAAGAGCGGTTCGTGCCGAGCGTGCTTTCCTGCAAAAAATGGAGGGTGGCTGTCAGGTGCCGATTGCCGGATTTGCTCGAATAGAGGAAAATGATGAAGTCGTATTAAATGTACTTGTTGCTTCTCCAGAAGGTCAAGAGATCTTTAAAGAGGAACTAAGAGGACAAAATCCGGAAGAGCTTGGTGTTCAGGCTGCTGATTTATTAATTAAAAAAGGAGCCAAGGACCTGATTGAAAAGGTGAAACGGGAGCTGGAAGGTCAATGATCCAATCATTGCCCTTGCTTGATAAAAAAGTCCTTGTTCCAAGAGGCGAAAATCAAGCAAAATCCTTTTCACGGCTTGTAGAAAGGGAGGGAGGGATTCCAGTCGAAATCCCTCTTATTTCCTTTCGACCCATTGAAAAAGTCGATCGCCTTCAAGACTCTTTGAAGGCCCTTGATACATATGATTGGATTATTTTTACGAGCAATGTAACGGTTGAGACCTTTTTTTCTTTTTACCAAAAGGAAGAATTGGATGAAAGATTTCCTAAAATCGCAGTGATTGGGAAAAAGACGGCAGAGTGCTTGGAGAAAAAAGGGCTAACTACCGCATTCGTTCCATCTGCCTATGTGGCTGAGGTATTTGTTGAGGAGTTTTTACCTTTTATCCAAAGTGGTATGCGGATTTTGCTTCCGAAAGGAAACCTCGCGCGGGAATACATCTCACGAGCCTTATCAGAAGCTGGAGCTGCGGTTGATGAAATCGTCATTTACGAAACCTATCTGCCTGATGAAAGCCGAGAAAAGCTGGCAAGGATGCTGGCTGACGGGCAACTGGATATTCTGCTGTTTACAAGTCCTTCTACGGTGGATCATTTGATGGAGGTTGTCAAAGACTACGGCCTTGAAGAACAGGTAAACAAGTGTGTCATCGGCTGTATCGGTCCGGTAACAGAGAAAAAGCTAGTTGAACACGGCCTTACCGTTCATGCTTCACCAAAGGAATATACCGTAAAAGAAATGATTAAAAGCACTATTGCTTATTTAGATGTGGAGGAATCATAAATGGAACTTCAATTCAAACGTCATCGCCGCCTGCGTTCTAGTGTCAGCATGCGCGCACTTGTTAGAGAAAATCACTTGAAAGCGGAGGACTTTATCTATCCGCTGTTTATCTATGAAGGGGAAAACATCCGCAATGAAGTGTCATCTATGCCAGGCGTGTTCCAAGTTTCCATGGACCATCTTCAAGCTGAAATGGAAGATATCGTTGCTCATGGCATAAAGTCTGTCCTGTTATTCGGTATTCCTGCGACGAAGGATGCGTGTGGGGAGCAAGCCTATCATGACCACGGAATTGTTCAGGTAGCCACTCGTTTTATTAAAGAACACTTCCCAGAAATCATCGTTGTAGCTGATACTTGCTTGTGTGAATATACAAGCCATGGACACTGTGGCGTCGTTGAAGGGGAAAAAATCCTTAACGATGCGTCATTAGATCTTCTTGTTAAAACAGCAGTGGCACAAGCTCAAGCTGGTGCGGACATTATTGCGCCATCTAACATGATGGACGGCTTTGTTGCTGCTATTCGTGCCGGTCTTGATGAAGCTGGATTTACAGAGATTCCAATTATGTCTTATGCCGTTAAATATGCTTCTGCATTCTACGGACCGTTCCGTGAGGCAGCAGAAGGCGCGCCACAATTCGGTGACCGCAAGACTTATCAAATGGATCCTGCTAACCGAATGGAAGCATTCAGAGAAGCAGAATCGGATGTAGCAGAGGGTGCTGATTTCTTAATTGTTAAACCAGGTATGCCATACCTTGATATCGTTCGTGATATGAAAAATACCTTTAACCTGCCTATTGTTATTTATAACGTAAGCGGTGAGTATTCCATGATTAAGGCAGCTTCTGCAAACGGCTGGATTGACGAGAAAAACACCGTTCTTGAAATGTTGATGGGCATGAAGCGTGCCGGTGCTGACTTGATCATCACGTATGCAGCAAAAGATGCGATTCGCTGGTTGAAAGAAGACCAATAAACATTTTTGAAAAGAGGGAAAAGGATGCGCTCATATACAAAATCGATTGAAGCATTTAAAGAAGCCCAAACCCTTATGCCTGGCGGCGTAAACAGTCCAGTTCGTGCCTTTAAATCAGTGAATATGGACCCGATTTTTATGGAAAGAGGCAAAGGGTCTAAAATTTATGATATCGATGGCAATGAATACATTGACTATGTACTTTCATGGGGTCCTCTAATCCTTGGACATACCAATGACCGTGTCGTCGAAGCAATGAAAAAAGTAGCGGAGCTTGGTACAAGCTATGGTGCTCCTACTTTGATGGAAAATGAGCTGGCAAAGCTTGTCATTGAACGTGTTCCATCAATCGAGGTAATACGGATGGTATCATCAGGTACGGAAGCAACGATGAGTGCCCTTCGTTTAGCAAGAGGATATACAGGCCGTAATAAGATTTTGAAGTTCGAAGGCTGCTATCATGGCCATGGGGATTCCCTGTTAATTAAAGCCGGATCAGGTGTGGCTACACTAGGACTTCCTGACAGCCCTGGCGTTCCTGAAGGAGTAGCATCCAATACGATTACGGTAGCGTACAACGATCTTGAAGGTGTAAAGTATGCGTTTGAGCAATTTGGTGAAGATATCGCCTGTATCATTGTTGAGCCAGTTGCTGGGAATATGGGTCTTGTTCCGCCGCTTCCTGGATTCTTGGAAGGACTGCGTGAGATTACTTCATCAAATGGCGCATTGCTCATTTTTGACGAGGTTATGACTGGCTTCCGCGTGGGCTACAACTGTGCACAAGGGTACTTCAATGTAACTCCTGATATCACTTGTCTTGGAAAAGTAATCGGTGGTGGACTTCCAGTAGGGGCATACGGCGGTAAAGCTGAAATCATGCAGCAAATCGCTCCAAGCGGTCCGATTTACCAAGCTGGAACCCTTTCTGGTAACCCGCTTGCTATGACAGCAGGTTATGAAACTTTGAGCCAATTAACGCCGGAACATTACGAGGAGTTTATCCGTAAGGGAGATCTTCTTGAAAAAGGCTTTAAGGCGGCTGCTGAAAAGTACGATATTCCAATTACATTTAACCGTGCGGGATCCATGATTGGTTTCTTCTTCACCAATGAAGAGGTTATTAACTTTGAAAAAGCAAAAACATCTAATTTAGAGTTCTTTGCAGAGTACTACCGTGAAATGGCGGAGCAAGGTATCTTCTTACCACCTTCTCAATTCGAAGGATTATTCCTATCGACTGCCCATACGGATGAAGACATTGAAAAAACAATACAAGCAGCGGAAATTGCATTTTCGAAGCTTAAATAAATTTGTTTTGGGAGGCACTCACCTAATTTGGTGGGTGTCTTTTTGTTGGGTATTTCTGGGTAAATGTGAAAAAAATGCCAATAACCCTGAAAAATGAGCCAATCTCTTACGAAAATGAGCCAATCGTTGGTTAAAATAAGCCAATAATGATAAATTTTGAGCCAATCAATAATACTCAACAATAAAATAATTTGAATTTCTAGTTGTAAACACCTAAAATGCATTGTAAGTGGTGTAAAATTACACTAATTTAGGCTGATGAAATGATTTATCAGCGGATTTTAAGCCTTTATCAGCGAATTTACCCAATTTATCGGCGAATTTATGATTTTATCAGCGAATCACGTTTCTCCTAATTCTTTTCCCTCTGCAATAATGTTTTTTATCATAAATAAATCTCATTGTTCATAGAGTGTAAGTGACATAGTGATTTTGCGTGAAGGATACGAAAGGAGGAGTCGCTTTGTCCCAAGAGAATCAATCGTGCCTACGATTTTCTTTGGAGGAATCTTTGTGGTTTAGAAAAGGACAGGAAGTCGAGGAACTTCTATCGATTTCTCTAGACCCGGATATTACCATCCAGGAAAACGATCAGTACGTAACCATACGTGGTTCGCTGGAGCTTACCGGCGAATATAAAAGTTACGAACCTAGCAATGAGGGTAGCGAAGAGGAAGTAACATCCCAAAAATTTGTTGAAAGGGTGGCAGAACGCGAGGAGGGCACCTGTGAATTTTCACATCGCTTCCCAGTCGATATCACCATCCCGAACAATCGGATTCAAAGCATCTATGATATTGATGTTCTCGTTGAATCATTCGATTATGCTACACCAGAGCGCAGTTGCCTTAAACTATCTGCAGAGCTGACCATCAGTGGTTTATATGATGCAGAGCAGCAGGAACAAGTAGAACCTGAATATGAGGTACTTAACCGTTACGAAATTGAAGAGGCTGAGGAAGAAGCAGCCATTGAACAAGCAGCAGTTCAAAGCACATACGAAAACAACTTCTTATTTGAAGCAGAGGCAAGAAAACAACAGGAAGAGGAAGAAGTAGAAGTATTACCGAAGTTCCCAACCTTTAACTATCAGCCTTCTGCAGAGGAACAAGAAGAATTTGAGCCTGAATGGGCCAGAAATGAAGGCGGCCAGCCAGTTGAGATTGAAGAAGAGGAAATCGTTGTTCAAGAACAAGCAGCACCACAACCAGAGGTTATTTTTGAAGAGGAAGTAAAGCATGTAGAAGAAAGCTCTTCATCTCCTGAGGAAGCACCTAAGGTCAAGAAGAAGAAGGCAGCCAAGAAAAAGAGTATGACACTTACCGAATTTTTTGCAAGGAAAGATGAAAACTCCGCCCAAACCAGTTTACGAGTTTGCATAGTACAGAAGGGGGATACAGTAAGTACCCTCGCAGACCGTTATGATGTTACGGTTCAAAATCTGTTGCGCGAAAATAATCTGGAACTCAATCAAGATGTGTATGAGGGGCAAGTATTATATATCCCTAGTGCTTTTGCAAAAAAATAACCATTCACAATTGTTGAGCGGGTTTTCTTTAACCTGCTCAGCTTCTTTTAAAAGCTATTTCGGCTTTTCCATTGAAAGAAGGTCGAGTTGACATGAATGAGTCAAATCGGATACAAATGCTAGCACCCGTATTAAAAAATTATTATATTGAACCTCATTTTGTAGAGGATTATGGTACGGTACAAAAAATTTATTCCAATAAAGGTACGTTTGCCTTAAAGAAAATCAATCCCTCAATCGGGACTGATTTCATTCGCCATGTGCATCTTCTGTACCAAAAAGGATTTAATCGCATCGTCCCAATTTATCCAACAATGGACGGCAGGTATGCGGTGCTGCACGAAAATGACTTGTACTATCTCATGCCCTGGATGCCAAATGATTTAAAAGAAAACCGCGAGCAAACCAATCTGCAATTATTTCGCGAATTAGCGAGACTTCATACCCTTTCGGCAAAAGAAATCACTGTCAACAAAGAAGAACGAACAGAGCATTATGAAAAGACCATTCAAGAGATGGAAAAACAACAGGAATTCCTGGATGGTTTTATCGATCAATGCGAAAAAAAGACCTACATGTCTCCGTTCGAATTATTGTATTGCATGTATTATAACGAAATTAGCCAAGCGCTAAGGTTTTCAAAAACAAAATTTGAAGAATGGTACGAAAGCACAAAGGAAACCGAAAAGGCCCGTATGGTCATAACCCATGGGAAATTAGCTTCTGAGCATTTTTTGTATGATGATCGAGGATACGGCTATTTTATTAATTTTGAAAATGCACGTTATGGTTCCCCGATTCATGATTTGCTCCCTTACCTTTCTCGTGCAATTAATACCAGGCCGAAGCGGAGTGATACAGCGATCGACTGGGTGTACCATTATTTCAAATACTTCCCGTTTAAACCAGATGAGAAGCTATTATTCTTCAGCTATTTAGCTCTTCCCATTCCAATCATACAGGTAGCGGAGAGCTATTATCGAAAGCAGGGGCGAAAAAATGAGTTGAAATATGTCAGCCAGCTGCAGCACCGATACTGGCATTTAAAGAATTCTGAGTATATTGTCATGAAAATGACGGAAATCGAAAACGCACAAAAAGCAAAAGAAGGAGCCCAGCAGCAGTCATAACTCTGCAAGATGGGCTCCTTAAATAATGTCAAAATAAATGGATACAGCAAGGACAAGAAAACAGGTTAATAGTAATACATCAAATACGGTTGGTAAAAGCAGCGTCCGGATAAATTGAAAAATACTAAACGGAATAATCAATTGGGCAGCAAACCTTCGGCACATGATGAACCAAGGCTTGTATTTGTATTTATGAAAATTCCTCTTCATCCCAGAATCTCCCCCTTTGGGATTTAACCTTTATTTTATATATATTCCAAATGCCTATAGAAGTTCTCCATTAAATACATACAGTATAAAAAATAAAAAAATTGGTTATCATGATTGACGTCAAACCCTTTTTTTCGGTAGTATAACAATATAATTTAAAAAACAAGCAACGACAGGGAAGAGTACGATGCCATCCTACTTTTAGAGAGGGAAATCATTAGCTGCAAGATTTCCTAAGAGGAACATCAGAAGGTCGCCCAGGAGCTTCTTCTGCGAAAAGGTCAAATGATCTAATTAGTTGAAGACGGATGAAATCCGTTATCCCGTTAAGTGCCAATCATGTTTTTTGATTGGAAAAAAGGTGGTACCGCGAAGCAAACTCCATTCGTCCTTTTATGACGAATGGGGTTTTTTATGTTTCTGTGGAAACAGTAGTTTATGAAGGAGGAATTTTTGATGGAAACAAAAGAATTAACGATGCCAACGAAATACGACCCGCAATCGATTGAAAAAGGTCGTTATGACTGGTGGCTGCAAGGAAAGTATTTTGAAGCAAAGGATGACGAGGGGAAACAGCCATATACCGTTGTTATTCCACCGCCAAACGTAACAGGTAAGCTTCATCTAGGTCACGCATGGGATACAACCCTTCAAGATATTGTTACTCGTATGAAACGGATGCAAGGCTATGACGTGCTTTGGCTTCCTGGGATGGACCATGCGGGAATTGCCACACAAGCGAAGGTAGAAGAGAAGCTTCGCAGTGAAGGCAAAAGCCGTTACGACTTAGGACGTGAAAAGTTTGTTGAGGAGACATGGAAGTGGAAGGATGAATATGCTTCACACATCCGTCAGCAATGGTCGAAGCTAGGATTAGGCTTAGATTACAGCCGTGAGCGGTTCACTTTGGATGAAGGCCTATCAGATGCGGTTCGCGAAGTATTCGTTACCCTTTATAATAAAGGCTTAATTTACCGCGGCGAATATATTATTAACTGGGATCCTTCCACGAAAACTGCCCTTTCTGACATTGAAGTAATCTATAAAGATGTTCAGGGGGCGTTTTACCATCTGAGATATCCTTTAGCAGATGGCACTGGTTCCATCGAGGTTGCGACAACTCGTCCAGAAACGATGCTCGGTGATACAGCTGTTGCGGTTCATCCTGAAGATGAGCGCTACAAGCACTTAATTGGCAAAACCGTTATTCTGCCAATCGTTGGCCGTGAAATTCCAATCGTAGCAGATGATTATGTAGATATGGAGTTCGGTTCTGGGGCGGTTAAAATTACCCCTGCACACGATCCGAACGATTTTGAACTTGGCAACCGACATAATCTTGAGCGTATTCTCGTTATGAATGAAGACGGCTCGATGAATGACAAAGCAGGAAAATATAAAGGTTTGGATCGCTTCGATTGCCGAAAGCAAATTGTAAAGGACCTACAAGAACAAGGCGTTCTTTTCAAAATTGAAGAGCATCTCCATTCCGTAGGCCATTCCGAACGTAGTGGTGCAGTTGTTGAACCTTACCTATCTACTCAATGGTTCGTTAAGATGCAACCACTGGCAGATGAAGCAATTGCCCTGCAAAATAAAGAATACAAAGTCAACTTTGTTCCTGACCGTTTTGAGAAAACCTACTTGCGTTGGATGGAAAATATCCGTGATTGGTGTATTTCACGTCAGCTTTGGTGGGGACACCGGATTCCTGCATGGTATCACAAAGAAACAGGTGAAGTATATGTTGGTCACGAAGCACCAGCAGACGCTGAAAACTGGGAGCAGGACAAAGACGTATTAGATACATGGTTCAGCTCAGCATTATGGCCCTTCTCAACCATGGGCTGGCCGAACAAAGAAGCAGCTGATTTTAAACGTTATTTCCCAACAGACGTTTTGGTAACAGGCTACGATATCATTTTCTTCTGGGTATCCAGAATGATTTTCCAAAGCATCGAATTTACAGGTGAACGTCCATTTAAAGATGTTCTAATCCATGGTCTTGTTCGTGATGAACAGGGACGTAAAATGAGTAAATCACTTGGTAACGGTGTGGACCCAATGGATGTCATTGATCAATATGGGGCAGACTCCTTACGATACTTCTTATCGACTGGATCGTCTCCAGGTCAGGATTTACGCTACAGCACCGAAAAAGTTGAAGCAACCTGGAACTTTGCTAATAAAATTTGGAATGCTTCTCGTTTTGCCTTAATGAACATGGATGGCATGACTTACGAAGAAATTGATTTCAGTGGTGAAAAATCCGTTGCGGATAAATGGATTTTAACAAGATTAAATGAAACGATTGACCATGTTACCAAGCTTTCAGAACGCTACGAATTCGGTGAAGTAGGCCGTGCATTATACAACTTCATTTGGGATGACTTCTGTGATTGGTACATTGAAATGGCGAAGCTTCCATTATATGGTGAAAATGAAGCAGCGAAGAAAACGACTCGGTCCATCCTTGCTTATGTATTAGATCAAACGATGCGTCTGTTACATCCATTTATGCCGTTCATTACCGAGGAAATTTGGCAGAACCTCCCACATGCTGGTGAGTCCATTACAACAGCTGCATGGCCAGAGGTAAAATCAGAGCTTTCCGATGACAAGGCAGCACAGGATATGAAGCTACTTATGGAAATGATTCGCGCGGTACGTAACATTCGTGCGGAAGTGAATACGCCAATGAGTAAGAAAATTAAAATGCTGGTTAAAGCGAAGGACGAATCAATCCTGAAGGCCATCGAAACAAACCGCAGCTATATCGAGCGCTTCTGTAATCCAGAGGAATTACAAATGGGCATCGATATTGAATCACCTGAAAAAGCGATGACAGCGGTTATTACAGGCTTGGAAATCATTCTTCCGCTTGAAGGCTTAATTAATATTGACGAAGAAATTGCTCGTCTTGAGAAGGAATACGAAAAATTAAATAAAGAAGTAGAGCGCGTTCAAAAGAAATTAAGCAATGAAGGATTTATGAAGAAAGCACCTGAAAGTGTTGTTGCTGAAGAGCGTGCAAAGGAAAATGACTATCTTGAAAAAAGAAGCATCGTGGAAGCACGCATTAAAGAATTAAGAGGGTAACCTTTATATAAAGGGGTCAAACCCCACTAAAATAATTGTGGGGTTTGACTCCTTTTTCTTATTAATAAAAATAGATGGGGTGTCACGAAATGTTTACTTCATATAAAGAAGCCCTAGACTGGATCCACGCGAGATTACGGCTTGGGATTAAGCCTGGTTTGAAACGAATGGAATGGATGATGGACAAGCTGGGTTCCCCTGAAAAGAAGATCCAAACGATCCATGTGGGTGGGACAAATGGAAAAGGCTCGACCGTCACCTACCTTCGAAATATTTTACAAGTTGCAGGCTATTCGGTGGGTACCTTCACCTCACCTTATATCGAGCAATTTAATGAGCGCATTAGTGTCAATGGAAAACCGATTACGGATGAAGAGCTTTTACACCTGGCCAATGTTATTCGACCATTAGCAGATGAATTGGAAGAAACGGAGCTTGGGGGACCGACTGAGTTTGAAGTGATCACCGCTATGTCGTTTTATTATTTTGCAGAAATGGGCAAGGTGGACGTGGTTGTTTATGAAGTGGGATTAGGAGGACGATTTGATTCCACCAACATTCTTCATCCACTAGTTTCTATTATTACAAATATCGGATTGGACCACACGAACATTCTTGGAAACTCGTATGAGGAAATCGCTTTTGAAAAAGCAGGTATCATCAAGGAGCATACGCCCATTTTTACGGCGGTTAAACATCCAGGAGCTCTTAAAGTAATAGAAAATCAGGCAGAAAAAATGAAAGCACCGATTTATCGACTGAACCAGGAATTTTCCATTTCTGAGCACCAATCATTGACTAAAGGTGAAAAGTTTACTTTAACTACACCATCACAAGCCTTCAATGATTTCGAAATTAGTATGATCGGTCAGCATCAAACGGAAAATGCGGCCCTTGCAGTCTGTGCAGCACTATACTTAAATCAAGAGGGTTCCTTTCTTATCAGTGACCAAGCCATTAGAGAAGGCCTGAAAAAGGCATACTGGCCAGGCAGGTTTGAAATTCTATCTGAAAACCCGTTAGTTATCATCGATGGGGCTCACAATGAGGAAGGGATTACAGCCCTAGTAAAAGAATTATCAACGAGATATAAAGAACGACACATCCATATTGTGTTTGCCGCATTAAAGGATAAGAAGTTGGATGAAATGATTGCAAAGCTGGATCAAGTAGCTAATCAAATCTCATTTGTCAGCTTTGATTTTCCACGGGCAGCTGCAGCGGAAGAGTTACTGAAGATCAGTCAATCTACCAATAAGGTGGCAGTAACCAACTGGGAGTCCTACCTTTTAGAGGAGATTCAGGCTATAGATTCTTCTAGTATGCTTGTTATTACTGGTTCTCTCTATTTTATCTCTGAGATAAAACCACATTTATGTAAATATTTGAAAAATATGAAAATTTCTTTGTGACAAGCTATAGTAATAGTGGTAAAATGTTTTTATCTCGAATTAATAATAATATGAAGGGGAGGTAAGTAAGATGGTTAAACCGCTAACAAAACAAGCCATTTTTCTTGTATGGTTTTTATTAGTACCTGCAGGGCTGTGGTTTACCTATCATACGTATCCTCTTGAGATTAATGGGCATTGGATAGATCTATTAGCCTTTTTGTTATTAACCTCTGTGGTTGCTTCCATGCCTATTGTCATTAACGAAATGTATATCTTTTTAATTCAATGGGTGGCGCTGGCTACCTTTTTGCGGTTTGGTTTATTCGTTGAGATTATCTTTGCTCAAATTGCAGTTGTTGTATTATTACTTAAACTAAGGATCCTTCGCAGGGGTGAATTTTTCCGCTTACCGCTAAATTTGATTATGTTCTTTTTCGTTTCTTTTTTAAGTGGCGGTTTATATTATTTACTTGGCGGAGATACAGGAGAAAAACTACAAATTAATGCAGACTTCTTGTTGTTGGCGGTCTTGTATGCGGTACTTAGCTATACCTTAAATCAAGTGATTCTCGCATTTAATTTATATGTGATTTATAAAAGTAAGGATCCTTTTTTTGGGAAAGAACTCTTTGTCGAGACAATCACTACGTTAATTACCTTCCCAATCGGATTCATTTTGTACATTCTTTATAATAATTTAGGCTTATTAGCCCTCCTCTTTGTGGGAGTGCCATTTGTTAGCTTATCTATGATCTTTAATCTCTATTATTCTAGTGAAAAAATAAATGAGTACCTGCAAAAGGCAGCCGAAATTGGTCATCAAATGGCTGAACGCTTGTATATTGATGATGTCGTTAACCTATTTATTCAGAAATTAAGTGAAATGCTACCAGTAGACTATGCTTATATACTTGAGGCTAGTGGCGATGAACTGAAATTGATTCGCCGGATTGAATCAGGGAATGCGTTACCAAATGATCAGCAGACTATGAGTATTCATGAAGGAATCAGTGGAATGGTTTGGGAAAGCCGAAAGGCCTTCCTATTCAAAACTAAGAAGGACTGGATTGAGTATTCGAATGGCTACATTCCGAAGGATGCCGAAAGTATTCTGGGTGTACCCATCATTCGAAGTAAAAAGTTAATTGGTGTCTTACTGTTAGCTTCAAGAAGAAAACGGGCCTATGAAAAATCTCAACTAATGATTATCGATATTCTTTGCTCTCATTTTGCCGTAGCAATTGAAAATGCACGCCATTATGAGCAAACCAAGAGACAGAGCGAACGTTGTGCCTTAACGAGTCTATATAATTATCGTTACTTTGAGAATATGCTAACAGAAGAATTTGAAAAACTCACCCGTTTCGAACGCAAAATGCTTTCATTAATTATTCTCGACATTGACCATTTTAAAAACGTGAATGACACGTATGGCCATCAAAGTGGAAATGAAATTCTATGCGAACTGGCTAACAGGTTAAATAAGCTGGTAGGAGGCCGAGGAACTGTTGCCCGGTATGGTGGCGAGGAATTTGTGGTCCTTTTACCAGATGTATCAAAAGAAGATGCCTATCAAATGGCTGAACTCATCCGTCAATCCATCGCCAACTGGCCTTTCATCATAAGCCAGTCGTTAGACCAAAAGCATCAGCAAGTCAGAATCACGGCTTCCATCGGTGTGGCAACCGCACCAGAGGATGCTGAAGATGCATTAGCATTAATCCGCCATGCAGATCGGGCGCTTTATGTTGGGGCTAAGAGGGCTGGACGGAATCGTGTTGCGGAATATTCTTCATGTTAAAAGGAGTGAAATTGTTTTTAACAATCACACTCCTTTTTTTATTTATAATCAACATTATTAATTAATGTACTTATATCATCTCCCCAGTTAATTTGAAAAGCTGAAGGGATGTAGGTTCCACATTCAGATTTAAATGCAGAATCGGTGACCCTGTAAGGAGATATTGTACTACCGTTTACTTTCCCATATACTATTAATTTCCCTGGTGGATTACTTGTAGAAACTGAAATACTCCCGGCGGTTAAATCGCCTCGAACACACATTTTAGAAGAAGAGCCAATTGATAAGGATTTAGCCACCGTGGCATTTCCTCCAATTTGTATTTTTGAAGAACCATATATGTCTAGATGTCCTCCAAAATAAGCATTATCCTTCGTTTCTACTTTGAAATTTAATGCTTTATTCATGTTGTTCCCTATAGTAATTGGACCCTCAGCATGTATAGAAATATTACTTTTGTTATTTTCATTCCCTGTACCTACTTGAGTAAAAGAACCTGTAGTATAGATGGTTTGAGTAGATTTTTTAAATGAATTATTCCCACTAAAGTTTCCGTTCCCGGCTATATAAACTTCGCTGCAATCTAAATTACTACATCCAACTTTAGGCTTTGGTATTTCATTGTAGCTTGGAAGAGAATAGCCACCAGATGACCCACTGTTTGCTAAATTGGTTATAGTGTCTAAATTGATTGTCATTTTTGCTGTTAATTTGGAGCCACTACTCGTTCCAGTTTCCTTACCAACAATATCAAAAGTGATAAAAACTTTGCTAGAATTTATATCAGTATCTGGAGAAGCTATTAAGTTGCTAATTGTAAATGTAGCATTAGTATCACTTATTGGTATCGGTGCTTGTGTGGTTCCAATGGGATAGGATTTTTGTATTTCATCAGCGAGAACAATTGCAGCCTGTCTTTTAAAATTTGCTGTTGGAGTTGTTGTCATTATTGCTTTGACTCTATCGTTTACAGCACTTTGTTTAGATTCAAATAGATTTTGAATAGCTACTTTATAATAGGTTACACCCATTTCAGCTGTATCGATCGAAAGAGATTTCTTTTCTACTACTTGATTTTGCTTCACACTTGTAAAAGCTTGTCCCATGAAAGACAAAAACACGACCATAAAAATTACTACAATTAGTAAAACTGTTACAAGTGCATAGCCTTGTTCACTCTTTGCATTAAGCATTAATAACCAACCCCCTTCATTCGATAAAGAAATGTACTTATAGTTAAATTATTGCCCGGATTGTTTTTATCACTTGTATTTATGTTGAGTGTAATATCAGACTTGTTGGGTTGGATATTAATCGGTCCAGCTCCTTGATTGATAGAATCAACAATAATTTCAAGCTTGAAGCATATTTGAGAATGACTAAATATTTGTGTTTGAGCTGTAGATGTAGGGTCTTTTTGATAAGTAACTGTGATATCACAATTTGAAGATTTAATTGTGTAATTAATATTTGATTGATGAATTTTTTTAAGGTTGGTTATAAGAATGTTTGTTTCCTGCTGCATAGAATTTCTTGATGTAGCTTTTTTTGAATACGAATAACCTTGATAAAAGACATTCCAAATGATAACACCAATAATTGAAAGAATTGCTACTGCAATTAAAACCTCAATCAGTGTTAAGCCACGTTCATTTCGACTCATTCATAACCACTCCTATCTAAGTACATAACCATATGTTTCACTAACAACCGTACCTTTTTTATTAAATAATTGGATCATGATAAGATGTGCTTTAGCAGCTTTTGATTCTTTACTTGGTAAGATATTTATTTTAATTGTCACATCATAATTATTTTTTGTTGTATAAAAATAATAGTAGTCCCCTTCTGTTTTTTTATTACTCGGTAAATCATCTAAGGTGTCATTTGTAGGATCAACAAGGAATGCTTTTAAATCCGGCATTTCTTGCCATTCTATAAGTACCTCTTTTGCGGTATTAATTGCTTGTGTTTTATCTTCATTTTGTTTATTCATAAATCCCATTTGAGGAAAAAAACTCATAAAAGAAACAAAGATAATTGATAATATAGCAATTGATATAAGGACCTCGATGAGTGTTAATCCATTTTCATTTTGAATATGTTTCATTAATAATTCTTTCCCTTCAGGGCGTTTTAGAGATAATAGAATAAACAAGAAATTTTAGTTATTTTGGCCCATAATTAATTTCCAGTCCTTTTAAAAAACATAATAGTATTATACAATATTTAGTAGGCGATTTTTGTCTAATTTTTGAAGAAATCAACAAATTTTATAAGTCTTTGCAAAAAAATGTAGTTAAATAGTATTTATGATCTATATAGATAGGGTGATTATGAATGACTTCAATGGTTTGGGCCTTATGTTCTATGTTAGTGTTTTTTCTCATTTTAGCTTTTTTACCTTTGGGACTTACGATAAAAGGCAAACTTTTTCTTGCTGTTACTAGTTTTTTGTTTGCTCTAGGAGGACTTGCTGCAGTTGTATCCTTCCCTTTATGGCAAACAGCATTAATGTTGGTGGCGTTAGTCTTTTTCGCAGCTTATTTCTTTGAAAAACGCTTGGGAACTGTAGTATTTAAAGATACACCAGTATTCGAAGAAAAATGGACAGATGAATTGATTAATCCTGTATTAAATTCAAAATTAGATCTTAGTCAAAGTGATACATCTTTTGAATTAACAGAACTAAGACAAACAGAAGAGTCACTAGTGTTAAACTCAACTCCATTAGTCTCATCCTCACAAGTTAGTGAGCAGGGACAACAAAGAAATTCCTTGCCGGAAGAGGATATCTCCTTTTTATTAGAAAGAGATATTGAAAAAAGTGTGGATGAACAACAGGAATTAGATGAACCTAAAGTTGAAGTTACCTATTTATCTGATATTGAGAGTTTACTAGATGATCAATTGGTTGAAAAGAAAGAGTTGGAAAAACGAGATTGGTTAGAAGAGTTGGATAATCTTATGCCCCTTGATGAAGTAGCAGCAGCACATGAAGTGGTTGAAGAAGATAAAAAGGTTCCATTACAAAAATAAAACGGGGGAGGCAGATACAATTGAAAACAAATCAGCAATTGTTAAAGGTGTTTGTGGTTTTATTTTTTGGCACAGCATTTATTTTTAGCTTCTCCCATTATGGTGCCAAAGCATTTGGGACAATTTCAAATGCTGATGGAAAGTACTCTGAAGGAACAACGATAGGGACCCTTGATGTTGCTGGTAAAACAGAGGAAGAGGCTATGAGTCTATTAGAACAGAAGTTTATTAATTGGGTAAAGGAATCATCAATGGAGCTGCAATACGGGGAAATATCTGCCCCCATTGATTTAAATGAGTTCCATTTAGATGCAAAGCAAACCATAGACTCTATTAAAGATGGTCAGAAAAACACCGCATTTATATCAATAGAAAAGCAGCAAATAGGAAAACAAGTGGAATTACTTTTTCCTCAAGTAAATAGTAATGACCTTGATTTAGACAAGCTCACTCAAGAATTAAATCAGACAGCATCACAATTCGAAGCAGGTTCTCATTCCTTCAATCTTTATAACGATTATCTATTAGCTAGTCAGAATAAGGATGCTTCATTGAATACTGCTATCGTTAATTTAAATGAACTACCTATTGAGCTGCAAACGTTTATTGATAAAAATCCAAAGATTGAAATAAAAAATGAATCTACATTTTCACTATTAGAGTTGGTAAAGAAACAAAATTTAAAAGATCCATACTCGTTAGATGTTTTAGCTACAGGAATTTATCAAGCTGTCTTGCCAACAAATATTTCAATCATAGAAAGAAATATTAGTAGTTCACTTCCTGAATATGTAACATTAGGATATGAGGCAAAAGTGAATGAAAGCAGAAATGTTGATTTAGTACTAGCTAATCCTAATAAGACAAAGTATACGCTTGAACTACGATTAGAGAATGAAAAGTTAATGGTTACATTAAAGGGCCAAAAGTTTACCTATACTTATAAAGTCAGCACAAAAGACGGACAGAAGCTTAAACCTAAAACGATTGTTCAATATAGCCCGTTGCTTCTCCCAGGAAAGACCAAGGTCCAAACACCAGGAGTGGAGGGGCAAGTGATTAAGGTATATAGAGATGTATACCAGGGTGAAGCGTTTATAAAAAGTGAGTTAATTTCAGAGGATTATTATCCTCCAACCTATCAGGTGGAGATTCATGGTCTAGGTGGAAGTGATCAAGAGACTAGGACTGACTCTGCAACAACTAGCAGCCAGGTGAATGATGCAACTAATTCAAATGATATACAAACACAGACTGCAACAGATCAAGTCCAACAAGATTCAGCTGATAGTGATCTATGGGGAAAACCGAATGAACAACCTAAATAAAAGCAGGGATTAAAAATGAGACAAGCTCGAAAACGCCTTGGTGATTTGTTAATTGAAGTTGGGTTAATTACCCCTGAACAACTTCAATTAACATTAGAGGAAAAATCAAAAAACCAAAAAATTGGGGAGGCTTTGCTCCAAAGAGGCTTTATTACTGAACAGCAATTAATTGAAGTACTCGAATTTCAGCTTGGTATTCCCCACATTAGCTTATTTAACTATCCTTTTGATACAAATCTCTTTTCTCTTTTTTCTAAAGAATTAGCAAGAAGAAATCTAATTATTCCTCTAAAAAGAGATGGAAATAAGCTTTATGTAGCGATGGCCAATCCAATGGATTTTATTGTGATTGACGATTTACGTCTTTCAACAGGATTTCAAATCCAGCCAGCCATTGCCACAAAGGATGATATTCTTCGTGCCATAAATAAATATTACAACGTTGATGACGCTTTTGACGAGCTCCTTGGTGAATTGAAGCAAAATGAAAAGGGACGTATAGAAGATGTTACAGATCTTGATTCACCCATTGTCCGTCTCGTGAACCAAATTCTTTCAAATGCTGTGATTCAAAAAGCAAGTGATATCCATTTTGACCCTCAGGAAACAAAGGTTGTCGTCCGCTACCGTGTTGATGGGGTCTTACGGGTTGAACGTGTTTTGCCACGTCACATGCAAGGGGTACTGACTGCTAGAATAAAAATAATGTCAAATTTAGATATTACTGAACACAGGATTCCACAGGATGGTCGAATCAAGTTAAATCTTGATTTTCATCCTGTTGACCTTCGAGTTTCCACTCTTCCTACTGTATATGGTGAAAAAATTGTTATGCGGCTTCTTGATATGGGCTCAACATTAAATGATTTAAGTAAACTTGGATTTAACACACTTAATTTAAAACGATTTAAAGAGATGATTGAAAAGCCCACTGGCATTGTCCTAATTACAGGACCAACTGGATCAGGTAAATCATCTACACTCTATGCTGCTCTAAACAGGTTAAATGATGAAACAGTTAATATTATAACAATTGAAGACCCGGTAGAATACCAATTAGAAGGGATTAATCAAATACAGGTGAACCCAAATGTGGGTATGACTTTTGCTGCGGGGTTAAGATCGATTCTTCGACAAGATCCGAATATTATCATGGTCGGGGAAATCCGGGATAAGGAGACAGCGGAAGTGGCTATTCGCGCATCATTAACTGGTCACTTAGTTTTAAGTACCCTTCATACAAATGATTCTATTGGAACAGTTACCAGGTTAATCGATATGGGAGTGGAACCATTCTTACTTGCCTCTTCTTTAAGTGGGATTGTGGCTCAACGTCTTGTTCGTAAAGTTTGCCGTGATTGTCAGGTATTTATAGAACCATCTAAGCGAGAGCATGAAATTTTTACAAGACGAGGAATGAAGATTGAAAAAGTAACACGTGGTAAGGGGTGTTCTTCCTGTAATATGACTGGTTATAAAGGAAGGATAGCACTTCATGAAGTGTTAGTCATCAATGACGAGATAAGTAGAGCAATGATGAATGGGGAGTCTTTTCAAAAATTAAAAGAACTTGCAACTAAAAATAAAACCATTTTCTTACTTGATGATGGCTTATTAAAAATAAAGCAAGGTTTAACAACAACCGAAGAAGTATTAAAAGTAGCAATTCTGGAGTAGGAGTAAATGAGCATGAAAGAAAAAATAGATGCGATCTTAAGGGCAGCAATTGAATATAAAGCTTCCGATGTTCATTTAACTGTCGGAGTGCCGCCGGTCATGCGTATAAATGGTGATTTAAGAAGGTATGGGTCAGACAAATTGCTACAAGATGACACCGAGGCAATGGCACATGCCATTATTCCAGATAATATGTGGGATATTTTTAAAGAAAAAGGGGAGCTTGATTTCTCTTATGGTGTTCCGGGTAGCTCACGATTCCGTGTAAATGCGTATCACCAACGAAAAAGTGTTTCTTTAGCCCTAAGGGTTGTTGCTTCAAAGGTTCCCTCAATTGAAGACTTAGATTTACCTGAAATTGTATCTAAGCTAGTAGAAAAGCCTCAAGGTCTTATTCTTGTAACTGGTCCTACAGGGAGCGGAAAATCAACGACACTTGCTTCTATGATTGATTATATGAACCGTACGATGCGAAAGCATATCATTACTCTAGAGGATCCAATCGAGTATCTGCATCGTCATGGAAACTCGATTATTGACCAACGAGAAGTAGGATTTGATACAAATAACTATGCCAGTGGCTTAAAAGCAGCGCTTAGACAAGACCCTGATGTTATTCTTGTTGGAGAGATGCGTGACCTGGAGACGATGTCAATTGCAATCACAGCAGCAGAAACCGGGCATCTTGTACTGGGAACGCTCCATACTTCAAGTGCACCGACGACTATAAACCGGATTATCGATGTGTTTCCTTCAGGACAGCAACCACAAATACGTATACAGTTAGCGTCTGTGTTAGTCGGTGTCATTTCTCAACGATTATTCCCGACTATTGACAAAAAAGGAAGAAAAGCTGCCACTGAGATATTGGTTAATAATGCTGCAATTGCTAACCTAATCAGAAATGAGAAAATCCATCAAATTCAAAGTACGATGCAAACTTCCCGTGCCCAGGGAATGCATACGCTCGAGATGAGTATTAGAGATCTAATTGATAGAAGTGTGATTCAAAAGGAAGCCGCTTCACAATACTTGCATGAAAAGATGATGATGAATGGCTAGATTTAAATATTCTGGACGTGATCGAAAAGGTAAGCGGCAGGGCACTATAACTGCTGGGTCAAAAAGGGAAGCAATGATGAAGCTTAAGGAAGAGGGAATCAGGGTTATTGAAATGAATGAAGTTCCTGAAACCTTGTTTACGAAAGATATCTCAATTGGTAATCCGGTAAAGCTTCAGCACTTTGTCATATATTTAAGGCAATTTTCTACGTTAATTAAAGCAGGGGTAACAGTTGTTGAAGCAACATCCATTCTAGCTTCTCAAACAGAAAGTAAGGGGCTAAAAAAGGCTTTGATTGATGTGGAGCAGGAACTACGTGAAGGGAACCCACTTTCTGATGCTGTAGCAAAGCATAAGAAAATATTTACTCCAATGTTTATTAATATGGTAAAGGCAGGAGAAATAAGTGGGAATTTGGATGAAACACTAGACAGATTGGCGGATCATTTTGAAAAGCAACACTATACAATTCAGAAGATAAAGTCAGCTTTATCCTATCCAATTGCTGTTGGAGTCATTGCAATAGCAGTTGTAATATTTTTACTTATTGCCGTTGTACCCACATTTGTTTCGATGTTTGATGATATGGGAGGAGAACTGCCTGGAATTACGAAGTTTGTTCTTGCTGCAAGTGGCTTTATGCAATCGTTTTGGTGGTTAGTGGCTGTAATTATTTTTGGCTTTATAGTCTTATTTACCTATTTGAAGAGCAATATGAAGACAAAATATTATCTAGATTATATGTTATTGAGGATGCCTATTTTTGGAAAGCTACTTCAAAAAGCTGCACTTTCAAGAATGATGAGAACGCTAAGCTCATTATTTTCAAGTTCTGTTCCAATTCTGCAAGCAATGGCTATTGTTGAAAAAGTTGTCGAGAATGAGGTACTTTCAAGTGTAATTCGAGAATCCAGGGATTCACTCGAAAAAGGTCGTTCAATGTCTGAGCCAATGCAAAAACATTGGGCATTCCCACCTTTGGTAACTCAAATGATTGCCATAGGAGAAGAAACGGGTGCTTTGGATGCAATGTTATCTAAGATTGCTGAATTCTATGAGAAAGAAGTAGAAACAGGTACTGACCAATTAAAATCGTTAATAGAACCAATAATGATAGTCCTTTTAGCCGGGCTTGTGGGGACAATTGTAACTTCCATTATGGTTCCAATGTTTAGCATGTTCGACCAATTTCAACAAATGAATCAGTAACAGACGTAAAAATATAAAAGATGATGAAATGTGACAAAATACCCAAAAAATCTCTTTTCATATATCTGTAAATTAATGTATACTACAAGAGATAATATTACTAGGTTCATAGAACCGTTAAGGAGATGAAAATATGTTACAAAAGTTAAAAAATAAGTTAAAAGATCAACGAGGTTTAACATTAATTGAATTACTTGCAGTTATTGTTATTTTAGGTATTATTGCAGCTATTGCAGTCCCTTCAATTTTAGGTCTAATAGACAACTCTAAAAAAGATGCTCATGTTGCAAACGCACAACAAATGGTTAACTCAGCAAAAACAGCCGTAGCTAGCGATAATAGTTTAATTCCTGCTGATGGTACCCCGGTCTATTTATCATTAGATTATTTAGTCAAAAATGATTATCTTGAAGATATGAAAGATGCTGATGATACAACTGTTGCATATGTGAAAACTGGTTCCACCTATACTGCTGGAACTACAGTATTAACTACTGCTCTTACTGATGGTTCCTTTGTAAAAGTTGAAAAAGTAACTAAAGGACTTAAATATAGTGTTAAATTATTGGGTTCAAAGAGAAATATACCTCTCACTGAATCAACATTACTAAAAAGACCTGTAGTTGCTGATAATGTTGCTGGTACAAAATAAAATAATTTATTATGGTAATTAAAAATGAATATTTTTCTTTATTTATATTTATTAATTCTGGGTTTGGTATTTGGTTCGTTTTATAATGTAGTAGGCTTAAGGGTTCCAGTAAAAAAATCAATAGTAGCTCCACGCTCGGCTTGTCCAACCTGTGGGCATCAATTAAGATCCTACGAACTAATACCAGTACTATCTTATCTGCTCCAAAAAGGGAAATGCCGCGGCTGTCAGTCGCGGATTTCTCCTATATATCCGACTATGGAACTGCTTACGGGTATCCTATTTGCGACAGCTCCATTAGTTGTTGGATGGTCTAGTGAATTAGTCCTAGCGTTAACACTAATTTCTATGTTTATCATTATCATAGTTTCAGATATTCACTATATGATCATCCCTGATAAAATTCTCATCTGGTTTGCAGGGATTTTTTTATTGGAACGGATTATTTGGCCGTTACACCCATGGTGGGACAGCTTGGCAGGTGCAGTCGCTGGTTTTGTCCTACTACTAATTATCGCACTTGTCAGCAAAGGCGGTATGGGCTTTGGTGATGTTAAACTGTACGCGTTACTAGGTTTCGTTTTAGGTTTCAAACTAGTACTTATGTCCTTCTTTCTTTCGACATTATACGGTGCAGTTCTTGGTGGATTAGCACTGTTGTTTAGAATTGTCAAAAGGCGTCAGCCGATACCTTTTGGACCTTTTATAGCAGCGGGAACCTTGTCCGCTTATTATTGGGGATCGGAAATGATTGAACTTTATATACGTTTTCTTAATCAAGGATTTTAACTAAGGGGTTTTTTACATGGCTTTTTCCCTCTTCTCATCCAAAAACCGAATAATTAATCTAGTACTAAATGACCACTCTATTCGCTATGTGGAACTGAAACAAGCGAATCTCCCAACAGCTCAGAAATGGGGAGAGCGTTTTTTGCCACCAGGAATTATTTGCGACGGTAAAATTGCCGATATGGAATCGTTAGTGAATATTTTGGATGAGTGCATTGATGAATGGAAAATTCAACGACGTCAAATCCGTTTTGTTGTTCCAGACCAACTGGTCATCATCCGCAAGGTTTCCGTGCCTGCTGATATTCAAGAGGATGAAATAAAGGGGTATCTTTATCTAGAGCTTGGTTCTAGTATTCACTTGCCGTTTGAGGAACCAATATTTGATTACTACTTGCTTTCACAAAATGAAAAAACAAAAGATCTTCTTTTATTTGCAGCACCTGAACAATATGTGATGGAATATGCAAACTTATTTTCCAGCTTAAAGCTGACACCTGTAGCTGCGGATATTTCTCCGTTGGCACTTTACCGCTTATATCATCAGCTCGGACATGGAAATGAGAGCGAGAACCTTTTCATGATTCAGTTTGATTTAACGAGTGTTAATTTATGTATTTTTGAAGGAGCTGTTCCTATAGTCATGCGTCCGTTTGCCCTTCCGTTTAACTTAGACCATTGGGAAATACGACATGACAATATGGGAACCATGGACTTTAAATACACAGGTGAAGCGGATGAATTAGTTATCCAGTTTGAAGATATTTTAAAAGAGTTAAGTAAATTGCTAGATTTTTATCGGTATGCACTAAACAAAGAGAAACATGATATATCCAAGTTTCTGTTAGTCGGTGATCATCCGATGATCCAGGCTGTAACTGAAGAAATGAGAGAGAGATTTGAAACTCCTGTAATACGGTTGGCGCATGACCCGGAAATAAAAGGAAGCGTGCCGGCAAATTTATTACTATCACTAGGTCTCGCTTTAAAAGAGGTGAATTAATGCAATGCTAGTTGAAATTAACCTGCTTCCACAGAAGGAACCGAAAAAATTTAGCTTTTTCATACTGATTGCAGGACTACTTGCGTTATTCATTCTCATTGGTGGCTATTATTTTTGGCAAACCCAATCCATTAATGACGAGATAGCATCCCTAGATAAACAAATTACGATGACCAAAAAAATTGCTGATAAAGAACAGCAAAACAGTGATACAGTGGCATCTACTAGTTCTGTGAGTCAATTGAAAAGTGCCATTGAGTGGGCAAGTGACTATCCTCTTCAAACAGTACCAGTCATGCAGCACTTAACATCGTTATTGCCAGAACGTGGCTTTATTCAATCCTTTGCCTATACTGAGGCCGGAACCGTTACGCTTACGGTTCAATTTGATAGCGCTAGAGAGGCAGCCTACTTTTTAGATAGTTTACACGAGTCTAAATGGATTGATGAGGCTAGTCTTAGCTCACTATCAACGGCACAATCTGAATCAGAAACTACTGCTGCTAATGCTACCGCAGCTTCAAATAGCACATCAACTACAACGAATCCGAAAACAAGTGCTAATCAGACAACAACAGCTACAACAACTGTTGAGGGGCAGAACAACACGACAGTTGGGACATCCGACCAAACTGCACAAAGCAACACAGCAACTACAACCAATCAAACGAATGTAACAACAGCCACAACTAGTTCAACAATTAAAAAGTCAACCAACTATCTTCCTCGCTATACAGGACAGTTTGAAATCAAGTTTAACAAGGAAGAGATCAAGAAAAGCAAGAAGGATGGGGAAGGAGTGAAGGGCTCATGAGGCTTTATCTCTCTAAAAAACACAAGTTGATTGTAGCCGTCGGTGTTCTTTTGCTTGTGTTACTCATCGTCTATGCTCAATTCTTTTCGTTAACACCTTTGAAGTCTGACTTAGGCATTAAGCAGCAGGAATTAAAGTCAGAGCAAAAGCTGTTGGATATTGTCAGTCAAAAAAAGGCGGCTTCCGCCAAAACGACAACGGTTGACACTAAGGAGCTTCAGAAAAAGCTTCCTGTTGGTCCACTTCAGGAACAGTTTATTTTGGACCTAGAAAAAGCTGAAAATGTTTCAAATAGTCAAATCCTGTCTATGGGGTTTGCGAAGGATGCAGATGTTGCGCTTACAAGTGACCAAGCAGCTGCCGATTCAAATGCTGCCCAAGCTACAACGACAAACACTGTACAAACAACAGCGGCAGACCCAAATGCTGCTCAAACTCAACAGCCGGTTACCCCTGTACCCGCAGGATTAAAAAAAATGACTGTCCAGTTGAGTGTGGAATCACCGAAATATGAGGATTTAGAAAAATTTATCAAAACGTTGGAATCCTTACAACGATTAGTGGTAGTTGAGGCTATTACCTATTCAGGTGGCCAAGAAATCACCAGTCTGGGTCAGGATGACGCACCTATTAGCTACAGCCTAACAGTTTCAGCTTTTTATATGCCAACTCTAGCTGATTTAGCTGCAGAACAGCCAACGATCGATGCACCGGCACCAGCGGGTAAGGATAACCCATTAAGTCAGTTTCCTTCAACCGCACAAACACAGCCGTAATTAACAACACTGCGAACTTACAAATAATTTGACGAAAGTCTACGATAACAAGACGACAAAAGTCTTGTTATTTTTTTTTGCCTGTATGTTAGGATGAATCCAATGAGCTAGCGGAAGAGAGGAGTACGAATAGTGGACAAGCCTAACAAAGGCAATACAATTAAGATTAAATTAAATGGAGAAAATACAAAGTTTGAGGAAGAAGCTTCAAAAATGGAGCCAGAAGTCAGCTCAAACACAGCGACGAAAGTGATCAAAATTAACCCAGCCCCAACAGAATCGGACAGCTATTTAGAGACAGCTGCTTCACAGGAGTCGGTCGATGAGAGCTTTGACTGGATTATTCCTGAATCCTCTGACACTGATCTTATGGAATATAAAATTGCCACTACCACTAATACGAAGAAAAAGGGTCCTAAAATGAACACATCGATATCATCAAACAGCATGAAGAAGAATGGTAGGCCGCTAGGCTCTATCTTTGTTTCAGCGACCTTTGCCATCCTCATCGGTCTTACGATTGGCATTTTTATGCTGAAGATGGTGACAGAACCAAGTAAGAAGGTGGCAACTGAACCCGCTGTGGTGGAAGAAACAGGTGGAACGGAAACGACAACAACAACTACAGGGAAAACAACTACGGCTGCGATTGAGCAAATAACGGCTTATGTCATCCAAGGTGGAGTTTTCTCGTCCAAAGATGGTGCAAAGGCAACAGCAGATCAGATTACAGAAAAGGGTATACCCTCGAAATTAGTAGAAATGAGCGGAAAGCAATACTTATTTCTTGGTGTAGCGGATACTATTGATATGGCTAAAACCCTCGGAAACCAATACAAAGAAAATGGGATTTCAGAGGTATTTGCCAAGCCATTATTAGTAGATGAAAAGAAGGTAGCTGACGTATCTGAAAAGGAAAAGGCCTTTTTAGAAGGGGCACCTACCATTTATCAGGCGTTGTCTATTGTAACTTCGAGCGCTATGGTTACGAAGTCGATCCCAGAGGAATCCGCCAAGACATTAACAGCTCTAAGCGAGCAGTTAAAGGTAAGTGGATTAAAAAATGAGAATGTAAAAAAACTACATGCAGAATTAGCTGGTGCAGACGTTAAAATTAAGGACTTTCAAAAATCAAAAGACGAGAAAAGCTTAAGTGCAGCCCAACAGCACTTATTAAATTTTTTATCCGTCTACTATTCCATGTAATCGACAAAAAAACATATTTTCCGGGAAATGAATAATAACATAAAGCCTGTCCAAATAGGGCAGGCTTTTCGTCGTCCTAATAAGTGATAGAATTCAAATTCAAATGCATAATTTGACAGATTTCTTCAAAATTTAGTTATATAAAAATTGTTTGCTTCTACAATTTCTGATAGGATTGAATTGTATCTCCCTAATGAAGCAAAAAAGGTAAGGTGATTGAATGCAGAACCTCATTTTAGCCTCTTCTTCTCCACGGCGAAAAGAACTTCTAGAAAATCTCCGCTTAACATTCGCAGTCTCAAGCAGTGAAGTAGACGAAAGCTTTGACCCCACACTCTCCCCTGAGGAGGTAGTAATGGAGTTAGCCGAACGAAAGGCACAAGCTGTGTTTAAGGACAATCAAGAAGCCTTTGTTATCGGTTCGGACACGATTGTTTTTGCGAATAATCAAATTTTAGGAAAGCCAGCTGATGAAGCAGAAGCCGTTCGTATGTTGAAAACTCTTTCAGGGTGTCAGCATGAAGTGTTTACAGGTGTTTCAATAGTGTCTCCAACGAGCAAGACCCGTTTCTATGAAAAAACAGAAGTATGGTTTTGGGAGTTAACGGAGGACGAAATCCGTTCATATGTGCAAAGTGGTGAACCGCTTGATAAAGCAGGTGCCTATGGAATTCAACAGCTCGGAAGTATGCTTGTCAAAAAAATAAATGGAGATTATTTTGCGGTTGTCGGTCTGCCAGTAGCAAGGACGATCAGAGAATTAAGAAAGGCAGGCTACCAGTTACCGTATTAACTTTTTTGTGCCTTAACTCCCGAATATAGGGAGGAAAAAAATGTCAACTGATACATTGATGATTCGCGATTTTCCACAAGACGAAAGGCCAAGGGAACGATTTATTCAACATGGACCACAAAGTTTATCTAATCATGAACTAATTGCAATTCTATTGCGGACAGGAACAAAGGATGAATCTGTCCTGCAATTATCGAATCGTCTGCTGAACCATTTTGAAGGCTTACGGCTATTAAAAGGCGCTACGTTAGAAGAAATAACCGAAATTAAAGGAATAGGCTTAGCAAAGGCCATTCAAATTTTAGCAGCGGTAGAAATTGGCAGGCGGATTTCCAACCTATCCTTTAATGACCGCTATGTGATCCGCTCCCCAGAGGATGGAGCCAAGTATGTCATGAATGATATGCGCTTTTTATCGCAGGAACATTTTGTTTGTTTATATTTAAATACAAAAAATCAGGTCATTCATAAACAAACGGTTTTTATCGGCAGCTTAAATGCCTCGATTGTTCATCCACGCGAGGTCTTTCGAGAGGCCTTAAAGCGCTCCGCTGCGAGCATTATTGCTCTGCATAATCATCCGAGCGGAGACCCCACTCCAAGCCGCGAGGATATTGAAGTAACAAAGAGATTGGTCGAATGCGGAAAAATTATTGGCATTGACCTTCTTGACCATCTAATCATCGGTGAAAATAAGTTTGTGAGTTTAAAGGAAAAAGGGTATTTATAACACTATTGTTTTATTTGACGATACGATATAATATTAGTTATGATTTTTTAGGACTGCCCTGTGAAAGGGCCAATAAATTATTAGGAAATAGACATGATAAGTAAGGCGATTACCTGCCTATTGCTATTTTGCATTTTGTAAGTGTAGAAAGGGAGATACAACACTATGTTTGGAATTAGATCAAGAGACCTTGGAATTGACCTGGGTACAGCGAATACCCTCGTATATGTAAAAGGAAAAGGAATTGTTTTGCGTGAGCCATCAGTAGTTGCCATGCAGACAGATACAAAAAATATCGTCGCAGTTGGTAATGACGCTAAAAATATGATCGGACGGACACCTGGGAATGTGGTTGCTCTAAGACCGATGAAGGACGGGGTCATTGCCGATTTTGAAACAACGGCATCAATGATGAAGCACCATATTCGTCAGGCCCAAAAAAGTAATAATCCTTTTTCTGGAAAGCCATATGTTATGGTTTGTGTGCCTTCAGGTATAACTGCGGTTGAGGAGCGGGCTGTGATTGACGCGACAAGACAAGCTGGTGCGAAGGATGCTTACACAATTGAAGAACCATTCGCAGCTGCGATTGGTGCGAACCTACCTGTTTGGGAGCCAACTGGTAGTATGGTCGTTGATATTGGTGGAGGTACCACTGAAGTTGCGATTATTTCTTTAGGCGGAATCGTGACTAGCCAATCGATTCGCGTTGCTGGAGACGAAATGGATGATAGCATTATTTCGTATATCCGCAAGAATTATAATTTAATGATTGGGGAGCGTACAGCGGAAGCTATCAAAATGGAAATTGGTTCAGCGGGTATACCGGAAGGAATCGACAACATGGAAATTCGCGGACGTGATTTATTAACAGGTCTGCCGAAAACCATTGAAATTACAGCAAAAGAGATTGCCACCGCATTAAATGACACGGTCTACGCGATTGTAGAGGCTGTAAAAAATACATTAGAAAAAACACCACCTGAACTTGCAGCGGATATTATGGACCGCGGTATTGTATTAACGGGTGGAGGTGCGCTACTGCGTAATTTGGACAGGGTTATTAGTGAAGAGACAAAAATGCCGGTCCTAATTGCTGAAAATCCACTCGATTGCGTTGCGATTGGGACTGGAAAAGCGTTAGATCATATTCATTTATTTAAAAACAAAGCGAAAGACTCAAGATAAAAAGAGGAAGCTTCTTTTAAGCGACGCAATTTTATCTAGAAAAAATAGAGGTGTATAATCATGCCACAGTTCTTCTTGAATAAACGACTGATTATTTTGCTTGTCAGCATTATTGTTCTCGTGGCATTGATTGGGTTTTCTTTAAGGGAGAGAGAGAAGCTTACCTGGCCGGAACAATTTATTAAAGATACAGCCGGCTGGGTTCAATCCCTGGTTTCAAAGCCTACCAACTATGTTGCCGGCTTTTTTGAAAATCTCCAGGACTTAACCAATACATATGAAGAGAATAAAGAATTAAAATCACGGATTGAAAATCTTGTCAGCCTTGAAGCAGAAGTTCAAGAACTGAAAAAAGACAACAAAGAATTGCGTGACATTCTCGGTGAAAAAGAGACCCTGAGAGATTTGAAACCACTTCCAGCTACAGTTATTGGTAGAAATCCTGATCGTTGGCATGAAATGATTATTATCGACAAAGGTAATCTACAAGGAGTTAAGAAAAATATGGCTGTTGTTACGGCCAGCGGATTGATTGGAAAGGTTAAGAGTGTAACTCAATTCAGTTCAACCGTACAGCTGTTAAGTGCAATGGACCCTAAGAATCGGATTTCCGCTATTGTTCAAGGAACTACCGATGTGTACGGACTTGTTGAAGGCTATGACAAAGAGAAAAAACTACTTATGGTGAAGGCGATTCCTTCTAGTGCGAAAATTGAAAAAGGCCAGACTGTAATTACTTCTGGTTTAGGTGGGATTTTCCCTAAAGGATTAATGATAGGGAAAGTAGTAGAGGTAAAGCCTGACCAGTATGGACTAAACCAAACTGCACTAGTCAAACCAGGTGCCGATTTTTATGACATCAAGTCAGTGATGGTAACGAAGAGACTTATGGCCGAGCCAAATCAAAATGATTTAACCGGTGGGAAGGAGGAAGGATCGTGAAAAAATTCCTTCTTCCTCTTTTGTTTCTATTTTTATTGATTTTTGAAAGTATCTTTGTTCAATACTTACCAGATGGCATTTTGGGTAAGGATCGAATCCTTGTACCGCACTTTCTTTTTGTCGCACTGTTGTTTTTAACGATTTTTGTGGGTAAAAAGAAAGGTGTCATTTATGCCGCTATTTTCGGGCTGTTGTTTGATGTGGTTTACGTAGAAATTATTGGGATTTATTTATTTCTCTATCCATTTATTTCGTATCTTGTTTCTAAAATCATGCACATCATGCAGGCGAATTTTATCATTGCTTTCCTCGTTTCCCTTTTTGCTGTTGCATTATTAGAAGTGGGTGTTTATGAAATGGATTATTTAATCCATGTCACAAGCCTTGATTTTATGAGTTTTCTTACTTTGCGTTTTTATCCAACCCTTTTATTAAATGCGGCTTTTATTATCCTAGCAGGCTTTCCTTTAAAGAGATTATTTGAAAATCATTTGGAATCTTTACGAGATGAATAATGAGTTTCTGCTTACTGTTTTTAAGTTCCTTGCTACTTAAGTTTTCATTTGAAAAAAGAGGAGAATGGACGCATCATGTCGAATTATTATCAAATAGTCTGTACTTTCGATTCAGAACTAGCGTAAGGACGTGCAAAATTCCTTGAAATTTACGGGAATTGCACGTTTCTAGACGGCTTTCTTAATTATGAGGTGAAAATTCTCCATGAAAAAACGGCAAAATGTTACAATAAAAGGAACGAAGGAAGGTCTTGTCCTTCATCTTGATGATAAGTGTTCTTACGACGACCTAAAAAAAGAACTGGATCAGAAGCTTTCGGCGAATTTAAGAACACAAGATGACCGCCACTTAATTTCTGTTAAAGTTGAAATTGGGAATCGGTATATTACGGAAGAACAACGAGAAGAACTAAAGCACTTAATTCGTCAGAAAAAGAATTTAGTTGTGGATGATATTATTTCAAATGTCATCACAAAAGTGGAAGCAGAACGTTTAAAGGCAGAAGCGGGGATTATGACTGTATCTAGAATCATTCGTTCGGGCCAAGTTCTTGAAACTTCAGGCGATCTGCTGTTGATTGGTGATGTGAATCCTGGTGGGACCGTCGTTGCAGGCGGTAATATCTTCATTATGGGGACCTTAAAGGGTGTGGCTCATGCAGGTTGTTTCGGAAATGAACAAGCCGTGATTGCGGCATCAAGCATGAAACCATCGCAGCTTAGAATTAGCGATTGCATCAATCGTTCGCCTGATTCTGTAAAAACTAGCGAAAATCGCGAAATGGAATGTGCTTATATAGATGATAACCGACAAATTATCGTTGATAGATTACAAGCTTTAATTCATTTAAGGCCAGATTTAACTAGATTAGAAGGGGGACATTAAAGTGGGAGAAGCAATAGTAATTACTTCTGGTAAGGGCGGCGTTGGTAAAACAACGACATCCGCAAATATTGGGACGTCTTTGGCCCTTCAAGGAAAAAAAGTATGCTTAGTGGATACAGACATCGGTCTTCGAAACTTAGATGTCGTAATGGGGCTTGAAAACAGAATCATTTATGATCTAGTCGATGTAGTAGAAAAAAGATGTAAGATTCATCAGGCGTTAGTAAAGGACAAGCGATTTGATGGATTATTATATCTACTTCCAGCTGCGCAAACTGTTGATAAATCGGCGGTTAAACCAGAACAGATGAAAGAGCTTATTACAGAATTAAAGCAGGACTATGATTATATAATTATTGATTGCCCTGCTGGTATCGAACAAGGATTCCAGAATGCAGTGGCAGGAGCAGATAAAGCGATTGTTGTCACAACTCCGGAAGTATCTGCGGTACGTGACGCGGACCGTATTATTGGTCTCTTAGAAAAACAAAGAAACATGGAGCCTCCAAAATTAGTGGTCAACCGTATTCGTAATCATATGATGAAGAGCGGGGACATGCTGGAAATTGATGAAATTACCCAGCATTTATCTATAGAGTTAATTGGGATTGTTGCGGATGATGAAGAGGTAATTAAAGCATCAAATCACGGTGAACCGATTGCCCTGAATCCAAACAGCAAAGCATCGATTGCCTATCGAAATATTGCTAGAAGAATTCTAGGCGAATCGATTCCACTGCAACCACTAGATGAAGTAAACAAAGGCGTCTTCACCAAACTTAAGAAGTTCTTCGGAGTTAGATAAATACAAGCCTGTTCACGATCTATCGTGACAGGCTTTTTTTTTAAGGCTCTGTTAAACATGCCTGTTGATTTCCGCTCCAGGCACTTCGCTTTCCGTGGGTGTTTCGGCGAGCCTCCTCGGCGCTAGCGCCTGCGGGGTCTCCCCTGAACCATACTCCCACAGGAGTCTTCGTGCCTTCCGCTCCAATCAACAGGGTGTAAAACTCAACACTGTTCTTTAACACAGCCTAAAAATTAAATTCAGTCATACTCTCAAAAATTCTCACATAGACTTGTACAAAAAAGTGGGAAAAGGGTTGATGGGAATGGCGCGGTCTACACCGGAGGAAATACGGCGACGAATCGCTAAACGAAAAAAAGAAATGGGTTCAACAACAGCAACAAAAGGTCCAGAACGTCCAGAACGTCCAGAACGTCAAATCGCTTGGCCTGGGGATGATGATGACAAATATGGATTTAACTATACGGGTAGCTCCAAAAGTAGCAACGGTGACGACGGACATCCGTTATTTAAAAAAGAAGTGTTCTTCTTCAAAATATTGGCTTCCATCCTCCTTTTTCTCGTGGTAGCCATTCTGTTTCGCAACCAGACAGCGACCTTTGATCCAGTAAGGGATTATGTGACCAGTGCAATGGACAAGGATTTTAAATTTGCCACTGTTTCAAATTGGTACGAAGATAAGTTTGGCAAACCCTTAGCACTTCTGCCTTTCTCAGAGGGAGATAAAACAGACAAAAAAGAAGAAGTGGTCCAAACAGAGTTTTCTGTCCCAGCCATGGGTAAGATCCTCGAAAATTTTGAAAAAAATGGGCAAGGCATCATGATTGAAACCGGTAAAGGAGCGCCAGTCCAATCCATTAACGGTGGTGTAGTCACCTTTGCAGGAGTAAAAGAGGGAATTGGAAAAACCGTCATCATCCAGCATTCAGATGAAACGGAAACATGGTATGGAAACTTAGACGAAATAAAAGTAAACCTATACGAATATATCGACAAGAGAACCGTCGTTGGAACTGTATCCACTTCAACGGGTGAAGATAAAACAAAAGGGAAATATTACTTTGCCATAAAAAAAGGCGATGAATTTATCGACCCTATTCAGGTGATCCGTTTTGAATAGAGCCATTTCATTACTCAGACAAGTTCATATCCACCCCTTGCTGTGGATTATCATTGCTATATCTATCGCTACCGCACATTTCCTTGAAGTTTGCTTGCTGCTGGGGATCATTTTTATACATGAAATGGGGCATGCAGCGGCAGCTTCTTTTTTTTCATGGAGAATCAAAAAAATCTCCCTTCTTCCCTTTGGCGGGGTTGCAGAGATGGATGAACACGGCAATCGCCCATTAAAGGAAGAATTAATTGTGGTGGTAGCTGGACCGCTTCAGCATCTTTGGATGATGGGAGCAGCTTACCTCTTACTATCGTTCTCGTTGATTTCTGAAGACCTATTTCAGCTCTTTATCAACTACAACTTAATGATTTTTATATTTAATCTTTTTCCAGTTTGGCCGCTTGATGGGGGGAAGCTGATATTTTTACTGCTCTCATTAAAACACTCCTTTCCGAGTGCCCACAGGCTGACACTTATCCTTTCCTTTTTAAGTTTGGGTCTTTTTTCATTCCTAATCCTATTCATTGCGCCATCGCATATCAACGTATGGGTTATTATCGCCTTCTTAGCTTTTTCCCTTTACCATGAATGGAAGCAGCGGCGCTTTATTTTTATGAGATTTTTATTAGAACGCTATTATGGAAAAAAATCGAATCCAAGTGCCTTAAAGCCTATACAGGCGAATGAGCATGATTTATTGATCCACGTTTTAGAAAAATTTCAACGAGGCTGCAAACATCCAATTATAGTGGAAGCAGCGGGGAAAGAAAAAGGAATCCTAGATGAAAATGAACTTTTACATGCGTACTTTACAGATAAACGATTAACAGATAAAATCAGCGACCTTCTATTTTTATATTGATTATGGTTATAATGAAGTCATCTATGAAAAAGGCTGTGTTAAAGAACATTGTTGATTATGATACCCTGTTGATTGGAGCGGAAGACACGAAGACTCCTGTGGGAGTACGGGTCAGGGGAGACCCCGCAGGCGCAAGCGCCGAGGAGACTCGCCGAAACGCCCACGAACCGCTCGCGTCTGGAGCGGAAATCAGCAGGCAATTTTAGCAGAGCTATGAAAAAAGTGAGGAAGCTGGATTGGAAACACTACTTGTCAACTACACAACGCGGGAAAAAAGGTTGGCGTATCTCAGAAATAACCGTGTTGAAAATATCCTTTTTGACCGACCAGGCAATCAATCACTGGTCGGTAATATTTATTTTGGGACCGTTACGAAGGTACTTCCGGGCATGAATGCAGTGTTCATCGATATTGGTGAGGAAAAAAATGCCTACTTGCATCGCGATCAGCTGCCTTCGTATGTACAGTCAACTGAAAAACAACAGAACGTTACCTCATTTGTTCACCAGGGAGAGAAAATGCTCGTTCAGGTGGATAAGGATGCAACAGGAACAAAAGGTCCTAAAGTGACGGGGATTATTGAAATTCATGGAAACCATTTGATTTATATGCCTACAGGACGCTATGTGGCAGTTAGTAAAAAAATTGCAGATGAAAAGCAAAATATTACCCTCCGAAAAATAGGCAGCAGCCTGAAAACGGAGGAAGAGGGGATCATTTTTCGGACGTCCAGCATGACCTGTACAAAGGCGGAGATTGAAGAGGAATTGATGGTACTACGTCAACAACACCAGGAATTGCTCCAGCAAACATCACACTTTAAGAAGCCAAGGCTCCTATCCCAAAAAGATACCTTTATGGAAATGGTCCTAGACCGTGTAGCTGCCATGGAGACGGGTGAAATAATAGTAGACGATTTGAACGTTAAGAAGACGCTTGAACAGAACAACCCGCACCTTAAAATTACTTTTTACAATGGAAAAGAAAATATTTTCTCCGTTAATAAGATAGAGCACGAAATTGACAAAGCACTCAAACGGATTGTCTGGCTGGATCATGGTTCCTATCTTATTTTTGACGAAGCCGAAGCTCTAACCATTATTGATGTAAATACGGGGAAGTTCTCTGGAAAAACGGATTATCAAGATACGGTGTTAAAAACGAATCAGCTCGCCGCTAAAGAAATTGTCAGACAGTTGCGACTTCGTGATATCGGTGGAATTGTTCTAATCGATTTTATTGATATGAAGCGTGAAAAGGACAAACAATCCATTCTCTCCCTAATGGAATCAGAGCTGTCAAGGGATGAAAAAAGAACAAAGATGATCGGATTTACTCCACTTGGCATTCTTCAAATCACCAGGAAGAAGACGAAGGTAAGCATTTCTGAGGCGTTACAAGTGAAATGTCCGGTTTGTGAAGGGACGGGGCGGCTCCTAAGTGCTGAAACGGTGGCTTTCCGATTAGAAAGAGAGCTATTAGAGCACCGTCATGCTGATTTTGAAGCCATTCTAGTTGAGGCAACAGAAGAGGTGAAGGACGCACTCTTAGGCGAAAATGAGGCGCATAGAGAAGTGTTAGAAGACCTGTTAAAGGTTACATTATATTTTTCTATACAGCCCTCTGAACGGCATTATTATCAATTAAAGCAGTTCGGTACGATTCAGGAGATTTCTCAACGAGTAATGGATTATTCGTAAGGAAACTAAATAATAGGTTGACACTTTCGATTAAATTATGTATGATTTTAATGTTATGTTTGTAGCGCACCCGTGCTACAACCGCACAGAACAGGTAATAAGATTTCTGCAGATTTGCAGGAGCGCCTGTAATTGGCGAGTCTGAGTTTATAAGGAGGTGCAGTTCATGTACGCAATTATCGAAACTGGCGGTAAGCAATTGAAAGTCGAAGAAGGCCAAGCTATCTACATCGAGAAATTAGATGTTGAAGCTGGTGAGACTGTTACTTTTGACAAAGTTCTTTTCGTTGGCGGTGAAACTGTAAAAGTTGGAAGTCCTGTTGTTGCAGGCGCTACTGTTACAGCTAAAGTTGAAAAACAAGGCCGTGCGAAGAAAATCATTGTTTTCAAGTACAAAGCGAAGAAAAACAATCGTAAGAAGCAAGGTCATCGTCAACCTTACACTAAAGTAATCATCGAAAAAATCAACGCGTAAGGTGTTGAAAAAAGATGATAGGTATTACTATTTATCGTACTGAATCCGGAAAAATTCAATCATTCGAACTAAGCGGTCATGCCTTGTTCGCGGATCGTGGAAAAGATATCGTCTGTGCAGGCGTATCAGCCGTGTCCGTTGGTGCTATCAATGCGGTGCACGAGCTTACCGGCGTTACTCCAGACCTTGAACATCGGGCAGATGGTTTTCTCCGTTGCGTTATCCCGGAAGAACTTCCGGAAGCCGTTTATGAGAAAATCCAGATTCTTCTCGAAGGAATGGCTGTCTCATTACGATCGATTGAAGAAACATACGGAGAGCACATAAAAATTACCTTCAAAAAGCAGGAGGTGGAATAAATGTTATTAAAATTAGATCTTCAGTTGTTTGCATCTAAAAAGGGTGTAGGTTCTACAAAGAACGGACGTGACTCTCATGCAAAGCGCCTTGGTGCTAAGCGTGCAGACGGACAATTTGTATCTGGTGGTTCAATCCTTTACCGTCAACGCGGTACAAAGATTTACCCAGGTGAAAACGTTGGCCGTGGAGGCGACGATACACTTTTTGCAAAAGTTGACGGCGTTGTGAAATTTGAACGTTTCGGTCGTGATCGCAAAAAAGTGAGCGTTTATCCAGTAGCTCAAGAAGCTTAAGGATTACTTTGAAAACTCTAACCTGTTTGGTTAGAGTTTTCTTTTTGCTGCGAAAGTACACCTTCCATCAAAACTCTTCAAGGAAACTACTTCGTCAAGCTCATTTTTTACCACAAACCAAATCATTCAGATAAAAATGCTTACTCTTGGAAATTTTTTTGATATACTAACAGCAAACAATGTTCCGCATTTATGTAGGAGTGTGAGTATGGAGAGAGAATGGGATATCGTTGAAGTGTTGCGGCACTCACGACACGATTGGTTAAATAAACTGCAATTAATAAAGGGAAACTTGGATTTAAATCGAATGGACCGGGCAAAAGCAGTAATTGATGAAATTGTGATTGAGGCTCAGCATGAGACAAAGCTTTCAAATTTACATATGCCTTTGTTTGCTTCCTTACTATTAAAATCCAATTGGGTGAACCCTTCATTTAAACTGGAATATGAGGTCTTTCAAGACACTGAGTCAACAAAAATTGATGACCTAATGATTACAAGTTGGACAAATTCCTTTTTTTCATGTTTAAATAAGGCAATTGAAGCATTCCAGGAAAATCATTTATCAATAACAATTGAACCGCAATCAGAAGGAGTTCGTTTCTTTTTTGATTTTAGCGGGATAATACTAAAAAGGGAACTGATTGAAGAATGCCTTTCTGACCAGAAGAAGCCATTAGAGCTAGAGGTGAAGGAATTCACTGAAAACGAACTCTCTGTAGAAATATTTATGCCTGCTTTATAAGGGCTTGAAGGCGTTTTCGTAAGACATCAGTTTATTTAAAAGTGCAAGTCGGGAGGAATAAGATGTTTGTCGATCAAACGAAGATATATGTAAAAGGTGGAGACGGTGGCAACGGGATTGTCGCTTATCGCCGTGAAAAATATGTACCAAAAGGCGGTCCAGCTGGCGGTGATGGCGGTAAAGGGGCAGATGTGATCTTTGAAGTAAATGAAGGACTCCGTACCTTAATGGATTTCCGCTACCAACGTCATTTCAAGGCGCCACGTGGTGAACATGGAATGTCAAAAAATCAGCACGGTAGAAATGCGAAGGATATGCTTGTTAAAGTTCCACCGGGTACGGTAATCATTGACGCTGAGACAAAAGAAGTACTAGCCGATCTTGTTGAACATGGTCAGCGTGCAATTATTGCTAAAGGTGGTCGCGGAGGTAGAGGTAATTCTCGATTCGCTACTCCGGCAAATCCGGCTCCAGAGATCGCTGAAAATGGTGAACCTGGACAAGAGCGCGAAGTAATATTAGAACTTAAGCTTCTTGCTGATGTTGGTCTTGTAGGCTATCCAAGTGTAGGGAAATCAACCTTATTATCAGTGGTTTCATCCGCAAGACCAAAAATTGCTGAATATCATTTTACAACGATTGTTCCTAACCTAGGTATGGTCGAAACAGAAGATAATCGAAGCTTTGTTATGGCAGACCTACCAGGCCTCATTGAAGGTGCCTCTGAAGGAGTAGGTCTAGGACATCAATTTTTACGACATATTGAACGGACTAGGGTCATTGTTCATGTCATCGATATGGCAGCAACAGAAGGCCGGGATCCATTTGAAGATTATTTGAATATTAATAAAGAATTAGAAGAATATAATCTCCGACTAACAGAGCGTCCGCAAATTATTGTGGCGAATAAAATGGACATTCCGGAAGCGGAAGAGAATTTACAAAAGTTCAAAGAACGTCTCGAAGAGGATTATCCAATATTCCCAATTTCAGCTATTACTAGAAAGGGACTAAGGGAGCTTTTATTCTCTATTGCAGATAAGATTGAGCAAACTCCAGAGTTCCCGCTTGACCATGAAGAAGAGGATACAGGCGTACATCGTGTTCTTTATAAGCACGAAGCAGACCCAGAAGCTTTTTATATTACGAGAGAGCCAGATGGTTCGTTTGTTATTTCTGGTGAAAAGATTGAAAAAATGTTTAAAATGACTAATTTCCAAACAGAAGAATCTGTTCGCCGTTTCTCACGTCAGCTTCGTACTCTTGGGGTTGATGAGGCGTTAAGACAAAGAGGAGCAAAAGACGGGGATATCGTTAAGTTGATGGAATTTGAATTCGAGTTTGTTGATTAGTTCCTGTAAGAGATCGAGGTAGAGAGATGAAGATGGATAACGTTGATAAAAAATTTTATCTGGTCCGTGAAGATGTGTTGCCTGAAGCGATGAAGAAAACCATAGATGTGAAGGATATGCTTGAACGTGGCAAAGCAGAATCGGTGGCAGATGCCGTTCAAAAGGTAGATTTAAGCAGAAGCGCCTATTATAAATACAGAGATACGGTATTTCCTTTTTCAACGATTACAAAGGAAAGGCTTATCACCCTATTTTTCCATTTAGAGGATCGCTCCGGCACTCTCTCCAAACTTTTAGGAGTAGTTGCATCGTCTGGCTGTAATGTCTTAACTATTCATCAAACGATTCCACTTCAGGGCAGAGCTAATGTGACGTTGTCGTTAAACACATCGAACTTGACTTTGGGATTCGATGAAGTGCTTTCTGAGTTAAGAAAGCTTGAATTTGTCGAGAAAGTAGAAGTGCTGGGAACAGGTGCATAAATGAACCGATTGTTCATTATGCTTGGCTGTTTTCAGCCTTCTTTTTATATTTTTGGGGGTGGGGAAGAATGAAGGTTGGTTTTTTAGGACCAAAAGCTACGTTTACAGAACTCGCAGTTAAGAAGGTTTTTTCAGGATTTGATCTTATGCCGTATCGAACCATTCCTGAAAGCATGGATGCCTTAGTCGAAAAGGAAGTAGACCTTGCTGTGGTACCGATTGAAAATGCCCTTGAAGGGTCCGTTAATATTACTCTTGATTATTTAACACATATGGTTCAGGTTCCAATTGTCGGGGAAATTACATTACCTATTAAGCAGCATCTAATGGTCCATCCATCTAATGCAGAGAATTGGATGGAGGTCTCCAAAATCTACAGCCATTCTCATGCCATTGCTCAATGTCATAAATTCTTACATAATCAATTTAAAGGCATCCCGTATGAGGCTGTATCTTCAACGGCAGCGGCTGCACAGTTTGTTATGGAACGACCTGAATTAAAATCTGCCGCGATTGCGAATGAACTGGCTGCAAAAGAATATGGGCTGGCCATTGTCAAAAGGAACATTCATGATTTTGACTACAACCATACTCGTTTTGTGGTTTTAACTGAAGCAGATTTTGATTTTTCATCATTAAGTGGTTCGACTCATTACAAAACAACGTTGATGGTGACGCTTCCTGCAGATGACCAAGCTGGGGCACTTCATCAAGTGTTATCTGCCTTTGCGTGGAGAAAATTAAACCTTTCAAAAATTGAATCAAGACCGATGAAGACAGGAATTGGCAATTACTTTTTCATTATTGACATTGAAATGAAACTTGATGAGGTTTTGATTCCGGGCGCTATGGCGGAGTTAGAAGCGTTAGGCTGCGGTGTAACATTATTAGGCAGTTATCCATCCATAATGGTAAAACTAGATTAAATAAGAAAAGCGCAAGCGCCTTGATCAGCCCCGACAGGCAAATGTTCTTCGGCAAGAAAAGTCGCTCTTTGACTTTACTTGCCGAAGGTTATTTGACCCGAGGGGCTAGGCGCTGGAGCTGGACAATTCTCGTAGTCGCTTTTGAAACTTTCTAATACTTAAATAAAGGACCCGCTGCATGTAGCGAGTCCTTTTATGATTCAATGAGATAGCCTTCATCTTTTAACGCGACTTCGGCTTTATCTAAGATATCAATACTTGAGGCTGAAATGGTATGAAGATGGATTCCATCTGTTAATTGAGATAATAATGAAGCCCCTGTATTCTGGATGTTTTGCATAAACTGTTTAACTTCTTGACGATTAGAAACCATAATCGATGCAGTTAAATCTCCATAAACCGAGTGTTCGATTTTGACATCTTTCACTAATACTCCATGGTCAACGAGCAAATTAAGTTCCTTTTCAGTGTCCTCAGGTGAATGTCTGCACGCAATCGTTCTTTCAAACGTACTTTTACTATAGTTTTGCTGTAAATAAATATACCCTTGACTGGTAGCGATAATCGGTTCATTTTTTGCTTTAAGCAGTGTGATATCCCCTACAATCACCTGTCTACTGACATTTGTTCTACTTGCTAGCTCGCTGCCTGTTAACGGTATGGGGCTATCCTTTAGCTGTTGAAGAATGAGCGACCTCCTTTCCTCTCCCAATATTTTCTTTTGCTCTACCATATAATTCCTCCTACATCTAATTCTGTTTTATCATTCTAGCATAGTTTCGTTTGATTTAATAAGGGAACAACTCAAAATGTCTTTACAATAGTAACAATCGTTTCCCCGAGACGGACAACATCCTCAAGGGAGGTGCTTTGACCAAAAGAGACCCGTATAAACTCCTTTGCTTCTTCCGAATTTAGCCCAAGTGCCTGAGTGACCTTTGCGGGTTGTTGCATTCCAATCTGACAGGCGCTTCCTGTGGAAATAGCAAAGCCTAATCGATTACACTCAAGCATCAACAATTGTCCCTGTATGCCACTAATTCCAAGTCCAATGATAGAAGGAAGCTGAGACCCCTCGCCAGCTTGGTAAAGCTTAATTCTGTCTTTTATGGGACCAAGTGCATTGATAAAATTACGCCTCAACAACTGAAAGTGAATGTTATCGTCACTGAGCCTTGCGTGAATTTTCTGTGCGGCTACTGTCATGGCAGCTATGGCTGGGATATTTAACGTTCCTGGGCGGAATCCCTTTTCATGAGAGGCTCCAGGAAAAAATGGTTCCCACTTAATTCGGGGATCGACATATGCTCCCCCGACCCCTTTTGGTCCATAAATTTTATGACCAGAAAAAGATAAACTACTGACAAGAGAAGCGATAGGTTTAATATCTATTTTACCAAAGGATTGAACAATATCGCTGTGCAGGTGGATATTGTTATCGTTACATACTCTAGCTATTTCTTCGATAGGCTGGATTGTTCCAATCTCTGAATTCACATGTTGCAGGATCATCAAAATCGTATCAGATTTTATAGCATTCAATAGCTGTTCTTGATCAATCAGTCCAACTGAATTAAACGGTACTAGAGTGATTTGATAGCCAGCCTTTTTTAACCTGTTAAGCGTTCCGTGGACAGATGAATGCTCCGCTATTCCAGCAATAATATGTTTTCCTTCTTTTTTAGGGGAGGACAACAATGCTTCAATCGCTAAAAAGTTTGCTTCCGATCCACCACTGGTAAAAAAAAGCCCATTTTTGTCAATCCCAATTAGATTGGCTAATTCTTCTCGACAATTTTCAAGCAAGGAATGTGAAAGTCCACCGAGATCATGGAGGCTGCTTGAATTACCATAGTATTCTGTTGCAACTTTTGTAAATACCTGTGCTACTTCCGGATCCATAGGCGTTGTGGCTGCAAAATCACAATATATCATGAAACTTCTCCCATACTCATTTTTTGGTTAGGCTCTGTTAAAATTGTCTGTTGATTTCCGCTCCAGGCTCTTCGCTTTCCGTGTGCGTTTCGGCGAGCCTCCTCGGCGCTTGCGCCTGCGGGGTCTCCCCTGAACCGTACTCCCACAGGAGTCTTCGCGCCTTCCGCTCCAATCAACAGGATATAAAAATCAGTACTGTTCTTTTACACTGCCTTTGATTCAGTCTTAGAATCTAAAGCTCTAGTTAACTGTCCTTCTATTTTTCTATTAAAATACTTGTTTTTAGTTTAATTGTATGTAAATATATATGTCAAGACACCTGTTATGTCAGGAGGGTCAGAACATGACAAAAGATGATGTATTAATCATTGGAAGTGGAGTAGCGGCATTGCAGCTTGCCAATCAATTAAAACTGGATTTAAATGTGAGGATACTCACAAAAGAAAAGATAAGAACCGCAAATTCCTATCTTGCCCAGGGTGGGATTGCAGCAGCCTTGGGTGCAAACGACCACCCAACAAAACATATGGTCGATACGCTAGAGGCAGGGAGATTTCACAACCATTCAGATGTGGTTCAACAAGTCATTCATGCCGCACCTTTACTTATAAAGAAGATGGCACAACAAGGCGATATTTTTGATAAAAATCAACTGGGTGAACTTTTTCTTGGGATGGAAGGGGCACATAGCGAAAAGAGAATTGTTCATGGCGGCGGTGATGCCACTGGTAAAAATGTCATGGAGCATCTGATTAGTAAGCTTAAGGACAATGTCATCGTAGAAGAGAATGTCTTCGCCTATGAATTACTCCTAAATACAAGAAAAAACCGCTGTATTGGGGTTAAAGCTAAAGCCTTAGATGGGTCAATAAGAAGCTTCTATGGTACCTATTGTATTATCGCTTCAGGAGGCTGCGGTCAACTATATAGCTACACATCAAATGCGAAAACGGTAAGTGGTGATGGGATTGCGATGGCCTATTTAGCAGGAGCGGAAATTGTGGATATGGAATTTGTTCAATTTCACCCTACCCTCTTATATGTAAACGGAGAAACAAAAGGATTAATATCGGAAGCTGTTAGAGGGGAAGGGGCAACCCTAATCACGGAGGACGGGACTCCTATTATGGAGGGAGTTCATCCTTTAAAGGACCTAGGCCCAAGACACGTTGTTTCACAAAGAATATATGAATGTCTGAAAAAAGGTAACCAAGTTTATTTAGATATCAGTAAAATTGCTGAATTTGAAAAGAGATTTCCTTCGGTTACAACGATTTGCGAGGAAAATGGAGTCCGTGTTTCGGATGGGAAAATCCCTGTCGCTCCAGGAAGCCATTTTTTAATGGGAGGAATTAAAACAGACTTAATCGGCAGGTCTTCCATTATGGGACTATATGCGATTGGAGAAGCCTCCTGCACGGGATTGCATGGTGCCAATCGTTTAGCCAGCAACTCCCTTTTAGAAGGATTATATCAAGGCGACCAATTATCAAAATGGATCAATGAAGGCAAAAAAGAAACTCAATCTTTAGATTCGAAGCCATTCTATCCTTCTTTTAAAAAAGAGAGCTTTGCTCTACCAAATGTTCAACAGATAAGGGATTTAATGATGGAGCGGGTTGGAATTGTTAGAAATGAAGGTAATCTTATGAAGCAGCTAGCCTGGATCGACGAATACAAGCCGGAAGAAATTAATTTAGATGCTTGTTCTTCAGCGGAAATGACAAAGGTTTTTATGCTGGTTATTTCCAAGCTGATTACAGAGTCCGCGTTAAAGAGGACAGAAAGCAGGGGTGGTCATTTTAGGAGTGATTATCCAATGGAAGATGACAAAATGTGGTTAAGGAAATCAATTATTCATAAATATATACATGGAGTGGAGAAAACCAATGAACACACTAAAACTGCGCTCGCTACTTGAGCAATATTTTATTGAAGACATCGGCGAACAAGATATTACCACAGATTTAATTTTTACAGATGATACAAAAGGGGAAATTGTTTTTCTGGCAAAAGAAGCTGGAATTTTCTGCGGTGAAGAGATTATTAAAACGGGGTTCCAGATATTAAATACTACTATTTCAGCACAGGTATTTGTAAAAGATGGCCAGTCATTCGAAATTGGACAAGAGCTTGCACACGTTTCAGGGAAAATTGCTGATTTATTAAAGGGCGAGAGAGTCATTCTCAATCTTGTTCAACGGATGAGTGGGATTGCCACCTTAACTCGAAAAACAGTTAATACCCTTGACAGTGGTCATACGAAAATTTGTGATACACGGAAAACGACACCAGGCCTGCGTATGCTTGAAAAATATGCTGTGCGCTGTGGAGGTGGTTTTAATCATCGTTTCGGATTATACGATGGAGTCATGATTAAAGACAATCACATCTCCTTTGCCGGTTCTATAACAAAGGCAGTAGATGCGATCAGGAAAAATGCTGGTCACATGGTAAAGGTGGAGGTCGAGGTTGAGTCGGAAGAACAAGTGCTTGAAGCAGTAAATGCAGGTGCAGATGTCATTATGTTTGATAACCGTACACCTGATGAAATTAAGGAATTGATTAAATTAGTTCCGCCGTCTATCATCACCGAAGCCTCAGGTGGAATCCAATTAACAAATATCGCCGACTACCGTGAAACTGGTGTGGATTTTATCTCGCTTGGCTACTTAACTCATTCTTATAAAGCATTAGACATAAGTGTAAAAGTCCGATGGAACAAAGGAGAGGAGTAAGGTGAATTTTTTAGCGGCGTTAGAAAAAAATAGTATAATTCCTGAAAAATATAAGCAAATGACACGTGAAGAACTCGAAAGCCGGGTAATGGAAATAAAGAAACAGCTAGGGTCCCGTTTGTTTATTCCAGGGCATCATTATCAAAAAGATGAAGTCGTTCAGTTTGCTGATGCGACTGGTGATTCCCTACAGCTTGCACAATTATCAGCGAAAAATACCGAGGCCGAATTTATTGTTTTCTGTGGCGTTCATTTTATGGCAGAAACAGCTGATATTTTAACATCTGAAAAGCAAAAGGTAATCTTGCCAGATATGCGCGCAGGATGTTCGATGGCTGATATGGCGGATATCCAGCAAACAGAACGAGCCTGGGAACGGCTTCAGGAACTTTTTGGTGACACGATTCTTCCTTTAACCTACGTGAATTCAACAGCAGCCATCAAGGGATTTGTAGGAGCCCATGGAGGAGCAACGGTAACCTCTTCGAATGCGGAGAAAATGGTTAAATGGGGATTTGAGAAAAAAGAACGAATTCTTTTCCTGCCTGATCAGCATTTGGGCAGAAATACTGCGGCTGATTTAGGTATAGGCTTAGACGAGATGGCTATTTTGAATCCAATAACCAATGAGTTGGAGTTTGATGGTGATATTTCAGTAATTAAAGTCATTCTCTGGAAAGGGCATTGCTCGGTTCATGAAAATTTTACTGTTCAAAATGTGATTGATACTAGGTACCAATACCCCAATATGAATATCATTGTTCATCCAGAATGCCGCCGAGAGGTAGTAGAGCTAGCGGATATGGCGGGCTCAACTAGTTATATTATACATGCTATTGAGAATGCTAAGCCTGGAACAGCTTGGGCGATTGGAACAGAAATGAATCTGGTTAATCGACTAATAAAAAATCACCCGGATAAAAAAATCATTTCATTGAATCCACATATGTGCCCATGCCTGACTATGAACCGAATCGATCTGCCCCATTTAGTTTGGAGCTTGGATACCTTGGAAGAAACACAAAATATTATTAAAGTTAGTCCAGAAATTGCCCAAAATGCCAAACTGGCACTTGAAAAAATGCTGCAAAATTCATAATAAATAAACAAAAAAAGATGCCATTTTAGCAAAGGCATCTTTTTTATATGCCTGTTTAAAGCCTTATGCTGAATTGAAACACCTGTTGATTGGAGCGGAAGGAGCGTAGACTCCTGTGGGAGTATGGTTCAGGGGAGACCCCGCAGGCGCTTTTCGCCGAGGAGGTTCGCCGAAACACCCACGGAAAGCGAAGCTACTGGAGCGGAAATCAACAGACAGATTATGGTGCCTTATACATGTAGCAAAAAACAAGGTGGCTGTCCTTTCTTTCGACCTTATACATATTTTTTCAAAAAGCAGCATAAGTTTTTCTGAAGAATGATAGCACTTTGCCCATTTTCACATACACTATATGGACTTATGCATAGGAGGGAAATCAGAGTGAAGATCCATATCGTACAGAAAGGGGATACTCTTTGGAAGATCGCCAAGAAGTACGGCGTGAATTTTGAAGAGCTGAAGAAGCTTAATTCACAGCTCAGCAACCCTGATATGATTATGCCCGGTATGAAAATAAAAGTCCCAACAACAGGAGGAAGCATAAAGAAAGAAGCCCCTATGGGAACGAAACCGGAAACAACAATCAATTTAGGTGTAAAGAAAGAAAAGCCGATTGCTGAGCAACCGTTCGCCAAAGAGAAACCTGTGCCAATGCCGATGGTAGAGGCACCAATTAAAAAAGAAGCACCAATTGTCAAAGAAAAACCTATCGTAAAAGAAGTACCGAAAACGCCCTATACTCCAAAAATGCCTCTACAAATCGTCCCAGAAATTGATATTAACAATTATTACATGATGAATATGCAAAATATGACGGTTCAGCAACCTCAGCTGCCGCCTAAACCAGCCAATATCCTTCCAGAAGTAAAAGAGGTTCCGAAGAAAGAAGTACCTATAAAAGAAGTACCTATGAAAGAAATGCCAATTAAAGAGAATTTTGTTCCTGCACCGCCGCCAGTTGAAGCCCCTATTGCGGAAATGCCGGTTCAAGAACAATGCGTTCCTATGACGCCCGTTATGCCTGGTCCGGGCTTTTGCCCACCATTTGGTGGATTTCCGATGATGCCATATCCGCAAATGCAGGGAATGGGGATGCCTGCTCCAGGTATGGTTCCAGGTTATCCAGGCGTAGCTCCAATGACAGCGGCTGCACCTGGTATGGCAGCTCCATACTTCCATGATGATGAATCATCATCTTTTATGCCACAAGTGCCTGTCATGAATCCAGCATACAACCCAGGAGCAATGATGGGTGCACAGAACCCAGGATTCCAGCAGCAGATGCAAAATCCTTATATGGACCCAGCAGCATTCGGTCAAATGCCAGCAGGCTACGGTCAGATGCCGACAGGAATGGGCGAAATGCCAGCAAGTTATGGTCAGATACCAACAGGAATGGGTCAAATGCCAATGAACTATGGTCAGATGCCAACAGGAATGAGTCAAATGCCAATGGACTATGGTCAGATGCCAACAGGAATGGGTCAAATGCCAATGGACTATGGCCAGATGCCAACAGGAATGGGTCAAATGCCAATGGACTACGGCCAGATGCCAGCAGGAATGGGTCAAATGCCAATGGGCTACGGCCAGATGCCAGCTGGATATGGTCAAATGCCAATGGGTGCGGCTCCGACTTCAATGCCATCACAGAACCCGGGAGAATCCATGCAAGCCGCTCCAATGATGCCTGGAACGATGTACGGAAACCCAGGAATGACAAATCCTTATGGTATGGGTGGCCAAATGCCTTACGGATATCCACAAATGGGCGGTATGAACCCATATGGGGTAACTGATTTTGAATCACCAGAAATGATGATGCCTGTTGCAGGCAGTCAAATGCCTTACATGCAAAACCCTTATCCAACTCAAGGGTTTCCGATGAGTACAGCTGCAATGGGTGACTGCGGTTGTGGTGGTCCTGTGGCAACACCTTATATGGGTGCCATGCCTGCCGCTGAAAGTGTTCCTGCAACAATGCCGTCAACATTTGTACCACCGACTCCACCTATTTACAGTGCTCCTTATACGGGTCCAATGAATGTCGCTCAACCACCGTATATGAATCCTTATGGAATGGGAGTACCAGGAAGCGCTCCTTACGGTATGCCTGGTTACCGTGATGAAAGCAATTAATATGTCAGCCAACAAAAAAGGAGACGATGAGTATTATGATCGTCTCTTCTCTTATTTTCAGTCCCAGTTTTATGAAAGGATTACCCAGTTTGTACCGCTTCGAAAAACCGTTATTTTTTTGAAAACAGAGAAAAATACTTACATTATAAAAGGCTATTCCACCAATAGCAGACTTAGACTTCAAGAAGTCTTTACCGATACACTGAAAAAGGAAGGATTTACAAAAACCTATTCCTATTTAACCCCTTCAGTAAAGGAACAGCTATTTTTTGAAGGGACTTATTTCGGATGTATTGAATATCTGCCTCCACATAAAACAGCGTTTTCTTTCCATACTGAAAAGAATCGTCAAGAAGGACTAGAGCTTTTAGAACAATTTCATCAAACCACGAGTCTCTTTGAGGCCAGATATCGCACCTTGCTTCCTAAAGGACATCTACTTGAAAAGTGGACAGATCGGTTCAATATGTTTACCGCTAATTTTCCTTTCATAAAGTATTTTATCAATGAGTTAGTCTTAGCGGATATGGTTTCTTGGGCCAAATGGGCTCTTGCTGGAATGGAAAAAAAGTATCGTCATTTTTTCAAGGACCCCTTCGTGATTTTACACGGTGATGTAGCGCATCATAATTTTTTACGCGATCACAGGGGGAGTTTGCATTTAATTGATTTTGATTTAATCTGTATCGGTCCACCTGCTTTTGATTATTTACAATACGCAAACCGAATTCTGCCTTCAATAGATTGGTCATTTGAAAAGCTTATCAAGCATAACCAAATGAAAAAAAATGCTCAAGAAGAGGCTTTTCTGTATGCACTAGCCTATCCAGCTGATATTTTTCGGGAATGGAACCGGTTAATTAGAGAAAAATCGTACACTGATTCTGTAAAATTAAAGCAAGTAACCGATTTATCGATTAAACAGTATTATGCAAGAAAAAGATTTGTTGACCATTTACAGGAAATGGTAAAATGATTTTTCCAGAATGAAATCCTCTATAAAATAACACCCTATAAATGAGATGGACTCTGAAAAAAGTGGTCACTCTCAGGATGTTATTTTAGGGGGTTTTTCGCTTGAACAAGAAACAGTGGATAATTCCTCTTTCAGCCATCATGACAATTGGGCTGGCAGGATGTAATGGAGATTATAATAATCGTGCAGGGGTTAATGGGAAAAATAACGTAGCACAGCCGATGGGATATTACTCCAATGAAAACCATCCATCACAAGATAATCTATTTGGTGATAATGATGGTGGGGTAACAGAAATAATGGATCATACGATGGGGAATGAGGACCAGCAGACAACGGAGCATAACAGAAAGGTCCTTCAGAATAGGGACGAAAATGGCAATCCGATTAATCCAACGAAACCATTAGCAGCTAAGGATCGGAATTTTTTTCAACGTGATAATCGATTCAGTACCAGTGATATGAATTATCACGGCCATTTAAGTAAAAATACTGGAAATACTGGCGTAGCTACTGATTCTGATTTCCAAGATAATGTTACGGCAAAAATTAGAAGGAAGGTCGCATCTGTTAATAATGTGCAGGACGTACAGTCAGTTGCCTATGGGAATACGGTAATTGTTTCAGTGAAGTTAGCTGATAACAACAAGGCAGGCGAAACAAAAAGGGCCATTAAGAAAGCCGTTATGCCCTACACAAAGGGAAGAAAGGTTACCGTGTTAACAGATGAGGGAACCATGGGACGCGATCGCAACAAGCATAACGATAGTCAACCTCATAAATGGGGGCAATAAGGGAAAGAGCAAAGCTTCGGGCTTTGCTCTTTTTATGTGAAAAACATAGGACGGATAAAAAGCCAATTTAAGGCTAAACTAGGAATGTAAATTATGTTCAATTTTTAACAATAAGAGGTGAGGAGCATGAGGTTCACTTGGGTAGCAATGTACCGGTTTGGAATAGCCGTTTTTGCTGTTACTCTCTTCATGTTTAGTGGCTGGGCACCGGGAATCACAGGCTCCGCTGCACAACAAGAACCCCCGCTAAATCAACAGAAGAAAGAACCACTGCATATGACGGTGATTTTAGAAAGAGTCTATTTAGATGGAGAGATTAGCCAAGAAGTAGTTCACGAGACTTGCTGGTCAATGGAGAATTTTTGGGCAAAATATGACCAGTGGCAGATGGTTGATATGGATGAGTACACTATGGTATTTAGAAGACAAGTAGATGATATCTCCCCACTTTTAAAAGCAAATGGCTTTTTTGGAATCACTGAAGACGGGGTGTTGACTATTTTCAATGGTAGACCAGACCGTTCAAAAATCATACAATCCTTTTTTCAAATAGATATTAAGAGGCTAGAAAGTAAAACTCAAGAAGATTTGATCCAAGGAATACCTATTAAATCAAAAGATCATTATGTTGAAGTGTTAGAAACCTTCAAGCCGTACTCTATAAAAAAAGAATAGTTCTTTTTCAATCAGACTGAGTGGCATTCAGCCTGATTTTTTCTTTCTATGACCTATTTTCTTCAATTCCATTTCATTCTTATGTTAAAATGAAAGACAGTGCATATGAGAGCAACAGGAAACTAGAGGAGAGAATGGTATTGTATGAATTTATAAAAGGGACTGTTGAATTTATTAGTCCAGAATATATCGTGGTGGAAAACAATGGGGTTGGCTATCAAATCTCCACACCCAATTCGTTTATTTATTCTGGTAAATTGGAGACAATGGTTACTGTCTACACGTATCATTATGTACGCGAAGATATTATGGCCCTGTACGGGTTTGAAACCCGAGAAGAAAAAAGGTTGTTTACTAAATTATTAAATGTATCTGGAATCGGGCCCAAAGGAGCACTCGCTATTCTTGCTTCAGGTGAGGTACAGCAAGTGGTAACAGCCATTGAAAATGAGGATGAAAGTTTCCTTGTGAAATTCCCTGGTGTAGGTAAAAAGACTGCCCGTCAAATGATTCTTGATTTAAAAGGGAAATTACAGGATATCGTTCCAGACTTTTTCCCGAATTTATTCAATGCAGATCAACTTCCTATACATACAGAAAAAAACAATACTGCCTTTGAAGAAGCTATTCTTGCTTTAAAGGCTCTCGGTTATTCAGAAAAGGAAATTAAAAAGATTGCACCTGAATTAAGAAAAGAACAACTGTCAACAGACCAATACATTAAAAATGCACTAAAGCGGCTTTTAAAATAGGTGGTGATGATGGATGGAAGAGCGGATTATTTCAAGTGAAGTGAATGAGAGCGAAATAAATATTGAACAAAGCTTGAGACCGCAAACCTTAAGGCAATATATTGGGCAAAACCAGGTAAAGGAAAACCTAGAAATTTTTATTAAGGCAGCCAAGCTTCGAAACGAAACCTTAGACCATGTTCTCCTTTATGGACCTCCAGGTTTAGGGAAGACGACGCTGGCCGTGATTATTGCCAATGAGATGGGCGTAAACATTCGAACCACTGCTGGACCTGCCATTGAGAGACCTGGGGACCTTGCAGCCATTCTGACTGCACTTGAGCCCGGGGATGTACTATTTATAGATGAAATCCACCGACTGCCGCGAACAATTGAAGAGGTTTTGTATCCAGCAATGGAGGATTTTTGCCTAGATATCGTGATTGGTAAAGGACCTAGTGCACGCTCTGTTCGGCTTGACCTTCCTCCATTTACACTGGTGGGGGCGACAACAAGGGCCGGTTCTTTATCAGCTCCATTACGCGATCGATTTGGAGTTTTAAGCAGGCTCGAGTATTATAAGGAAGATCAGCTAAAAAACATTGTTTTACGTACAGCTGAGTTGTTTGACACAGAAATAGACGAGCTTTCTGCAGCAGAAATTGCTCGAAGATCAAGAGGAACCCCACGGATTGCGAACCGCCTCCTTAGAAGAGTGCGGGATTTTGCTCAAGTAAAGGGTAATGGTACAATAAACCTACTTCTTGCTAGAGAAGCATTGGAGTTGCTTCAGGTAGATAGGCTTGGCCTCGATCATATAGACCACAAATTACTAAAAGGGATTATCGAAAAGTTTCGCGGCGGCCCAGTCGGCCTTGATACCATCGCCGCTTCGATTGGTGAAGAAGCAGAAACAATTGAAGATGTGTATGAACCGTACCTGCTGCAAATAGGCTTTCTACAGAGAACCCCAAGAGGCAGAATGGTCACATCAGCGGTCTATCAACATTTTGGTATGGAAGTACCCACTTAACAATAGGTAACTTATTTTAAACAGATTAGGGATGTCATAATATGAAAGTAGATTTATTTGATTTTCATTTGCCTGAAGAATTAATCGCACAAGTTCCATTATTAAATCGGACAGACAGCCGATTAATGGTCTTAAATAAGGAAACAGGCGAAATTAAACATGAAGTATTCAAAAATATTACAGAGTATTTGCGTGAAGGGGACTGCCTTGTCTTAAATGACACAAGGGTATTGCCTGCACGCCTTTTTGGTGTTAAAACAGACACTGGTGCTAAAATTGAAGTCCTCCTGTTAAAACAACTGGAAGGAGACCAGTGGGAAACACTAATAAAACCTGCAAAAAGAGTAAAAGAAGGAACAGTTATCGATTTTGGTGACGGTCTTCTTTCCGCTGTTTGTACAGCCACCTCTGAACATGGTGGAAGAGTATTGGAATTTAAATACGAAGGTATTTTTTACGAGGTTCTTGATCAATTGGGTGAAATGCCTTTGCCGCCTTACATAAAAGAACAGCTCGATGATCGGGAAAGATATCAAACAGTATTTGCCCGTGAGCCTGGATCAGCAGCAGCGCCAACAGCTGGCCTTCATTTTACAGAAAGCTTATTGGGCGAAATAAGAGAAAAAGGTGTCCACATTGCGTTTATTACGCTTCATGTGGGACTTGGTACCTTCCGTCCTGTGAATGTCGAGGATGTGTTGGAGCATGATATGCATTCTGAATTTTACATGATGACAGATGGAACCGCCCGATTACTAAACGAAGTAAGAAGCAACGGGGGAAGGATTGTATCAGTCGGAACCACCTCAACAAGGACATTGGAGACCATTGCGTCTGCAAATGATGGTCGATTTGTTGAAGGTAGTGGCTGGACGAATATCTTTATTTACCCTGGTTATACCTTTAAGGCAATCGATGGGATGATTACTAACTTCCATCTACCTAAATCAACCTTGATTATGCTTGTTAGTGCATTAGCTGGAAGAGAGAATATTTTGCATGCCTATGAGACGGCTGTTTCAGAACGATATCGTTTCTTCAGTTTTGGGGATGCAATGTTGCTCATCTAAGTTTATGCACACGGAAGGAGATATAAATTTGACTGCAATTCGTTATGAGTTAATTAAAACATGTAAACAAACAGGAGCACGCTTAGGAAGGGTGCACACACCGCACGGTTCGTTTGATACACCAGCTTTTATGCCGGTTGGAACACTTGCAACAGTGAAAACCATGTCACCTGAAGATCTTAAAGAAATGGGTGCAGGAATTATTTTAAGTAATACCTATCACCTTTGGTTAAGACCAGGACACGAAATCATTAGGGAGGCTGGCGGCCTTCACAAGTTTATGAACTGGGACCGGGCTATTTTAACAGATTCCGGCGGTTTTCAGGTTTTCAGTTTAAGTGAGTTCCGAAAGATTGAAGAAGAAGGGGTTCATTTTAGGAACCATATGAGCGGGGAGAAACTGTTCCTATCACCTGAAAAAGCAATGGAAATTCAAAATGCTTTAGGTTCGGATATTATGATGGCTTTTGATGAGTGCCCGCCATTTCCTGCTACCTTTGAGTATATGAAGAAGTCAGTCGAACGTACTTCAAGATGGGCTGAACGTTGTTTAAATGCCCACCAACGCCCGCAAGATCAAGGATTATTTGGAATCGTACAGGGGGGAGAATTTGAGGAACTACGTAAGCAAAGTGCCAAAGATCTTACGTCCCTTGATTTCCCTGGTTATGCGGTTGGTGGTTTATCGGTTGGGGAACCAAAAGATGTGATGAATCGTGTACTTGAGTTCACAACTCCGCTTTTACCATCTGATAAACCAAGGTATTTAATGGGTGTGGGTTCACCAGATTCATTAATTGATGGCTCCATTCGTGGAATTGATATGTTTGATTGCGTATTGCCAACCCGAATAGCCAGAAATGGTACCTTAATGACAAGTACGGGTAGACTTGTTGTGAAAAATGCACAATTTGCAAGAGATTTTGGACCGCTTGATGAAAATTGTGATTGCTATACTTGCCGAAATTATAGTAGAGCCTATATTCGCCACTTGATTAAATGTGATGAAACTTTCGGAATTCGTTTAACGTCTTACCATAATCTTTATTTTCTGTTAAGATTAATGGAGCAGGTCAGACAAGCCATCATGGAAGACAGGCTTGGTGATTTCCGCGAAGAGTTTTTTGAACGTTATGGTTTTAATAAACCGAACGCGAAAAATTTCTAATAGAACCTTTTTGAAAGGAGGGAAACAAGATGCAAGGAATTAGTACAATCATTCCATTAATATTAATGTTTGTGTTATTTTATTTCCTATTAATTCGCCCACAGCAAAAGCGTCAAAAAGCGGTTGCGAACATGCAAAACGAGTTGAAAAAAGGTGATAAAATCGTTACGATTGGTGGATTACACGGTTTTGTTGACTCAATCGATGATAATAAAGTAGTCATTAAGTGTGGAGACGGCAGCCGTCTTACATACGATCGTTCTGCTATTCGTGAGGTCACTGAAGCTGGTGAGGGAAGCGTTAGTTTAACAAAATAATCGTACACAAAAAGGAAGCCTTTTACAAAATGGCTTCCTTTTTTTTAGTATAGAAAGTTTAAAATTCGACTTCGAGAATTGTCCAGCTCCAGCGCCTAGCCCCTCGGGTCAAATAACCTTCTGCAATAAAAGTCAAAGAGCGACTTTTCTTGCCGAAGAACATTTGCCTGTCGGGGCTGAACAAGGCGCTTACGCTTTTCTTAATTTTTGGTTACGCAGATCTTGTATTGCCAGCTGAAATATTAACCCCTAAAATTCCACCCATCATGGCGATGAGTGTATAGCAAGTATGATAAATGACTTGCTCTGCGTCAAAGAGGCGATCATAGCCTAAGTATTGAAATAAGAAAACAACAATGGAGTAAATTAGACCAGTTAATCCCCCAATTAGCCAGCCTTTTTCTTTCCGCTTTCCGCCTGAAAGAAATCCTCCTCCAAAAAGCCCAATAAATGATAAGGCCGTAATTACATATTGAAGTGATCCTTCTTTAGCAGAGGTATACCTTAGAATAAACGCAAAAATAAGGCTTGAAATCACGGCAAAGGCAAAGATGAAAATTAATCCGTACAAAATGGATGTACCAAAGCTTTTTGATTCGATTTTAGCTCTCCTCCTTCAGTTGCCTTAGGCCTGACTTTCTACTTGGTTAAGTCTCAGGCCTTAGAAACAGTTTTTTACCTAGTACAAGCGTATTCGTGGAAGAAGAAAAGTAGAATTAAAATTTTATGATTTTCCTCATTTTAAAAGCGTTGGAAAATAATTCTCCTTATTTTTTTTTTCAAAAATGCAAACAATGAATACGACTAAAAAAGGGGAGAAAATATTGTGGACGTTTATTTAGGTATCATTTTCAGGACCTTATTTTTGTATTTATTAATCATTGTTATTTTTAGATTAATGGGCAAAAGGGAAATTGGTGAGTTAAGCATCCTGGATCTAGTCGTTTTTATCATGATTGGTGAAATGGCGGTTATTGCCATTGAAAATACAAAGGACCCACTGCTTCACTCGGTGATACCGATGGTTTTATTGATGATCATTCAAATTACTCTCGCTCTAATCTCGCTGAAAAGTAAAAAGTTTCGTGACCTGGTCGATGGTCAACCAACCATTATTATCAATAGAGGGAAAATTGATGAAAATGCAATGCGGAAGCAACGCTACAATTTTGATGATTTAATGACCCAATTAAGGGAGAAGGATATTCGCAGCATTGCGGATGTGGAATTCGCGATATTAGAATCCTCAGGTAGTTTGTCAGTAATTGAAAAATTAAAGAATAGTAAGGAACAGCAAAAGCAGGGGGATATTACTGTCCCATTAATCTTAGATGGGACGATTGAAGAAGAAAACTTAAAAAGAATTAATAAGACAAATTTATGGCTGCGCCAAGAACTGAAGAAAAAAGGATACCGTGATGTTAAGAAAATTTCCTTTTGTAGCTATGAGAATGGAGAATTCTACATTGACTTACAGGATGAAGACTAAGAAGAGGCTGACCCTTTAGATTGGGTCAACCTTTTCTGTTTTTATGTGGTAATAAACTTTCCTATCCACGGAATTCGTTTAAGCTCATCCTTTTTGATTAAACCAAAAATAAGGAGCAGGATTGAATAAGATAAGGTCATAGAAAAGGCTGCGAAAGAGACACGTATCACCAAATGTATCTCTAATAAGATATTTTCGAAGAGCCAGTAGCCGCACCAAGCAGCTACTCCCATTGCTATGAATCCCTTCACATAGTCCCGGATATAAAAGGAAAATGAAACCTTCTTTAGAACTGTCGCGAAATGTAGACCCGTTACAAGGACAAAGCCAACGATAATTCCTAGTGCTGCCCCGGTAATGCCAAAGGAAGGCTGGGAAGCGAGTAGAAAAATGACGGCTGTTTTAACCACCGCACCAATTAAACTATTAATCATTGCTGCTCTTGCAAGGTTTAGTGCTTGGAGTACGGCTTGTAGTGGTCCTTGATAGTAATAAAAAAGGAAAAATGGTGCCATAATCTGAATGAAGTAAGATCCTTTGGCAGAACCGTACATAAGCTGCATGAGCGGGTCAGCGAGTACGTAAAGTACAATCACAGCAAGTCCTCCTGTTAAAAAGACGAACCTTAATGCTTGCTGGAGGCGATACTCAATTAATTTATGATTATTTTTCGAATTTGCCTCACTGATTGCCGGGACAAGGGAAGTAGCTAATGAAAAGGTAACAAAAGAAGGAAGCATTAATAACGGCATGGCATAGCCGGTTAAGGCACCGTATTGTTTCGTTGCATTCACGGCAACTACCCCTGCAAGAGCTAAACTATGTGCTACTACAATCGGTTCAAAGAACCATGCAATCGAACCAATCATTCGGCTTCCCATAGTTGGAATGGCAATCTCCATTAAATCCTTAAAGGTTCGTTTTCCCTTATGGATAAATTGAAAGAAATCCTTTCTGAGCTTGAATCGTTTTTTTAATTTAAACATAGTTAAAAGATAAATGAGTGATAGTAATTCCCCTAAAACCGAAGCCCCCATTGCTGCCGCTGCAGCGTATTCAACTCCATAAGGCAGGAATGTTTTTGTTGCTGTTGCGATGATGGATATTCTTACAAATTGTTCTAATACTTGAGAGATGGCTGACGGGCGCATATTTTGGCGTCCCTGAAAGTATCCTCGTAAAACAGAAGAGACCGCAATAATAGGTAGTGCTGGTGCAATCGCCATGAGTGGATAATACGTTCTTGGGTCGGTAAAAAGTGTAGTGGATAAAAATGGCGCCAGTAAAATCATAGCAGGTGTGATAATAATTGATAATCCAATGGTTATGGCAAGGGAGACTACAAGTATTTTTTTTATTTCCGCATAATCCCGCCTTGCCTCAGCCTCTGCAATATTTTTAGAGATAGCTACTGGAAGCCCGAGTTGTGTAATCGTGACCACAAGAATAAACGTGGGATATGCCATCATATATAAACCGACGCCTTCTTCACCAATACTGCGCGCTAGAACGATTCGATAAATAAAACCAAGTATCCTTGTAATAAATCCTGCAATTAATAGGATAAACGTCCCTTTTAAAAACTTCGACATGCTGATTCCCACCTTCTCAAAAAAGAAGAATTCATATACAATTAACTATATGCCTAAGGGTGGACAAAGCATGACAAGTAGTAAGAGCTTTTTGTAAGGTTCAATTAATCAGGGGGTTTCCCCAAGGGGGCAGTTTGAATGGATAATAGCCAGATATACGATCATTTTCGTATCCAAGTACAACCCGCATTAGCAAGTAAACTCTCTGAATTTCACTTGCTTGGATATGATTCTGTTTCGGAGAATGAGCTTTGGAATTTCTTAATAAAGAAAAAGTGGAAAAAAATAAAGAATGAAATGAAACTATACGAGATTATCCAAGAAATTCTTTCTGTGAGAGTAAGTGATTATATGAGCTATGCAACCATTGAGGCATATAAAACTGTGGAGTTTTCTTTTGATGATGAGAATGAATTGAAAGAGTTATTGAAATAATCCCACGTTTTTCAAATTGACAGCTTTTCTTAGTTATTCCATAATGGTAGCAGTGACTTTATTTTTATTATTATATAAGGCTTGTAAGAGTTTTTACGTAACAGTGCAAATGCACATGCACTAAGGAGGAACAATACATAATGGTAAAACGTAGTAGAATCATTGCTTTCTTTCTTGTGGTCCTTATTATTGGAAGCACAATGGGAGCAACAGCAAAGAACATTTTAAACAATATTAAGCTTGGACTAGACCTTCAAGGTGGATTTGAGGTTTTGTACGAGGTTAAGCCAGCGAAGAAAGGTCAAAAAATTGACAAGGAAGTATTGGCCAGTACCGCTGAAGCACTGGACAAGCGTATTAATGTTCTAGGTGTAAGTGAACCAAGTATTCAAATTGAAGGAAATAACCGGATTCGTGTTCAACTTGCTGGCGTTAAGGATCAAAACAAGGCCCGTGAAATTCTGTCAACACAAGCGAACTTAACCTTCCGCGATGCCAATGATCGTCTAATGATGGACGGATCAGATTTAAAGCAGGGTGGAGCTAAGCAGACATTTGACGAAAACGGAGCACCAAGTGTTTCTCTATCATTAAAGAGCGCTGATAAGTTCCGAAAAGTATCAGAAGAAATTATGAATATGGCTCCAAATAACGTCCTAGTTATTTGGCTTGATTTTCAAGAAGGAAAAGATTCCTTTAAAAATGAGGTAACAAAACCAAATCCAACATATTTGTCAGCTCCAACTGTAAAGCAAATATTTAACCAAGATTCAGTTTCCATTGTTGGTAGCTTCACAGCTGAAGAAGCTAAAACATTGGCTTCGCTATTAAATGCAGGTTCATTACCAGTCAAGCTTAAGGAAGTGTATTCCACTTCTGTAGGAGCGAAGTTTGGTGAGCAAGCGTTAAATGATACGATTTTAGCAGGAATCATTGGTATTGCAATTATTTACCTATTCATGATTTTCTACTATCGTTTCCCTGGTTTCATCGCTACTGTTACATTATCCATTTATATTTATTTAGTTTTATTAATTTTTGATTGGATGAATGGTGTTCTTACCCTACCGGGGATTGCCGCGATTATTCTAGGGGTGGGTATGGCTGTCGATGCCAATATTATTACCTATGAGCGAATTAAGGAAGAGATTAAGGTTGGTAAATCTATTAAATCAGCTTTCCAAGCTGGTGAAAAAAATGCATTTACATCCATTCTTGACTCAAACTTGACTACCATCCTAACAGCCGGAGTGCTTTTCTTCTACGGGACAAGCTCTGTAAAAGGCTTTGCGACGATGTTAATTGTCAGTATCCTAATGAGTTTCTTAACCGCCGTTTACGGTTCACGATTACTACTTGGGCTATGGGTTCACAGTGGAATCTTTAAAAAGAAACCAAGCTGGTTTGGTGTTAAACAATCAAATATTAAAAATATAGCTGAAAACTATGATACGTTAGATCTTCCAACTCGATTTGACAAAATCGATTTTGTTAAGAATCGCAAGAAGTTTTTCATTTTATCAGGTGTTCTTCTTACAGCTGGTGTAATTATACTTTTAGTTTTCCGTTTGAATCTTTCAATTGACTTTTCAAGTGGGACACGTGTAGAGGTATTATCTGATAAACCTCTTACTGTAGAAAAAGTAGAAAGTGCTTTTAAAAAGCATGACTTGAAACCTGATGATATCGTTATCTCTGGCGACAAAAAGGAAATTGGCGCGGCAAGAATGATTGGTGTTTTATCAAAAGATGAAATTGCCGAGTTGAAATCAGATTTTAAAAAGGAATTTGGTTCTGAGCCAAATGTTAGTACAGTTTCTCCTACCGTTGGTAAAGAATTGGCCAAGAACGCACTTATTGCTCTGCTAATCGCTTCAATAGGGATTATTATTTATGTAAGCATTCGCTTTGAATTGGCGATGGCGATTGCTGCGATTGCTTCGTTACTGCACGATGCATTCTTTATGGTTGCTTTCTTTAGTATCACGAGACTAGAAGTGGATTTAACGTTTATTGCAGCTGTTCTAACCATTGTTGGTTACTCAATCAACGATACCATTGTTACCTTTGACCGTATGCGTGAAAACATGCATAAGAAAAAACGCTTAAGAACATTCCAAGACATTGCTGATGTTGTGAATGTAAGTATTCGCCAAACATTAACTCGCTCCTTTAACACAGTATTAACTGTTTTAATTACAGTTTTAGCAATGATGATATTTGGTGGAGAATCCATTCGTAACTTCAATATTGCTTTGTTTGTAGGACTAATTGTAGGTGTTTACTCTTCTGTATTTATTGCAGCTTCTTTATGGGTTGTGTTTAAATCTAGAGAATTAAATAAAAAAGGCGTCATTAAAACGGTGAAAGAAAAGAAAAAATACTCTGATCAACCACAGGTGTAAACATTTAAAAACCGCAGACCATCTGCGGTTTTTTCTTTTGATTGAAACAGAGTTGTTCCTCCTGTATAATAATAAAGTCTGAGGGGTGAACACACGTATGTTAAAGTCGAAAACAAGATGGATTGTTCGCAAATCTGATAACCATCTAGTTAAACAACTGGAAAATGAATTAAAGATAACACCTCTAGTTGCGTCACTACTTGTCAATCGTGGTTTAGATACCGTAGAATCTGCACGGTATTTTTTATTTGGTAAGGAAGAATTTCATGATCCTTTTCTCTTAAAAGGAATGGATATCGCGGTTAATAGAATTCGTGGTGCGATTGAAAAACAAGAACCTATTCTCATTTTCGGCGACTATGACGCGGATGGTGTAAGCAGCACCTCGGTGTTAATGATGACACTGCGTGACCTTGGTGCAAATGTACAATTTTATATCCCGAATCGTTTTACAGAGGGATATGGACCGAATGAACGTGCATTCCGTCATGCTGCGGAATCTGGAATAAACTTAATTATAACTGTGGATACAGGAATATCAGCTGTGCATGAAGCGTCGATAGCAAAAGAGCTTGGTATGGACCTTATTATTACGGATCACCATGAGCCGGGTCCTGTTCTACCAGAAGCCCTTGCAATCATTCATCCGAAGCTGCCTGATAGCATTTATCCTTTCCGGGAACTGGCCGGGGTAGGGGTTGCATTTAAACTTGCCCATGCATTGTATGGTGAAGTGCCGGAGCATTTATTTGAAATTGCCGTCATCGGTACGATTGCCGACTTAGTATCCTTAACGGAGGAAAACCGCCTCATTGCAAAAAAGGGCTTAGAAAAGCTGAAAGTAACGCAAAATGTTGGACTTAAAGCTATTTTTAAATTAGCTGGAGTAGACCCTACAGCTATTAATGAGGAAACGATAGGTTTTACACTCGCCCCAAGGATTAATGCAGTTGGGAGATTAGAAGATGCAGATATGGCAGTTCAACTGATTCTGACAGATGATCCTGAAGAAGCGCACCAGCTAGCGGTAGAAATGGATGCGTTGAACAAGACAAGGCAAACCATCGTAAATGAAATCACTGCTGAAGCGATTGAAATCGTTGAAAAAAATTACCCGGTTGACAGCAATAAAGTCCTTGTCATTGGGAAGGAAGGCTGGAATGCAGGAGTAGTAGGAATTGTTGCATCCAGACTGGTTGATAAGTATTATCGTCCAACCATTATTTTATGCTTTGACTCAGAAAAGGGCATTGCAAAAGGTTCAGCCCGAAGTATAGAGGGTTTTGACCTTTTTAAAAATTTATCGACATGTAGAGATATTCTGCCTCATTTTGGCGGACATCCAATGGCTGCTGGAATGACTTTAAATCTCGATAATGTAGCAGACCTTCGAGAGCGGCTTAATAGCCTTGCAGAAGACCAGCTAACGGATGAGCACCTTATCCCGGTCACCTATCTAGACGAAGAAGTTCGTCTTGAAGATGTTCATCTATCTTCATTAGATGAAATGAACTTACTTTCTCCTTTTGGTATGGACAACCCCAAACCAAAAGTTTTAATAAATAATGTTGATATTGCCAGTATGAGAAAAATTGGTAGTGAGCAAAATCATCTTAAGGTTTTGGTAAATGAGGATGGTTCCAATCTAGATGGGATTGGCTTTGGACTAGGAGCTTTAGTAGATCAAATCTCTCCTGCCTCGAAAATTTCATTAATTGGAGAATTATCTATTAATGAATGGAACAATATACGTAAACCACAAATCTTTATCCACGATCTCGCAGTTGAATCGTGGCAGTTATTTGACTATCGCGGGCAAAAGCGAATCAACCATATCGCCCAAACGGTACCTTCCGAAAACAGAAAGCTTATTGTGTTCAATAAGGAGCATCTTGATAAAATAAACGCAAGCTTCCTGCCGGACACCACCTTCATTCAAACAAAAGAAGAAGCAGAGGCCTTTGACGGACATCATGCAAATATCGTCCTGGTGGACTTCCCACCATCAATGGAAATCCTATCTGATTTGTTTAAAGGGAAACAACCAGCAAGGATTTATGCCTATTTTTATAAAGAATCCAGTGATTTTTTCAGTACTGTACCGACTCGTGATCACTTTAAATGGTTCTATGCATATTTGTTAAAAAAGGGACCATTAGACCTTAATCGTCACGGAGATGTCATTGCCAAGCACCGCGGCTGGTCGCAGGAAACAATTATCTTTATGTCAAAGGTGTTTTCTGAACTGGATTTTGTTACAATAAACAATGGATTTATCACTTTGAATAATCAAACGCAGAAGCGTGAATTAACTGACTCAAGAACTTATCAAATCAAACAGAAACAGTACGCTCTTGAAAAGGATTTACTGTTTTCATCCTTCCAGGAATTAAAAAACTGGTTCGATCAAATGATTCATGAGTCAGTTGAGACTGAGGAGGCAATTAAAGAATGGATTTAAAGGAATTTATTACAATTGTGCCTGATTGGCCTAAGCCAGGAATTAAATTTAAAGACATTACCCCTTTAATGAATAATGGTGATGCATATAGATATGCAACAGACCAAATCGTTGAATATGCAAAAGATAGGCAAATCGACTTGATTGTAGGACCTGAAGCTCGTGGATTCATTATCGGTTGTCCTGTGGCTTATTCACTTGGTTTGGGGTTTGCCCCTGTTCGTAAAGAGGGTAAATTACCTAGAGAAACAATAAAAGTAAGCTATGGCCTTGAATATGGTAAAGATGTTCTAACAATCCATCAAGACGCTATTAAACCTGGTCAGCGTGTACTAATCACAGATGATTTGTTAGCGACAGGCGGCACGATTGAAGCAACCATCCAATTAGTGGAACAGCTTGGTGGAGTTGTTGCTGGTATCGCTTTCTTAGTTGAGTTAAGTTACTTAGATGGACGTAAAAAACTCGACGGTTATGATATATTAACATTAATGCACTATTAAACCTGCTAGAGGGCACTCCGAAAACGAGTGCTCTCTTTATATAATTTCGGAGCTTCCGCTTCATTTTTTTCGACATATTTCTTTAAATTTTGGAAAAAAGCTTTCAATCTCTTTACATCTTCGTGATTTTTTCTGATAATAGAAACAATCATTCTAAATTAGTAACAATTTTATACGAATAACATTGAATAAATAAAATGAGATGAAAATAAAGGTGATTTCATGGCGAATGATCAAGTGTTAACAGCCGACCAAGTCATCGACAAGACCCGCAACTATTTAAATGAGGAGCATGTTGCGTTAGTTAGGAAGGCGTATGAATTCGCCAAACATGCTCACCGTGAACAATATAGAAAATCAGGGGAACCGTACATTATTCATCCCATACAGGTAGCTGGAATATTAGCTGACCTGGAGATGGATCCTGCAACGGTAGCAGCGGGTTTTCTTCATGATGTTGTTGAAGATACAACTGTGTCCTTAAAGGATATAGAAGTAGCTTTCAACGGCGAAGTGGCGATGCTTGTCGACGGTGTAACAAAATTAGGGAAAATTAAATATAAATCGCACGAGGAACAGCAGGCCGAAAACCACCGGAAAATGTTTGTTGCTATGGCTCAAGACATCCGTGTCATTTTGATTAAGCTGGCTGATCGTCTGCATAATATGCGGACACTAAAGCATCTTCCGCTGGAAAAACAACGTCGGATTTCAAATGAGACACTTGAAATTTTTGCACCTTTAGCACATCGTCTTGGTATTTCTAAGATTAAGTGGGAGTTGGAGGATACCGCATTACGATATTTAAATCCACAGCAATATTATCGGATTGTTAACTTAATGAAAAAGAAACGTGCGGAACGAGAGCAATATTTAGAAGATGTTATCGATGAAGTAAAAAACCGAATGGGTGAAGTCTCCATTAAAGCAGAGTTGTCAGGCCGGCCAAAGCATATTTACAGCATTTATCGTAAAATGGCTTTGCAAAATAAGCAATTCAGCGAAATCTATGATTTACTTGCCGTTCGAATCGTAGTTAATAGCATTAAGGATTGTTATGCGGTCTTAGGAATCATTCACACGTGCTGGAAGCCTATGCCAGGTCGATTTAAAGATTATATTGCGATGCCAAAGCCAAATATGTATCAATCCTTGCATACTACGGTAATTGGACCAAAGGGTGATCCGCTTGAAGTCCAAATCAGAACATATGAGATGCACCGTATTGCCGAGTTCGGGGTTGCGGCCCACTGGGCTTATAAAGAAGGAAAAGCGATTAGTGATAGCTCCACTTTTGAGCAAAAGTTAACATGGTTTAGGGAAATTCTTGAGTTCCAGAACGATACGGCTAATGCTGAAGAGTTTATGGAATCGTTAAAGATTGACTTGTTCTCAGATATGGTTTTTGTGTTTACGCCAAAAGGTGATGTCATTGAATTGCCTTCAGGCTCTGTTCCGATTGATTTTGCCTATCGGATACACTCTGAGATTGGGAATAAAACGATTGGGGCAAAAGTAAACGGCAAGATGGTTACCTTAGACTACCGTCTAAAAACAGGTGATATCATTGAAATTCTTACCTCCAAACATTCCTATGGACCAAGTCAGGATTGGTTGAAGCTTGCGCAAACCTCTCAAGCGAAAAATAAGATTCGCGCTTTCTTTAAGAAACAGCGCCGCGATGAAAATGTCGACAAGGGTAAAGAGCTTGTCGAAAAGGAAATCCGTAACATGGAGTTTGATATTAAGGAAATTTTAACTCCGGATAACCTGAAAAAAGTCGTAGAGAAGTTTAATTTTTCAAATGAAGAGGATATGTATGCAGCAGTGGGTTATAACGGTGTCACTGCTTTACAAGTGGCAAACCGTTTAACTGAGAAATGGCGTAAAAAGCGTGACAAGGAACAGTCGGCGAACATTGCCAACGCGATTACGGATTTAAAAGCTTTTCCTTCAACAAAAAAACGCGAATCAGGCGTTCGAGTACAAGGAATTGATAATTTATTAATCCGTTTGTCCAGATGCTGTAATCCAGTACCTGGCGATGAAATTGTTGGCTTTATTACAAAAGGGCGTGGTGTTTCTGTCCACCGCTCTGATTGTACGAATATAGATTCCAATGATGCCCAGTCTAGATTAATTCCGGTAGAGTGGGAATCATCCTTGAATGACCGGAAGGAATATAATGTAGACATTGAAATTAGCGGGTATGATCGTAGAGGTCTACTGAACGAAGTCCTACAAGCTGTTAATGAGACAAAAACAAATATCTCAGCAGTAACAGGCAAATCTGACCGCAATAAAATGGCTACCATTAGTATGTCTATTGCGATTCACAATGTCAGCCATCTGCAAAAGGTAGTCGACCGAATTAAGCAAATCCCAGATATTTATTCGGTTCGCCGAATTATGAATTAAGGAGTTTATCATGAGAGTAGTTGTTCAACGGAGCAAAGCGGCCAAGGTCACCGTTGAAGGAAAAGTGACGGGGCAAATCACCAAAGGGCTGGTTCTGCTAGTAGGTGTTACACACGACGACAAGCAAGAGGATGCTGCCTACTTAGCTGACAAAATTGCAAACCTTAGAATTTTTGAAGATGCAGATGAAAAGATGAATTATTCTTTATTAGATGTTGGGGGAGAGATTCTATCTGTTTCGCAATTTACCTTATATGGAGATTGCCGAAAGGGTAGAAGACCTAACTTTATGGATGCTGCAAAACCAGAGCAGGCAGTTGAGCTTTACGAAGCGTTTAACAACCTGCTCCGTGAAAAAGGCATCCATGTGGAGACGGGTGTTTTTGGTGCCATGATGGATGTAGAATTAATTAATGATGGTCCAGTAACATTGATCGTTGAAAGTAAAGCATAAGAAAAGCTTGGCACAAATTCTGTGCCAAGCTTTTTCTAATTTCCTTTGAAAAACCTAGCCAGGCCATTAAATAAACCTGATGCAGCATTTTCTTGGAATACACCTGATTTCACAGTCATTTCTTCCTCAGGATTACTTAAATATCCAAGCTCCATTAACACAGCTTTCTGATTATTCTCTCGAACAACATGGAAATCACCAAATCGTACTCCACGATCTTTTAGTTTTGTTTGTGCCACAGTGGACGCATAAAGAGTATCAGCAAGTGATTTTTGATAGTTATGATAATAATAGCCAGTCATTCCACGAACACTTCGATCTAAATTACTGTCGTAATGCAGGCTGATAAATGCATCGGCATTGTAGGATTGGGCCGTACTTACACGCGAGGGAAGAGGAATAAAGGAATCACTATTCCTGGTTAAGTAGACATCTGCACCTGCAGCTCTTAATTTATCATACAACAATCGAGCCGTACGAAGTGTCAGTTCCTTCTCAAGAGTGCCGCTTGCTCCTGTAGTGCCGTTATCACCGCCGCCATGCCCAGGGTCTAAAACGATTGTTTTATTTTTAAGGTAACCTTCTCCACCCGATTTCTCAATCTGTGTCTTGGAATTGTTGATAGAAACAATCCAACCTGCTACAAATCCCGTTTTGCCATTCTTCAATTTAACTTCATACCAATCATTCACAACGTTTTGAACAGGATAGTTAGTACCTTCATTTGCCCGTTCGATTACATCGGCTTGTACATTGGCTGATGCTCTGATATTTGTTCCATTATGTAAGATGGTAACGTTACGATCTTTGACAGCTTGTCCAGATTGGGTGGATGCTTTAGATTTCTCAAGGTACCACCCGGCAACCCAACCGAATTTGCCAGATTTATATTCTATTTTTGCCCAATTGTTATTCTCTTCTAAAATCGGAAAGCTTTGTCCCCCCGTTACAGTTCCAATAATGACTGCATTTAAGGATGATCCTGAGCGGACACTTAAACTGTTGGCAGTGACTGTACCATTCATACCGATTGGTTCGTTCTTAGATGTATCTTTCCCTGCTTTTCCATCAGTATCAATAAATTCTGCACTTACCCAACCTTTTAAATTGGCGAATCCAATTTCAAGCCAATTCTTTTCTTTAGAATAAATGGATACAATCGTTCCTTTTGTTAGCTTTCCAATAACAGTTCCAGTTGCAGACGATTCTTTTCGGATATTAAGTGTGTCCGCATTTACTATTCCAGTACTTGTTTGTTTACTAGTAGCTTTAGGTTGATCTGCAGGTTCGGTTTTTAAGACTAAAAAATCCCTTGTAACCCAACCTTCGCCAAATGAGGAGGAAACTTTGTACCAGTTTTCATTTTGGTCCAGTATGCTTACTTCTTGCCCTCTATTTAAGAAACCGACAATACGGAAGCTTGTCCCAGGACCTGAACGAATTCTTAATTGATCGGTGTTAGCCTTTGCAATCATTCCTTTTGAACCACTGGATGTAGTAGTACTAGATGGTTTTGGCATGTTTTCCTTAGTAACCAGCCAATTAACGACCCAGCCTGTACTACCAAAAGACACCTCAACTTCAATCCAATCGCCTTTTTCTTTTACAATTGAATATTTCTCGCCTCGCTTGGCAACTTTTACAAGAGGATAGCTTAATCCAGGGCCACCCCGTATATTCACCGAATCAGAAGAAACGGTTACCGTCCCGGTTGCAGCACTACTTTTTCCTTGTGGTAGGAAGGCTCCGAAAATAAGAATGATAGATAATAACAGGAAACTAAATTTCTTAACCATCCACACCCTCCTTTTCTAGTGTTAAATTATATTTTATCGTAATTAGAACTGAAAATCATTCCTTATTTACTAAAATTGACCAGTATATGTGCGAATTTCCTTTCATTGATGCAAGTTTTTCATCAATGGTGGAGATAATAGAAATATTGAAGAATAGGCAGGGGTGATTGATTATGAGGTCAAGTGAAAAAGGAATGAACATCCAATCCATGGAGGGCAGGATTTTCGGTGTTGATTTCCACGATTTTATCCAAAAAGAACAGAATGCCACTTCGTTTGAGCTTGCATCAGAATTTGGATTAACGATTGGGGATGTCAGAAAGTTAAAAAAACATTTAGAGAGATCCTAAAACTCTCTTGACATTACTATCAATGCTCCGTATTATTATATAAATATAAAACACATACATGGTATAACCAATGATGGAGCATAGTAATTAAGCAAACCCATGAAAAGAGAGGAAATGCCTTAGGCTGAAAGCATTTCTACATGAGTCTTAATGAATGAACACTCCGTAGGCTTCTCTCTGAAAAAAGTACTTTTAGTAGGAGATGAACGTTACAGGCGTTAACTGTAAAAGAGGAAGGGCATGGAATACGATTCATGTGCACTTCAACTAGGGTGGCACCGCGGGATACAAACTCTCGTCCCTTGTATATTTTGTATACAAGGGACGAGAGTTTTTTTGTTTTGTTAAGAGGAAAAAATTACATACTTGTGAATGTGAAGAGGAGGTAATCCACTATGTCTATAAGCATCCCTAGAGGAACACAGGATATTTTGCCTGGTGAAGTAGAGAAGTGGCAGCTAATTGAAGCGAAGGCAAGAGAACTTTGTGAAAAATATCAATATCAAGAGATTCGTACACCGATCTTTGAACATACTGACCTTTTTTCAAGAGGAGTGGGCGATAGTACGGATATCGTTCAGAAAGAAATGTACACATTTGAAGATCGTGGAAAACGCAGCATCACACTAAGACCAGAAGGAACTGCAGCAGTCGTTCGGTCCTTTGTTGAAAAAAAGATGTTTGGCTATGCCAACCAGCCAGTCAAACTCTACTATATGGGACCGATGTTCCGATATGAACGTCCACAGGCCGGTCGATTCCGTCAATTTGTTCAATTTGGAGTGGAAGCATTAGGCAGTAACGACCCTGCCATTGATGCAGAAGTCATCTCCTTAGCGATGAACTTGTATAAAGAAATGGGCTTAAAACAGCTGAAATTGATCATTAACAGCCTTGGTGACAAGGAGAGCCGAACGGCCCATCGTGAAGCGTTAGTAAACCACTTTAAACCACGAATCGGTGAGTTTTGCCATGACTGTCAAAACCGTCTTGAGAAGAATCCATTAAGAATTCTTGATTGTAAACAGGACCGTGATCACGAACTAATGAAAACGGCGCCTTCCATTTTGGAATATCTCAATGATTATTCAAAGTCTTATTTTGAAAAATTACAGCAGTATTTAACACAGCTTGATATTCCATTTGAAGTCGATGCCAATCTAGTTAGAGGTCTTGATTATTATAATCACACGGCGTTTGAGATTATGAGCAATGCCGAGGGATTTGGGGCCATTACTACCTTATGTGGGGGCGGCCGCTACAATGGACTTGCTGAAGAAATTGGTGGACCTGAAACGCCAGGAATTGGATTCGCCTTAAGTATTGAACGGTTTATCGCTGCACTTCAGGCTGAAGGAATTGAACTAGAAGTGAATCAGGGAATCGATTGTTTCCTAGCTGCACTAGGTGATGAAGCTAAAGATTATACAGTAGGACTTCTACAGCAGCTTAGAATAGCTGGTTTTTCTGCAGAGAGAGATTATCTAAACCGTAAAATCAAAGCGCAATTTAAGGCGGCTGACCGTCTCCAAGCAAAGTTTGTTGCTATTCTCGGGGATGAGGAATTAAAAAACAATAAAATCAATGTGAAAAACATGGCGACAGGTGAACAGGTTGAACTAGACTTACATTCTTTCGTTGCACAATTTAAGGAATTGCAAGCTTAAAGGGGGATATATTCGATGTATGGCAGATCGTATTTTTGTGGTGAAGTTCCAGAAACAGCCGTTGGCCAAAAGGTAACATTAAAAGGATGGGTTCAAAAAAGACGTGATCTAGGTGGCTTAATCTTTATTGATCTTCGCGACCGCTCTGGAATTGTTCAGGTAGTATTCAACCCGGATTTATCAACGGAAGCACTACAAACAGCTGAAAAGATTCGTAATGAATATGTTCTCGATATTGTTGGAACAGTTGTCAGCCGTGAAGCGGGAACAATTAATGAAAACCTGAAAACAGGAAAGATTGAAGTACAGGCAGAAAAAGTAACGATTATCAATGAGGCAAAGACACCTCCCTTTATGATTTCTGATAAAACAGATGCATCTGAGGATGTTCGTTTAAAATACCGATACCTAGATTTCCGTAGACCAGTTATTTTTGAAACCTTAAAAATGCGTCATCAGGTAACAAAACAAATTAGAGATTTCTTAGACTCTGAAGGATTCTTAGATATTGAAACACCAATCTTAACCAAAAGTACTCCAGAAGGAGCACGTGATTATTTAGTACCAAGCCGTGTTCACCCTGGTGAATTCTATGCACTGCCACAATCACCACAGCTATTTAAACAATTACTAATGGTTGGTGGAGTGGAGCGTTACTATCAAATTGCCCGTTGTTTCCGTGACGAGGATTTACGTGCAGACCGTCAACCTGAATTTACCCAAATTGATATTGAAACAAGCTTCCTAAGCCAAGAGGATATCATGGGAATGATGGAAACAATGATGTCAAAGCTTATGAAAGAAGTAAAAGGCGTAGACATTCCAGCAGCCTTCCCACGTATGACTTATGATGAAGCGATGAGCCGTTACGGTTCCGATAAGCCAGATACGCGATTTGGACTAGAACTAGTTGACCTTTCTGAGATTGTGAAGGATTCTGGCTTTAAAGTATTTGCTGCAGCTGTTGCCAATGGTGGACAAGTAAAAGCGATTAATGTTAAAGGTGCTGCAGAAAAATATTCACGTAAAGACATTGATGCTTTAACTGAGTTCGTAGCTGTATATGGTGCGAAAGGGCTGGCTTGGCTTAAAGTAGATGCTGAAGGACTAAAAGGACCAATTGCGAAATTCTTCACTGAGGAAGATGTGCAAGCACTGACAGCAAGTCTTGAAGCCGCTGAAGGTGATTTACTTTTGTTTGTTGCTGATAAAAAGAGTGTAGTTGCTGATTCTCTAGGGGCGCTTCGCTCGAAGCTTGGAAAAGAGTTAAATCTAATTGATCAAAGTGTGTTCAATTTCTTATGGGTCACAGACTGGCCATTGTTAGAGTACGATGAAGAAGAAGGCCGTTATTATGCTGCCCATCATCCATTTACAATGCCATTTAGGGAAGACCTTGAATTGTTAGACTCAGATCCTGGAAAAGTACGTGCTCAAGCATATGACCTTGTGTTGAATGGATATGAGCTTGGCGGCGGTTCACTGAGAATTTTTGAGCGTGATATTCAAGAGAAGATGTTCAGCATCCTTGGGTTTACTCCTGAAGAAGCAAAAGAACAATTCGGTTTCTTATTGAATGCATTTGAATACGGTACTCCGCCACATGGTGGTATTGCATTAGGGCTTGACCGTTTAGTTATGCTTCTTGCTGGCAGCACAAACCTACGTGATACTATTGCATTTCCTAAGACAGCAAGTGCAAGCTGCTTATTAACAAATGCACCAGGTGAAGTTTCAGAAGCTCAATTAAAGGAACTGAATTTGTCATTAAATGTTAATAAATAACAAGAATTCGCTTTCATGAATCCTTGAAGCAGACTTTTAAATATGATATGATTAAGTCAATCGAGAAGAGTCCTGAAATGTACGTTGTGTTACCTGAAGTTTTGACCGAACATTATTTATTCGGGAATCCGGAGTTTTTCTGATTGCGTAAATGCCTCACCCTTTGACGGGTTAGGGGACTTACAATATCGGGAACAGGGAACCCACCTGCTGAGTGCGGGTTTCAAAACGATGGACATAAGCGACGGCATCATTGGGACTCTTCTATTTATTTGTTTAACAACAACCTCCAGCAAAATTGCTATGGAGGTTTTCTTTTGCTCTCTATCTTCATAATTCCTATCTAAATACTTGTTTTTATAGGATTGTATGTTATATTTTTTAGGGTAAAAGATAATAAAAGATAAAAATGAAATTTATTTTGGAGGAACATCATGCTGCATCAATTTTCCCGTAATGAGCTTGCCATTGGTAAAGAAGGCCTCGATATCATGAAAAATAGTACGGTTGCTGTTTTGGGAATCGGGGGTGTCGGTTCATTTGCTGCTGAAGCTCTTGCCCGTTCTGGCGTTGGCCGCTTAGTCTTAATTGATAAGGACGATGTGGATATTACAAACGTCAACCGCCAGCTAATTGCTTTGCTTTCAACAGTAGGTAGACCAAAAGTAGAGATTATGCAGGAACGGATTAAAGATATAAATCCAGACTGTGAAGTGATTGCCCTTAAGATGTTCTATACAGAAGAAACGTACGAAGAGATTTTCGGCCATAAATTAGATTTTGTTGTGGATGCTTCTGATACGATTATGTATAAGATTCATTTAATGAAGGAATGTTTAAAGCGAAATATCCCGATTATTTCAAGTATGGGAGCAGCCAACAAGATGGACCCAACGCGGTTCCAAATTGCGGATATATCTAAAACACATACGGATCCCATTGCAAAGGTGATTCGTACAAAGCTTCGTAAGGAACGCATTCATAAAGGGATTCCAGTTGTATTTTCGGATGAAAGTCCAATTGTGGTTCGAGAAGAAGTTGTAAAAGTAGTAGGGAAAGAAAATGCGCCAATTCGTAAGGCGAAAATGCCGCCTGCATCGAATGCATTCGTCCCATCAGCAGCCGGTCTGATCATGGCCAGCTACGTTGTTCGTGAGTTATTAAAGGATATTAAAATCACACGTGTATCTGATGAAAAATAATTGATATATGTAGGCCCTAAACATAATGGTTGGTTAGGGCTTTTTATGTTGGGTTAAGTGCAAAAAAGTGTTGAGGTTACGGTTAGGTAGAAAGGTTCTACGTGCCTGAACCCATGAGGAAAAGAGTAGTTGGGTAACGTAGAAAGGTCCTACGTGCCCGAACCCATGATGAAAAGATGAAGTGGGTAACGTAGAAAGGTTCTACGTGCCTGAACCCATGAGGAAAAGAGTAGTTGGGTAACGTAGAAAGGTCCTACGTGCCCGACTTCATGATGAAAAGAAGAAATGGGTAACGTAGAAAGGTCCTACGTGCCTGAACCCATGAGGAAAAGAGTAGTTGGGTAACGTAGAAAGGTCCTACGTGCCCGAGTCCATGATGAAAAGAGTAGATGGGTAACGTAGAAAGGTTCTACGTGCCCGAGTCTATGAAGAAAAGAAGAAATTGGTAACGTAGAATGCCCAAACCCACGATCAATAAAAGTGTCGAAAAATAAAACAGCTTTTTACCCCAGAAAACAATCAAATACTACTCGAAAAACACCCACCGACCATACCCAGTTGCCATTAAATTTTCCATTAGTATACGTCTTAATAACTTTTTAGAATGGATCACATTACACCACTCATGGATTAGATTAGTTGTAATTTTTAAATCAGGAAAAAGAAGTCTTAGCTCCTCTACACTCCTTAAAATACCTGTTTTAAGTTCTTCCTCATATCCACAATCTACACAAACTAGTTTCTTATCATCTTTACAAATTAAAAATGAATTAGAATCAGGACAAATAATTCCTTTTTTCATTTGGTCATATCTATATGGCGGAAAACGGGAATAGGGGGATTTATTTTGATGCATCGAGATTAATGTTTCTGCAAGCTCCCTGTGATTAGATGTTAATTTTGAAGGAAGCTGGTTTAATTTTTTCATATAGGAATTAAGCTGTGTTGAATAAATAATTGGTTTGTTAAGAGGGGCCTGATATAAAGTAAAATCGGGGTTAATAAAGATTACATTTCCTTCTATAGGTGTATGAAAACCAATATTTTTGATTAGCTGGCGTAATAGAGATGAACTTCGCTTTAATTGATCTAATGGATTTTGAACTTCGTCCCTGGATAAAGTATAAAAACTATCATTTTCGTATAAATAATTCCCCTCAAAATTCTTTACTTCAAAAGGAAAGATTGTACTTTGAGAAATGGTTAATGTATCAATTTGGAAATTCGCATTGTTAAAATCAATGCATAAATCGTTTATAAAATACAAATCATTTTGCAACTTACTAGTATATTGGTCAAACTTCATCTCACCTTGGTATCCTTTTTCAAGTTTTAAATAATATTTTTTATCCTTTGCTGACAAATTCGTTCTCATGAATAGTGATTTCATAATGATCAATTCATTGGACTTATAGCGCGGCTTTAATAGCATGGGCCACATCCTTTCTTTTTTACAGATACAATCTTATTTTATAAAAAAATACTTTAAATCCCTTGTAATTATATGAATATTTTGTTAACAATTCACGAACTCATGCTCTTAAAAACAGGAGAATTTTTCCGAAATAATGTACACTATAGTGGACGGCTAAAGAGAGGAGAGGAAAATTGGAAACAATCGTAGAGTTAAAAAACGTAACTAAAGTGATTAAAGGAAGAACTATCATTGATAATATCAGTTTTAAAGTAAATAAAGGCGAAGTTTTCGGCTTCCTTGGCCCGAATGGTGCTGGGAAAACAACGACTATCCGAATGATTGTCGGTTTAATGGGGATCACCTCAGGAGATATCATCATCGGCCAATCGAGCATCAAAGCTGATTTTGAAAATGCGGTGGGACATGTGGGTGCTATCGTCGAAAATCCAGAAATGTATAAATTTTTAACTGGTTATCAAAACCTCGTCCACTATGCGCGGATGGGAAAAGGGATTACAAAGGAAAAAATCGCTGAAACAGTGGAACTGGTTGGGTTAACAGATCGTATCAATGACAAAGTAAAAACCTATTCACTTGGAATGCGGCAAAGATTGGGGTTAGCTCAATGTCTTTTACATGATCCAAAGGTGTTAATCCTGGATGAGCCTACCAACGGTTTAGATCCTGCAGGAATACGAGAAATCCGTGACTATATTCGTCTACTGGCACGTGAAAAAAGTATGGCAGTCATTGTTTCGAGTCATTTACTTTCCGAAATGGAAATGATGTGCGACCGCATTGGGATTATTCAAAATGGTCAGTTGATCGATGTTCAGCTCGTAAAGGAGTTTGTCCATGGAACGGAAACTACCTATGAGTTAGAAGTAGTTCCAAGCGATAAAGCTTTGTTAATTGTCCAAAACCACTATTCAAGTATCCGAGCGAACCGCTCTAGAAATGGGATATCGGTAGAGCTTTCTAAGGAAGAAATACCTAACCTTGTAAAAGCTTTTGTTGCAGAAGATATTCAAGTTTACGGAATCAAAGAAGTAGCAAAAACACTAGAAGATCGCTTCCTAGAAGTAACGGCTGAAAAGGAGGCGGTAACACGTGGGTAATTTAATCAAAAATGAATGGATGAAAATTTTTAGACGCCCTGGAACCTATGTGATGGTTGCCATCCTAGTCATTTCTATAGCAATAGTAGGTTTTGTAGTAAAGTATCAACAAAATGGGATGGATGTGTCCGAGGATCCCAAATGGGAACAAGTCCTACAAGAAGAAAATAATGCATTAAAGCAGCAGATGGACCAAAGCCGGACAAAAATCGAAAAGCAGTATTTTAAAAAAGAAATAGCGATTAATAATTACCGAATCAAGCATCATATTCCGCCAAGAGAAAAATATTCGGTGTGGTCATTTGTA